>DJVA01000049.1 GCA_002440705.1 Flavobacteriaceae bacterium UBA6268 | reverse complement strand
GTTTTCACTGCGGCTCGAAACAAGTTTCAGCCTTGTTCAAAAAAAAAAGCTGAACCTTTGTTCAGCTTTTTCTTGGTCGGGATGACTGGATTCGAACCAGCGACCCCACGCACCCCATGCGTGTGCGCTACCAGGCTGCGCCACATCCCGAAATTTGGACTGCAAATATATCCCTTTTATTTTTTATACAAACAAAACTTAGTATCTTTTGAAAAAGAATTTGCCATGAAAAACCTGTCGATTTTTTTCAGTATTCCCATAATCGCCATTAGTTGCCAAAACCCCAACAACAAAACAGAAATAGCCCTTAAAGAGCCTGCTGCGCGTGGCTATTCAATTGAAAAAGTAGTAGACAACCTAAACAATCCTTGGGGCATGGATTGGTTACCTGATGGCAGCTTATTGATTACCGAAAAGAAAGGGGAAATTATGCTTTTCAGAAATGACATAAAAACCAAGGTTTCCAATGTTCCAGAAGTTTATTTAAGAGGGCAAGGAGGGCTTATGGACCTCAAGTTACACCCAAACTATAGCGAAAATGGTTGGATCTACATTACTTACAGTAGCAAGGAAGGGTCCGGTGAAGGGGGAAATACCAAATTGATTCGCACTAAGTTAAAAAACAATGCCCTTACCGAAATCCAATCGCTTTACAAAGCTGAACCCAACTCCACCACAGGGCTACATTTCGGCTCCCGGATTGCATTCGATAACGAAGGGTACCTCTACTTCTCCATAGGGGAACGTGGTAATAGGGATGAAAACCCTCAGGACATCACTAGGGATTGTGGAAAAATTTACCGCTTGCTGGATGATGGCAGGATCCCACCAGACAACCCATTCGTCAATCAGCCAAATGCAAAAAAGGCCATTTATTCCTACGGACATCGTAATCCCCAAGGCTTGGCAAAACATCCCATCACTGGAACCATTTGGGAACACGAGCACGGTCCGAAAGGTGGGGATGAAATCAACATCATCGAAAAAGGGAAAAACTACGGTTGGCCTGTCATTACCTACGGTGTTAATTACAGTGGCACCCCCATAACCAGTGAAACTTCACACCCCGGTATGGAACAACCCATTCACTATTGGGTGCCTTCCATCGCCCCATGCGGAATGGCCTTTATTACTGGAAACCAATTTCCCGATTGGAAAGGGGATTTACTCGTAGGCTCCCTAAAGTTCAATTATGTTGAATTACTGCACCTTAAAGGGAATAAGGTGATTGGTCGTGAAAAAATTGCAGAAGACATTGGTAGGGTACGAAACGTAAAAATGGGCCCGGATGGCTTTATATATGTGGCGGTTGAAGGCAGGGGCATTTTTCGATTGGTACCCAAATAAAAACAAAAAAGGCCGCAAATGCGGCCTTTTGATTGCTAGTTTTTTGGTTAGAAACTAATCACGGATTCCACAACGGCTCCGCTGAATTTTCCTTCATCGTAGACGCTTCCTGTACCAAAACCATCATATTTTTGGCTCACATATTCTACTTTGAAAAGTATATTTTTGGTTAGGAAAGCTCCAAAGCCCACATTGATACGGTCGATGGTTACATCGTCTCCATCAGGAACCATTGGGCCACTTGCGGTATTGTAACGTCCACCGATGTAGAAGTTTTCATTGTTTCCAAAACGGTACAACAATTCAACCAAAATCTGGTTCCAGTTACGATCCAATTGGTTGCCACTGCTGTCCAAGTCGCTGTCGGAACGACCTGTGGTCGTTTCATACATTCCAAAGAATTCCAAACCTTTGTATTTGATAAAAGGGTTGAACATGATGGCAGTCACTTCATTTCGGAAGCCAGGATCGAAACGACCGGTACGGAAATCTTCTGAAGCAGAAGCATCTTCTTCGGAAAGTACTAGATAATAACGAGCTCCAGCACGGTCTCCAGAGTATAGATATACCCTAGCAGCTTGAGCGGTGTTGTAAATAGAACCTGTAATTCGGACCCTCAAATCTTCGTTGATTTGTTTGTCATATCCCAATTTAGCCACAACAGAAGGCGAGGTTTTTTTAGGATTGTCTGGGGCTTGGTTCAATTTACCATTGGTCAACCCAGCCATGGCAATCCATCCGTTGCTACGGAAATACACTTCACCGGCCACTTCGGTAGTAAAAGCATCCAAGATGCTGTTTCCTACAAAAGGATTATAAAGTGCAGAGGAGTTATCGGAACGACGGAAGTGCATGTCACCATAATTCACTTCCATGTGCCCTACTTTCACAGTAACATACTTCATCAACTCGGCAAGTGTTCCCTCTTGAATGAAATTCAAGTTATCAATTTGCAAATAACCGCCTTTTACATAAGGTTCTGGGTGGTGCCTAGAAGAAAGATAGGTTCGCAAATGCATGCGCAAACCATCATGCAGTTGTACGTCCAAATCCAAATTGGCAGTAGCCAGGTTAAAGTTGGAACTTAACTCTTTCAATGGCAATTCACCTTCGCCTGCAGTATCTGGATCAAAAGCATTTTCATGATCAATAGCCTGGAATTGTAGGGCAGAAGATCCGCCAACACGTACTTTTACACCTTCAAAAGGTTTGTTTACGGCAGTATCTTTAGGAGCTTCGAACACATTGATGCCATCCTTGCTAGGCTCCCTGTAATTGTTCAAACTGCGTTTGTCTTGTCCATAACTCATGGAAACAATCATGAGCATGGCAATAATAGTTAGATTTTTGAATAAAGTTTTCATGGTTATCGGTAGTTTAAATTAAAGTCTATTACAATGTCGTCTCCTGTTTTGAGGGTTCCCAACAAAGCGGTTGGGGGTTCCACGTCAAAATCGGTCATTTTTAAAGGTTTTGCCCCCTTGATGGCCAATTGGTTTTCAGAAACCGAAATGGTTACATCAATAGGCACGCTTTTACTCTTGCCGGCAATGGTTAGCGTACCGTTTAAAGTTGCTGTGTAGGTATGGTTTCCTGAAGGCTTTAAAGAACCTACGCTTACAAAACGGTACTCAATGTTGGGGTTCGTTTCGTACTTCAAGGCATCGTAGCATTTGTTGTCCATGATGCGCTTGCCGCTTTTTAAGGATTTTACCCCAACGGTAATGCGGATTTCCTTGAGGGAAAGTTGGTCTGGATTTCCTTCATAGGCAATGGATCCCTTAAAACTCTCGGAAACCATCTCCCAATCGTGCAAGGAAGAGGTCCCTTTGATAATGAATTTTGATCCTCCTGAATCCAGCATCAAAGATTTGCTGGTTGCCTCCATAGTACCGGAGGTTTCAGTTTCTGTCTGTGAAAATGCGTTGAAGAAAATCAAGAACGAACAGATAGGGAGTATTTTCTTCATGGTTGTTGGTTTTAGAAATTATTTTCTGACACAAAACTAGGGGTGGAACTACAGGCAAACTATGACATTAATCATAAACAGTTTAAAAGAATTCCCAACTGAAATTTACATTCAGCGCTTTTGAAACGATAGAGAAATAGTACGGTTCCTTAACTTTCCTAATGAAAAAACACCACAATGGACCAGATGGCTAATTTTCCCGAATACATGTCCCATTTAGCTTTTTCATTAGTACCTTTGCTTTAAAGTATTCACGATGCTTATCATTGGTATAGCCGGTGGCACCGGAAGTGGTAAAACCACTGTGGTTTCACAAATTATTGAGGAACTTCCCGAGAGCGAAGTATGTGTTATTTCCCAAGATTCTTATTACAAGGATACGAGTCACTTGTCCTATGAGGAGCGTGTAAAAATCAATTTTGACCATCCACAAGCCATCGATTTTGAGCTGTTGGTGGCACATTTAAAAGAACTCCGAAAGGGAAATCCCATTGACCAGCCGGTATATTCCTTTGTGGAGCACAACCGTACTTCCGATACCATTAAGACCTACCCAAAAAAGGTGGTCATTGTGGAAGGCATCCTTATCTTGACTCATCCCGATATTAGGGAGATGTTTGATGTAAAACTTTTTGTGCATGCAGATAGTGACGAGCGGCTTATCCGCAGACTTAAAAGGGACATATCAGAAAGAGGGAGGGACCTAAATGAAGTGCTAAGCCGCTATCAAAGCACCCTTAAGCCCATGCACATGGAGTTTATTGAACCCACCAAGGAGTTTGCAGACATCATTATTCCTACCAACCGTTACAACACCGTTGCCGTAAAACTGATACAAAACATCATACACCAACGCCTGTCATAACAAGAACCATGAAGATTTCCGCATTGAAAAAAAACAAATGGATCCGCTTTTTTAGCAACAAATATGTATTGATCCTTATTTTTTTCATTGTATGGATGGTTTTTTTTGACACCAATTCATACTTCATACACAAGGAACTTAACGACGACATCGAAACCCTCCAAAAAAGCAAGCAACTTTACCAAAAAGATATCAAGGAAGGGAAAGAATTTCTCCAGAAAATGGAGGATAGCAATGAAATGGAAAAATATGCACGGGAAAAATTTTACCTGAAAAAAGAAAACGAGGATATTTACATTATCGAGCACGAGGATAGTATCCCAAAAAACAAACAAAATGAGTGAATCCCTTTTTGATGCTTTCAATCCCGTTACGGCTTCCCAATGGAAACAAAAGATACAAATGGACCTAAAGGGAGCCGATTACAACGATGCTCTTGTCTGGCAGGGTTTGGAAGGCATTCAGGTGCGCCCATTTTACCATCCTGAGGAGTTTAAAGATGGCTTTTTAACGGTCCCGGGGCAACCCGACACTTGGCGCATTGCCCAATCTTTTTTTGTAGACGACGCGCATAAGGTTAACCACTTGATTTTGGATGCGTGCCAGAGAGGCACTTCGGCCATATTCCTAATTGCGGAAAAACCTTTTGATCCCAAGGTCGTATTGAATGATTTTCCATTCGGTGATACCCCAATCTATCTTCAATTGGACTTTTTGGATTCGGACTTTTACCTGCTTCTGGACAATTACCTTCGTTCCAAAAAAGCAGGGGTCTTTTACCGACTGGATCCCATACGCCATCTTGCCAAAACCGGAAATTGGTTCCATTCCATGGAGCAGGATTGGGAGGTGTTGGAATCCCTCGTAAGCAACCAAAAGGAGGAGTGGCTTCTGGGGGTCGACCTTGCCTTGTATCAAAATGCTGGGGCCAATAGCCTGCAGCAAGTGGCCTATGCCCTGGCACACGCACAGGAGTACCTCAATCACCTTCACCAAAAAAAACTGCTTACCCCCAATTTTAAAATGGTTTTTACCGTAGCTATTGGCAGCAATTATTTTTTTGAACTCTCCAAAATTAGGGCACTTCGAGTTGTATATGCGGCTTTGGCTTCCGCCTGTGGAGTGGATACAAATTGCCACATTGTTACATTTCCCAGTAAACGCAACAAAACCCTTTACGATTATAATGTAAACCTCTTGCGTACGACTACCGAAAACATGAGTGCAGTTCTGGGTGGAGCCAATACAATTGCCACCGTATCGTATGATTCTTTGTACCACAAAAGCAATGAATTTGGCGAACGCATTGCAAGAAACCAATTGTTGATTTTAAAAGCCGAAAGCTATTTTGACCTGGTTTCCAACCCAGCAGATGGAAGTTTTTATATTGAAAAATTAACTCAAGAGCTCTCTGAAAAAGCACTGGAGCTGTTCAAGAACATTGAAAAAGGGGGCGGTTTTCTAAAACAACTGAAGGAAGGTATTATCCAGAAAAAAATAAAAGAAAGTGCCAAAAAAGAACAGGTATTTTTTGACGAAGGAAAACTGGTTCTTGTTGGAACCAATAAATACCAAAATCCTAAGGACTGCATGAAAGACGAATTGGAATTGTATCCCTTTTTAAAAACCCAAGCCAGAAAAACCATCATAACCCCTATTTTGGAGAAAAGACTTTCCGAAGCCATTGAAAAAGAACGATTGGAACATGAAAAACAATAAATTCATACTATTTTTAATTCTCAGTGTTTTTTTGGGCGGATGCGAACAACCCCTGAAATATCGCTTTCAGGATAAACCGCAAAAAGTAGACTGCCCCGGAGCGGACAAGGCCCTAATGCACGAAGCCCTTTATAGTTTTCAGGAAGACATTGCTAAGTACTACAACAAGTATTCCGATTACCGCGAAGGCACCCCTTCCTATTACATTGAAGGCTATATGCAGTTTGTATATAGGGGTTTGGAAGGCACTGCTCCCTTCAAGGAAATTGTTTCCCAACATTCCTTGGACTTATTGCAAAAATTGAAGGAAAACAAAAGCCTCTGGGATTTTGAGAAGAGCGGGGCGCACCTTAATTATGATAATGAATACGTTAACTGCTTGTTAACCAGTATTAAAGACGATGCATTTCGCGAAAAGCTTCAGATACTGCGTGACGAAAACTATTTTTCGCCACAGATTATTGCCGAACCTATGCGGCAAAATGTAATGATGATCATACAGGACGAATACTTAGCCATGTTTTTGATGCTGGATGGGTATTACCAGCACTTATTGGATTTTGATTTCACCAATACCCCTTAAAATGGAACGAAAAGACCTCCAAAAGCTAACCTTAAAAAAAGAAGAGTCCAAAAAAAAGAGTACGAATAAGGCGATGGAAATGGCCGAGGGTATCTCTATCCAGTCAAGGTATTCCAATAAAGACATCGAGCATCTGGAACACCTGGGTTATGCAGCGGGAATACCTCCCTTTCTTCGGGGGCCTTATTCTACCATGTATGTACAGCGCCCATGGACCATCAGGCAATATGCCGGCTTTTCAACAGCGGAGGACAGCAATGCATTTTATCGAAGAAACTTGGCTGCGGGTCAAAAAGGACTGTCTGTTGCTTTTGATTTGGCAACCCATCGAGGGTACGATAGCGACCACCCTAGGGTGGAAGGCGATGTTGGGAAGGCGGGTGTGGCCATAGACACTGTGGAGGATATGAAAATCCTTTTCGATCAAATTCCCCTCGACCAAATGAGTGTTTCCATGACCATGAACGGTGCCGTTTTGCCCATCATGGCATTTTATATTGTCGCTGCTGAAGAACAAGGCGTTTCCACAGAAAAGCTTTCCGGAACCATCCAAAACGACATCCTAAAAGAGTTTATGGTCCGAAATACCTACATCTACCCTCCTACTCCTTCTATGAAAATCATCAGTGACATTTTCAAGTACACCAGTAAGTACATGCCTAGATTCAACAGCATCTCTATTTCGGGATACCACATGCAGGAAGCCGGTGCTACCTGTGATATTGAATTGGCGTATACCCTTGCCGACGGATTAGAATACATACGCACTGGGTTGGCCGCTGGAATGGACATCGATAGCTTTGCCCCCCGTTTGTCATTTTTTTGGGCCATTGGAATGAATCATTTCATGGAAATTGCCAAAATGAGAGCCGCTAGGATGCTTTGGGCCAAATTGGTAAAACAATTCAATCCCAAAAACGAAAAATCTTTGGCGCTTCGCACTCATTGCCAAACTAGTGGGTGGAGCTTAACAGAGCAGGATCCATTCAACAACGTAGCCCGAACCTGCATTGAGGCCATGGCTGCGGCATTGGGCGGTACGCAGTCCTTGCATACCAATGCTTTGGACGAGGCTTTGGCACTCCCCACCGATTTTTCAGCCCGTATTGCGCGCAATACACAGATCTACCTTCAGGAAGAAACACAAATTACCCGCACGGTAGATCCTTGGGCAGGAAGTTTTTATGTTGAAAAATTGACGAACGATCTTGTACAGAAAGCCTGGGGATTGATTCAAGAAATCGAAGCCTTGGGTGGTATGACCAAAGCCATCGAAAAAGGAATCCCCAAACTGCGCATTGAAGAAGCCTCTGCCAGAAAACAAGCCCGTATTGACAGTGGACAAGACATTATTGTAGGAGTAAATAAATTCCGGTTGAAAAAGGAAGACCCTTTGCAAATTTTAGATGTAGACAATCAAAAAGTTCGCAAAGAGCAAATAGCACGACTTGAGCGGATTAAGAGATCCCGAAATTCAGTTCGTGTAGCAAAGGCCCTCTCAAATTTAACCCAATGTGCAGAAACAGGTGATGGAAATTTATTAGCTTTAGCTGTTGAAGCCGCCAAGGAAAGGGCCACTTTGGGAGAAATAAGCGATGCCCTTGAAAAAGTGTTTGGCCGCTACAAAGCGCAAATAAAAACATTTAGCGGCGTGTACCGTAAAGAAATCAAAAAAGACCCCAGTTTTGAAAAAGCAAGGATGCTGGCCGATCAATTTGCAAAAGAAGAAGGCCGCCGCCCCCGGATCATGATTGCAAAAATGGGACAAGATGGCCACGATCGCGGGGCTAAGGTTGTGGCTACCGGTTATGCCGATGTAGGTTTTGATGTTGACATAGGCCCTTTATTTCAAACTCCGGACGAAGTTGCCAAACAAGCCATGGAAAATGATGTCCACATTTTAGGGGTATCTTCATTGGCGGCAGGGCATAAAACCTTAGTGCCACAAGTAATTGAGGCCCTCAAAAAATTGGGGCGTGACGATATTATGGTCATCGTTGGAGGTGTGATACCTCCACAGGATTATGACTTTCTTTTTAAAGCAGGTGCAGTAGCGGTTTACGGACCAGGAACCAAAATAAGTGATGCTGCCATTGAAATTTTGGAAATCTTACTGGATACCAACAAAGCCTAGCAACCCCTTTTTCGATATTAAATACATAACTAACAATTTTGTTACTAACTTTTTTGTTACTAGTTTTACCCTATGGAAAATCGATTGCCCTTTAAGTACGGTAAACTGGTTACGGAAGATTTTTTTGTAAACCGCGAAAACGAAATTGCACAAATTTCGTCATTGCTGATGTCTAAAATAAATGTTACCCTTATCTCCCCAAGACGCTGGGGTAAATCATCGCTCTTCTTCAAGATAGCAAAAGAATTGGAACGCAAAAACCCAAAAATCAAGTTCTGTTTCATCGATCTGTTCAAAACGCGAAACGAAAGGGAATTTTATGAATATTTTGCTTCCGAAATCATCAAAACCTCTTATTCCAAGTGGGAGGAGCGCTTAGAACAAGCCAAAGCGTTTTTCAAGCACCTTATCCCAAGATTCAGTTTTGGAACAGATCCCACCCAAGACTTTTCAATTTCCTTGGATTGGGAGGAGGTTCAAAAAGACCCGCAAGAAATCCTGAACCTTCCCGAAGTCATTTCGCAACAAAAAGGAATTCATTTGGTCGTATGCCTCGACGAATTTCAAAACATTGCCCATTTCGATGATTCGTTGGATTTTCAGAAAAAACTACGGGCCTATTGGCAAACACATCAGCATTGTTCCTATGCCATTTATGGAAGCAAGCAGCACATGATGGCCGAGATCTTCGAAAAAAAATCGATGCCCTTCTACAAATTTGGGGAAATTCTTTTTCTCTCAAAAATTGACAATGAGCACTGGAAAAAGTATATCGCGAGCCGTTTTCGGAAAACAGGAAAAAAAATACTTCCCAAACTCGCTGCCAGCATAGCAAAAACCGTAGACAACCATCCTTACTTTGTTCAGCAACTGGCCAACTCGGTTTGGACGGTGACCAAGGAAACCTGTACGCAAACCGAAATCGATCTTGGTCTTAAAAACCTCCTCGATCAATACGACCTCATCTTCAGCAAAGAACTGGACGGTCTTTCCAACCTCCAATTAAACCTTTTGAAAGCCATTGCACTGGGAGAAGAAAAATTGACAGGAAAAGCAACGATCAAAAAATACGGCTTGTCTTCGTCTGCAAGTGTTATTCGCTCAAAAGAAGCTTTGGTACAAAAGGAAATTATCGATACGTTCAATCAAAAAATCACTTTTTTGGATCCTTTGTTCAAGATCTGGTTCAAAACCATTTATATGAAATTAACTTAACCTTTCGTTGTAAGGTTTCTAATACAGTAATCCGTACTTTTACCATTCAACAATTTTGAAATGAATTACAAAGATAAAATGCTGCGCGATGATGCGCTAAAAGACAAAACGATTGTCGTTACTGGAGGTGGAAGTGGTTTGGGAAAAGCCATGGCTGCCTATTTCTTGGAACTGGGTGCAAATGTAGTCATCACCTCCAGAAATTTTGAAAAACTGAAAACCGTCCAAGCCGAACTGGAATCCCAAACCGGAGGTTCAGTCTTGCCGGTGGCATGTGACGTTCGGCACTACAATGAAGTAGAACAAGTGGTCTTGGCTTCTATCGAAAGGTTTGGAAAAGTAGACGTGCTGCTCAACAATGCAGCAGGAAATTTTATTTCACCAACGGAGCGCCTCTCATCCAATGCTTTCGATACCATCATCGACATTGTTTTAAAAGGCACCAAAAACTGCACCCTCGCCTTCGGGAAACACTGGATTGAAAAAAAGGAGACCAACAAGACAGTCCTAAACATTGTAACCACCTACGCCTGGACCGGATCGGCCTATGTAGTGCCCAGCGCCACAGCCAAGGCTGGTGTTTTGGCCATGACGCGGTCCCTAGCCGTGGAATGGGCCAAATATGGCATGCGGTTTAATGCCATTGCTCCTGGGCCTTTTCCTACCAAGGGTGCATGGGATCGATTGCTGCCCGGAGATTTAAAGGAAAAATTCGATTTAGCAAAAAAAGTACCTTTGCAAAGGGTTGGGGACCACCAAGAGTTGGCCAACTTGGCTGCTTACCTTGTATCCGACTTTTCGGCTTACATCAACGGGGAGGTCATAACCATTGACGGTGGTGAGTGGTTAAAGGGTGCTGGGCAATTCAATTTGCTGGAGGCTGTTCCGGAGCCCATGTGGGATATGCTGGAAGCCATGATCCGCTCCAAAAAGGAAAAATAGCCGCCTTTTTCACCTTTGTAATTGTTCACTTCTTGTTAACAAGTTGGATTTTCAAAGCCCGTAATTAATCGTATTTTTAACCTTTAAATTTTGTAGGAATTGCATGGGTAAAATTATTGCTATTGCTAATCAAAAGGGAGGTGTAGGTAAGACAACTACCTCGGTTAACTTGGCTGCCTCTTTGGGTGTTCTTGAAAAAAAAGTGCTTCTGATCGATGCCGACCCCCAAGCAAATGCCACTTCGGGCCTAGGGATTGAGGTTGAAAATGTCGATAGGGGGACTTATCAATTATTGGAGCATACCATTACTGCCCAAGAAGCCATTATTCCCACCAACTCCCCAAATTTGCAGTTAATACCGGCCCACATTGATTTGGTTGCTATTGAAATAGAACTCGTGGACAAGGAAGAGCGGGAATCCATGCTCAAAAAGGCAATCGTTAACCTAAAACCAAACTACGATTACATCCTTATTGACTGTGCACCTTCGTTAGGGTTACTTACCTTAAACGCCCTCACGGCAGCCGACTCGGTTATCATTCCCATACAGTGTGAATATTTTGCACTGGAAGGCCTCGGAAAACTACTCAATACCATCAAAAGTGTACAAAAAATCCACAATCCGGATTTAGACATTGAAGGCCTCTTACTCACCATGTACGATTCTCGGTTACGGCTCTCCAACCAAGTTGTGGAAGAAGTAAAAAAGCATTTCGATGAAATGGTTTTTGAAACCATCATCCAACGAAACGTACGCCTAAGCGAGGCCCCCAGTTATGGGGAAAGCATTATTAGTTACGACGCAGCTAGTAAAGGTGCCAATAATTACTTAAGTTTGGCAATGGAACTCATTGAAAAAAATGCATAAGGATTTATGGCGAAAGCAACGAAAAAGCAAGCCTTGGGCCGCGGATTGTCCGCATTGTTGAAAGATCCCGATAACGATATCAAATCGGCCGCCGATAAAAATGCCGACAAGGTTGTTGGGAATATCGTGGAACTGGAGCTGGATGCAATTGACTTAAACCCCTTTCAACCAAGAACCAGTTTCAACGAAGAAACCCTGCGTGAATTGGCTTCCTCCATTAGGGAACTGGGAGTCATTCAACCCATTACGGTACGTAAGTTAGATTTCAACAAATACCAACTCGTAAGTGGCGAGAGGCGTTTCCGTGCCTCTAAATTGATAGGCATGGAAACCATCCCTGCCTACATTCGAATTGCCAATGACCAGGAATCCCTAGAAATGGCTTTGGTAGAAAACATCCAGCGTCAAGACTTGGATCCCATCGAAATTGCACTTTCCTACCAACGGCTTATCGAAGAGATAACTATTACGCAAGAGGCCTTGAGTGAGCGTGTTGGAAAGAACAGAACTACCGTTACCAACTACCTCCGCCTGCTGAAATTGGATCCCATTATCCAAACAGGAATGCGCGATGGATTTATTTCCATGGGGCATGGAAGGGCTTTGATCAATGTAGAAAACCTTGGGGATCAATTGGACATTTACGAAAAGATACTCGGCAAGTCCCTTTCCGTTCGCGAAACCGAAGCGTTGGTAAGACAGTACAAAAATCCTCCTAGCAAGACGGTACAAAAAAAAATAAAAAAACCTGCATTTGGGCAACAGGTCAGTGAACAGCTCTCCAGCTATTTGGATGCCGAAGTAACCATGAAAGCCAATGAAAAAGGCAAAGGGCAACTGATTGTTGCGTTTAAAAACGAAGCGGACTTACAACGTATTTTGAACCGTATTAAAAGTGAGAATTAAATTATTCCATATCTTTTTTTTTCTCATAAGCCACGCCCTATTGGCGCAATCCTCCGATAGCTTAAAAGTACAAGAAGAAAAAGTGTTGGTTGTTAGGGACACCCTTACCCAAAAAGACGTGTACGACCCCTTAGCTCCTTCCAGAGCCGCCTTCTATTCCGCTGTGCTCCCAGGGCTTGGGCAAGCCTACAACAAAAAATACTGGAAAATCCCAATCATTTATGCTGGCATGGGTACTGGAATTTATTTCTATCTCCAAAACACCGACGAATACAATCGGTTTAGGGATGCCTACAAACGAAGGTTGGCAGGATATACCGACGACGAGTTTCAGGGAGTCTCAACAAGTCGATTGATAGACGCACAAAAGACCGCAGGCCGAAACCGTGACGTAAGTATCATTGTTTCCTTGATGTTCTACATGCTGAACATCGTCGATGCTAATGTGGATGCCCACTTAAGACAATACAACATTAGTGAGGACTTGAGCCTTCAACCCTCATTTGAAATTGACCCAACCCGTGTTCAACCCAATTATGGATTGTCCCTAACTTTCAACTTAAAATGAAGATTGCCCTCCTTGGTTACGGAAAAATGGGAAAAACCATAGAAGCCTTGGCTTTGGCAAAAGGACACCAAATTGTGTACAAAAAAGGAAGCGATTTGGAAGTAGGCCAATTGCACATGGCTGAAATTGCCATCGAATTTTCGAGCCCCGAAGTTGCAGTACAAAACATCACACTGTGTATCGAGCATGCCCTACCGGTAGTATCGGGAACCACAGGTTGGTTGGAAAATTGGGATCAAATCATAAAAAAATGCAAAGCCAGTAACGGAAGTTTCCTTTATGCGTCCAATTTCAGTATTGGAGTAAATCTATTTTTCATGCTGAATCGGTATTTGGCCACACTTATGGAACCATGGAATGAGTATCGGCCCGATGTTGAGGAAATCCATCACACCCAAAAAAAAGATGCGCCAAGCGGTACTGCAATTTCCCTTGCTGAAGAAATTTTGAAGCATTCAAAAAAAAATCATTGGGAATTGGAGCATAAAGCCCCAGAGATACTGACCATCCATGCTATTAGGGAAGGAGATGTTAAGGGCACGCATACCGTTCGGTATTCTTCTCCCATAGATACTCTAAGCATCAAGCACGAAGCGCATAGCAGGGACGGATTTGCATTGGGTGCCATCATAGCTGCTGAATGGTTGTTGGGTAAAAAAGGGGTGTTCAGCATGAATGATGTGCTGGACCTAAAATAAATTAAAAATTGGCACTTTTGCCATTCAAAATAAGGATTATGACTTTATTCGGTTGGTTTTTGTTTTTTCTTGTCGTTCAAGCAATCCATTTTCTAGGAACCTGGAAGCTTTATGTAGCTGCAGGCAGAAAAGCTTGGGAAGCCGCTTTACCCATTTACAATGCGGTTGTTTTAATGAAAATCATTAACAGGCCTTGGTGGTGGGTCTTGCTATTGTTTGTCCCCATAGTTAATTTAATGATGTTCCCAGTAGTGTGGGTGGAAACCATTCGCAGCTTTGGGTTCAACAAGGGAAAAGATACCTTGCTGGTATTGGTCACTTTTGGACTATATACCTTTTACATAAGTTACACCCAAAAATTAACACATATCCCCGATCGAAGCCTTAAACCCCGGACCAGTGGTGGGGAATGGATAAGCTCTATCTTGTTTGCAGTGGTTGCCGCAACGATTGTCCACACGTATTTCATGCAGCCGTTTACCATACCTTCTTCTTCTTTGGAAAAAACACTTAAGGTAGGAGATTACCTGTTTGTAAGTAAGTTTCACTACGGAGCGCGGGCCCCAATGACCACTGTTGCGTTGCCTATGGTACACGATACCATTCCACTCACCAAAGCAAAATCCTATCAAAAATTTCCGCAACTGCCTTATTTTCGGCTCCCAGGTTTTGAATCTATTGATAGAAACGATATTGTGGTCTTCAATTGGCCCGTAGACACCCTAGTCGATATTTCCCCAAACCATATGCGTGGGAGTGTCATCAAACCAATCGACAAAAAAACCAATTATGTAAAAAGGTGCGTTGGGTTGCCGGGTGATTCATTGGAAGTGCGCGACGGGTACGTATTTATTAACGGAGCACAAAACCAATTGCCCGATAGGGCAAAATTACAGTTCATGTACTTCTTTAAATCGTCAGAATTGTTAGTACAATTGAACGCTGAAGGGAAGCCCATAAATGTCCCGATTCCGCTTTTCATGGATCGCTATGATGTAACCGAAATGGGATTGATTTCCATTGATAACGGTAACAATTCAAAAGTATTTAATTATTGGGCGATGCTAACGACTGAGGCGGTCGATAAACTCAAAAACTACCCTGGGGTGCATTCATTTGTGCGACAGGTTGCTGCAAAAGGGGAATCCGATAGGGAATCGAAAATTTTTCCCTACAGTCCCTACTACCCTTTCAACAACAGTAACTTTGGGCCCATTTACATTCCAAAAGCGGGAACTACGGTAGCGATCACCGTGGAGAGCATTCCGTTTTACAAGCGAATTATCGAAGTGTATGAAGGTGCAGAAATGGGCGTTGAAAATACCATCACACAATCTGGAAATCAAATCTTATTGAACGGTGAGCCCTTATCACAATACACCTTCAAAATGGATTACTACTGGATGATGGGCGATAATCGCGATAACTCCCAAGACGCACGAACCTGGGGATATGTTCCTTTCAACCATGTGGTTGGAAAGCCCGTGTTTATTTGGTTTAGCTCTGATAAGTACAAGCGATTTCCTCAAAATATTCGCTGGAACCGTATGTTCACTACCGTAGGTGGAAGTGGAGCACCCGTATCCTACCTCAAGTATTTTTTAATAGCGGTAGCGGCTTGGTTCGTGTTTAGCTTCTTCAGGAAAAAGAAGAAACCCAAAGCCTAGTATGGTCCTGGTTCACCCTACGTACTTCCCAAATGTTTCGCTAATGGCTGCCACGGCTCAAGCAGAAGGGGTTGTTTTTGAAATTGCGGACAATTACCAAAAGCAAACTTACAGGAACAGAGCCTACGTGGCCCATGCCCAAGGACGGCTTTCGTTGAATGTTCCCGTAAAACATTCCAAAACTGGGGAGCGCCAAAAGACGAAGGAGGTTTTGGTTGAAAATCATTTTCCGTGGCTTGCGCAGCATTGGAAATCACTGCAAACTGCCTACCGAGCTTCGCCTTTCTTCGAATTTTATGAAGACGACCTCCTGCCGCTATTCGAAAGAAGGGTAGAAAGTCTTTTGGACCATAACCTCCAAATATATGAAGTACTCTGCGAGCTTATTGGAATGGACCCCTCCTACGGACTAACAGAAGAATACCTCAAAAACCCTCTGCCAACGGACCTAAGGTTCTTGGTGGAAGCAAAGGGATCCCCCCCTATTGTTTTCGGTCCTTATTCACAAGTTTTGGAAAGCCACCATGGATTTTTGAGCAATCTTTCCATATTGGATGTGCTTTTCAATTTGGGCCCGGAAACCCTTGCCTATCTGGAAACCCAAAAATTGCCCTGGTAGCTAGTGCCAGCCTAAGGTGGCAATGATGGGGTAATGGTCGGAAAAACTGTAGTCTCCTGTGGTAAATTCGATGCAATCGATCGTTTCGGAAGCCAAAATAAAATCGATCCGCAAAGGATAGTGATTGAAGGAAAACGTGGCCCCCAATCCATTCCCCCGTTCCTCAAAAGCATCGTTCATTTCCAATTTCAGTTTTTGGTAAATGTATGAGAATGCCGTATTGTTGAAATCTCCTGAAACCAATGTTTCGTAGGGACATTTCGCTTTGTGCTGAAGAACTTGCTTTACTTGGTACTCCTGTTGCACAAAAGTCTCCCGCATGCGTTTCCTGATTTTTTCGGCACCACGCTGTTGTAAAAAATCAACTGTAGGCAAAATACCCAACGATTGCAGGTGAAGGTTGTATACCCGGAGGGTATCGTTCCCAACTTTTACATCGGCAAAAATGGTATTGTTGTAAGTACCTTCGAAATCGAACGCGCCACGATCTATTATTGGATACCTAGAAAATATGGCATGGCCCAATTTATGGTTGCTGTCCTTAAAATGAATGTATTGGAATGGGTAAGAAGAAAAATCGACCTTGTTCTTGGCGTAATATTCTTGGATACACAAAACATCCGGTTGGTGCGTTGCAATTAAGTTCTTAAGGGTATTAGCAACCGAGTCTTCCTTTGGTATTTTCTCGTACGCATTAAATAGCCTAACATTGTAGGAAAGCACTTTTAGGCTTTTGTCATAGGAGTCCCGATCGCCCGAGGCAGAAATTTCGAAGAAAGCTTGAAAATGGAAATAGGCGACAACCAGCACCACCAACGAAAACCATATCCTTTTCTTAAAACGAAGCAGCCAATAAATTGCAAAAAATACATTCAACAGGATGAGTGGCGAAACCGCCAGACTCAATAAGGAAAGTGTTGGGAAAACACTGGGGGGTAGATACGGCAATACAAAAGAAATCAACAAGAGCAGTGCAACCAATAGGTTGATTACAAACAACAATTTCCCCAAAAATCGCAACATCCGCAATATGTAAGGTTAGTTAGTGTTCCTTCCCTGCTTTAAAGAGAAAATCCTTTTCGGCTTTAGTGAGGCTATCATACCCACTCTTGCCAATTTTATCCAAAATAGCATCCACTTTTTGTTGATGCTCACTTTTTACTGTACCCTTAGAACGACTTGGAGTGGATTGTGTTGTACGATTTCTGTGAACTTTTTTAAAGGGTTTCTTTTTTTGGGGTTTGAAAAGGTTGGCAACGCCTTCCATTAATGCCTCAAACCAACGTCCCAAATCGTTCCCTTGCATCAATTGGCGGGCGTAAATGTATCCGAATAATGCACCTCCCAAATGGGCAATCATGCCCCCAGGGTTGCTCATGGTAGCCAAACTCAATAAATCCAAAAGCACAAAAAAGAGGGCAACATGCCATAATTTTAGATTGATCACTAAAATCCGAATGGGAGCGTCGGGCGAATAGGTAGCTGCAAAAGCCATGATAGCCATCACCGATGCGGATGCTCCAATTAAATTTCCGTTGATACCGTAAAAAGCTGGAAATACATTGTAGGAAATCATGTAAAATAACCCTCCACAAATGGTTCCAAGGAAGTAAAGGGTTAAAAAGCGCTTTTCGGAAAACAAATTCAACACATACTTGCCAAAAACAAAAAGCCACAACATATTGAAAAGGATGTGCCAAAAACCAGCATGTAAAAAACCATAGGTCACGATAGACCAGGGCTGAGTAATGAAGCGGTTGAAGGAATTGGGCAAGACAAACCAATGCACCAAGTCCATTGGCTTTTTTTGAAATAAGGCTGCACCCACAAAGATTCCCACAAAGAGAACGATGTTAATGATGATAATTTTGCTTAGGATATCGGCAGTCCGAAATTTGTATGTAAGTCCGCCCTGTGCCATCAGTCCCACCTTCGGTTATTAAAGCTATTTTTTTTCCAATAGTAGGTAATCACGAGCCCCATTAAGGCGCCCCCTACGTGGGCCCAGTGCCCAACATTGATTCCGAACAAAGAGGTGCCTCCTGTAAATCCGGATATGATTTCGTAAGCCAAAAGCAAAGGAATAAAGTACTTTGCCTTTATGGGAATGGGCAAGAAAATAAGCATCAAAGCTGCGTTGGGAAAATACATACCAAAGGCCACTAAAAGTCCCATTAATGCACCAGAGGCCCCAAGTGAATTTTGATTGAAAAGATTTAATAACTGATTAAGTTGGTCCTGTCCCAATACATCCGCCCATCGGGTATCGTATTGTCCGTTATTTAAGACATTTAATATTTCGGCCTTATCGAAGCCATTTTCGAGAAGCAGGTTCAATGAATCGCTAAAATGGTAATAATCGATGGCCATAGGCAGTAATACGGCGCCAATTCCACAGGAAAAATAGAAAAACAAAAACCGCCATTTACCCCAGATTTGTTCCAAAGGGCTCCCAAACATATAAATACCCAGCATATTGAAAATGATGTGGAAATAAAACGTGGGGTGGTGCATGAACATGTGCGTTATGATTTGCCACACATGGAAATTTTTATTCTCCGGAAACCAAAGGGACAATAAATCGAATGCTGTATTGCCAAAAATTTTACTACCAATAAAAAAGAGCACATTGATAATAATGAGGTGTTTTACGGTATCGGTGATTCTGCCCATCTACGCAAATTTTTTATCAAAATCGTTTACATCCATCGTAATCAAAACCCGCTTTTGGTCTGGGGAAAAACTGGGCTCCTTACATGCAAAAAGTTGATGGATCAAATGTTCCTGAGCTTCTGGCTCCAGCACCGCCCCAGTTTTGATGGCCATGCTTTTGGCCAATGATTTCGCCAGCAAATCATTTTGATTGAACCCAGCATCGGGTACTTCCCGTTCAAAATCGGCTAACAATTGTTCCAGAATTGTACTTACTTTACTTTCCGTTACTCCCACGGGGATTCCCGTAATTTCCAGCTGCTTCGTCTTTAAGGTTGAAAATACAAATCCGGCATGCTCCAATTGCTCTTTCAAGGAAAGTAAAATAGTCATTTCGGGTTTTGTAAAGGACAATGACAAGGGAAACAATAATTGCTGGCTAACGGCTTCCTGTACCGTGATGCTTTTCAGCAAATCTTCATAAAGAATCCTTTGATGTGCCAAATTTTGATGAATGATCATCAATCCACTTTTGATGGACGTTACAATGTACTTTTGCTGCAATTGGAATGTGACCTTTCCCAAGGCATTCGTTCCATCATCAAAAAGTTTGCCCGTTACCTCGTCACTTTCAACCGCAAAATTGTGTGTGATAGATAAGGAATCTTCATCATCATCTTTTAGGCCTACGCAAAGCGATTCCCAAACTTCTTTCGATTCTTTCCTGAAGGCACTTTTTTTGGTGCCAGAATTTTTGAAAGGGTTGTAATCCTTGTCAACCTCTACTACTGGGAGCACGGGGCTTTTTTTTGAATATCCATAAGGAGTTTCAAAACTTGCATCCCTTTCAAAATCCAATACCGGCGCAATGCTGAATTGTCCCAAACTGTGTTTTACGGTAGCTAGAAGCATGGCATAGATGGCATGCTCTTCCTCAAACTTCACCTCTGTTTTGGTAGGATGGATGTTGATGTCTATAGCATGTGGCGCTACCGCTAAAAACAAAAAATATCCCGGGTAATGGTCGGATTTTACCAGTCCGTCAAAAGCAGATAGCACTGCATGGTGGAGGTAGGGGCTTTTTATAAAACGATCGTTCACAAAGAAAAACTGTTCGCCCCTACTCTTCTTAGCATATTCGGGTTTTAAGACAAACCCATGTACTTTCACGATGTCTGTTTCTTCTGAAACGGGCACCAATTTTTCGTTGGTTTTTCCCCCAAAGATGGAAACGATTCGTTGCCGCAGATTGCTTTCAGACAAATGAAACACGTCATTTCCGTTATGCACCATCCTAAAATTCACCTTTGGATGGGCAAGTGCTACCCTATGAAATTCATCTATGATGTGGCGGGTCTCCACAGGATTGCTCTTTAAAAAATTACGCCGTGCTGGGATGTTGTAGAACAAATTTTTTACCGCAATGGTAGTTCCCTTCGGAAGCACGGCAACCTCTTGAGCCATCACTTCGCTTCCTTCAATGAGAATGCGTGTGCCCACATCTTCTCCTTCCATTTTGGTTTTGAGCTCTACATGGGCTATAGCCGCTATGGAGGCCAATGCTTCTCCCCGAAAGCCTTTGGTGTGCAAATTGAACAAATCTTCTGCCGATTTGATTTTTGAGGTGGCATGCCGCTCAAAACACAATCGGGCATCAGTTGTACTCATACCCTTGCCATTGTCGGTAACCTGAACCAAGGTTTTCCCTGAGTCCTTCAAAACCAAAATAATTTCTGTAGCATCGGCATCGATGGCATTCTCCAACAATTCCTTGACCACGGAAGCGGGGCGTTGAACCACCTCCCCAGCAGCAATTTGATTGGCAACATGGTCAGGCAATAATTGAATGAAATCGGCCATTTACGGAAATTGAGTGAAAATGGATAAATCGAAATCGATTAAATACAGGAAACCAAGCAGCAGGATTGCGATGATAATCAACAGGGTTCGATTGGTTTTTCGATCGGAATTTTCCCGAAAGTCCTCGACAGCATCCAAAAAGCGTTGTTTCAAGCCCTTTTTCCTTTCCAAGGTCCTCCGGTACTTGTCAAACTTACCTTCGATACTGAAAGGGCTTCCTTCCTTTTCTGATTTGTAATACCTTGGGGAGTAACTAAATTCCTTGTTCTTGCGTTTTGTGAATATTCCCATAACTATCGATTTTTCAAAGTTAGGCAAAAACAAAAACAATGCCGTGTAGCATTTCCTAAAAATTGTTAACACGAAGAGTGTTTAAAAACGGGCTTCCTTTTTAAGCTGGGCCATCTTAATGGCGGCAATGGCAGCCTCGGTACCCTTGTTCCCGTGCTTGCCGCCACTGCGATCAATGGCTTGTTGCAGGTTGTGGTCGGTAAGTACGCAAAAAATAACAGGAATTCCTCCTTGAACATTTAAATCCTTGATGCCTTGCGAAACCGCTTCACATACAAAATCAAAATGTTTGGTATCGCCTTGGATTACACTTCCAATGGCAATAATGGCATCGAGCATATCAAAACTTTGCGCCATCTTTTTGCATCCATATACCAATTCGAAACTACCGGGAACATTCCATCTAACGATATTTTCCTTCAGCCCCCCGCAATCGATGAGGGTATCGAATGCCCCTTGAAACATCGCTTCCGTAATCTGAGGGTTCCATTCAGAAACAACCATCCCAAACCGAAAATCTTTCGCGTTTGGGATGCTCGTCTTGTCGTAATGGGATAGATTTTTATTGGACGTAGCCATGCTATTATTTCATGGCTTCCGCCTGACCCTTATAGGTCTTGGCCTTTGCAGCCTCTGGAGCATCCTTGAATTCTTCGGTAATCCTGTTGAAGAATTCAAAAGCTTCCGCTGCATTTCCTAAATTCAGAGCGGTTACCCCAGCCTTCAGCAAAAACCTTGGCGTGGTCAAATCATTCGTGCTCAATGCCACGGCTTCTTTATAGTATTTATAAGCCTCGTTGGGTTGATTCAACTGGGTGAACGCATCCCCAATGGCTCCTTTGGCCAACGGGCCCAGAATTACATCGTCACTACTAAATTTATCCAGATAATTGATGGCTTCTTGATAATTGTTCATATTCAAATAGGCAATACCTGCTTGGTAATTGGCTAAGTTGCCCGTTGGAGTACCGCTGTATTTATCGGCAATATCAATTAAGCCATACTTTCCGGCATTTCCATTGAGTGCAATATTGAAAAGAGAATCCTTTACCGCAGTATCCACGGAATTCAAAGCCTGGTCAAAATTGGCACTGGCTTGATACACTTCATTGGCAGCTTCCATTTGCTTGGGTTCCTGGAAAAACTTTTGATAAAGGATGTACCCCAAAACCACTAGGGCGATGGCTCCAATAACACCAAAAATAACTTTCTGGTTTTTTTCAGCCCATGCCTCGGTTTTGGACGCACCAGCATCCAACGATTTAAATACCTCGGCCGTTCTACTTCCTTCTTCAATCTGAATTTCCTTTTCGGCTTTGGTTTTCGGTTTGTGACCGCGTTTCTTATAGGTTGCCATATTCGTACATTATTGAGGGTGCAAAAATAAAATTTTTATTGCAATTTAAAAGGGAAAAATCAATAATTTGCGGTTCCTTGATGCCAGCCCTGGGTGAAGAATGGGCTTCATCCCAAAATTTAGAGAATCCACTCAAAATCATGATTTTACAGCGGTTGTCCTTACTGAATTACAAAAATTTTGAATCACGGACCTTTGAATTCGACCCCAAAATCAATTGTTTTGTGGGTAAGAATGGTGTTGGCAAGACCAATGTCCTTGATGCAGTGTACCATCTTTCTTTTGGAAAAAGCTATTTCAACCCTATCACGCTTCAAAACATCAAACATGGGGCTGATTTTTTTGTAGTGGAGGGTACGTATGAAAAGAAGGATTCCATTGAAAAAGTGGTAGTGAGTGCCAAAAAAGGGCAAAAAAAGATGATCAAGCGCAATGGTAAAGCCTACGAAAAATTTAGTGACCATATTGGATTCTTGCCTTTGGTGATCATTTCCCCAAGCGATAGGGATTTAATCGTTGAAGGAAGTGAAACCCGCAGGAAATTTGTTGACGGGGTTATCTCGCAAGGCGATGCCCATTACCTCAAAGCCCTTATCAAATACAACAAAGTTTTGGTGCAGCGCAATTCCTTGCTCAGGTATTTTACAGCCAACAATACCTTTAATGAAGATACCCTGAACATTTATGACCAACAGTTGGTACATTACGGCTCAGAAATTTTTGAAAAACGCCAAAATTTTCTTGAAGCGTTTCAGCCCATTTTCCTCGAAAGGCACTATTCCATTAGCAATGGGCAGGAAGTCGTTGCACTTCAGTATGATAGCCAACTTACAGAAAATGACTTTGCCAGTTTGCTGAGAAAAAATTTACCGAAAGACCGCTTGACCCAATATACCAATGTAGGGATCCACAAGGACGATTTGCGTTTCGAAATCGACAGCCATCCCATCAAGAAATTTGGTTCCCAAGGACAGCAAAAATCATTTTTGATTGCGTTGAAATTAGCGCAATTCGACTTTATCAAACAACAAAGCCAAGTAACCCCTATTTTGCTTCTGGACGATATTTTTGATAAATTGGATGCTTCGCGCGTTGGACAGATCATCAGTTTGGTCGATCATGAAAATTTTGGACAGTTGTTTATCAGTGATACCCATCCCGAACGGACGGAAAACGTGATCAAGGAAGTGCATCAAAGCTATAAAATGTTTCCCTTATGAAATTTGTTTATGCCAGTGTGATTGCCTTTGTTTTGATTTCCTGCGGAAAAAAAACCGCGGAGCAAATTCCGCTTTTAAACGGGTATTGGGAAATTGAACATGTAACCCTTGCCGATGGAACCAAAAAGCAGTATTCGGTGAATACGGTTGTCGATTTTATTGAAGTAAATGGCTTAATAGGCATCCGAAAAAAAATGATGCCACAACCGGACGGAACCTTTAAAACCACCAATCAAACCGAAACGTTTGCAATTTCAACCGGCAATGGTGAATTGAGACTTCAATATAAAACCCCTTTTGACCAATGGATCGAAACCGTTTTGGAATTAGACGACCAGAAACTGGTGGTAAAAAACGAAGCTGGGAATACCTATCATTACAAACGATTTCAACCCCTATCTCTCAATAATGAGTAAACGATTTGGTGAACATACCTCCCTAGGCGACCTCCTGAAAGATTTTCTGGCAGCAGGCAAATTGGAAAAAGGGTTGAACAAAGTTTCAGCAGAACAAGCCTGGCACCAAGTAATGGGTTCGGCCATCTCCAAATACACCACACGAACCTTTCTGGATGGGGACACCTTCTATGTAGACTTAAGTTCGTCGGTGCTTCGGGAAGAGTTAAGCTATGGCAAAGATAAAATGATAGCCATGCTCAATGAGGCGTTGGGCAAATCAATTATCCAGAAAATTGTATTGCGATAAAAAAGCCGCTTAAATAGCGGCTTTTATTTTATATGATCCTAGGAAATTTAAAAAATTTCCCTACCTGCAAAATGAAATTGCCCTTCGATCTCAGCATTTTCATCGCTATCGCTTCCATGAACGGCATTCTCTCCAATGGAAGTGGCATATAGTTTACGGATGGTCCCTTCGGCAGCCTCCGCAGGATTTGTAGCCCCAATCAAGGTGCGGAAATCCTCCACGGCATTGTCTTTTTCCAAAATGGCCGCTACAATGGGCCCGCGGGTCATGTATTCCACCAACTCCCCAAAGAAAGGGCGCTCTTTGTGGATGGCATAAAATGCTTGTGCATCGGCTTGGGTCATTTGGGTAAGTTTCATGGCCGCAATCCGAAAACCAGCAGCAGTAATTTTTTCCAAGATGGGTCCTATGTGCCCTTTTTCTACACTATCGGGCTTAAGCATGGTAAATGTTCTGTCAGTTCTCATGAGTTTTTCAAAATTTGGTGCAAAAGTAGTTATTTAGGAATTAAAAACAAGGGTTTAACCATTCCTTAATACTCCCTTTTTAAACTTCACCTTACCTTCGCAATTCTAGTTTAAGTTGTATCTTCGCAACCTATGAATAAAACCCTAACCGAAAAAGCAAATTCCCTGTTGCTGCACGGTTCAAAAAAAATTGCCATCATTGGCCATAAGAACCCTGATGGAGATGCCGTTGGGGCTTGTTTGGGATTGTATGCCTACCTAAAGGCACAAGGTCACGAGGCCTCCGTGGTCATGCCGAACGATTTTCCCGATTTTTTGAAATGGCTTCCAGGTTGCGAAGACCTTGTTATTTTTGAAAAAGATACCACTGTGGTCACCCAAATTTTGAAAGATGCTGCAATCATCTTTACCTTGGATTTTAACGCACTCGATCGCGTGGGTGAAATGGAACTTATCTTAAAAAATAGCCGTGCCGATTTCATCATGATCGACCATCACCAGCAGCCTCAGGATTATGCGGTGGCAACGTATAGCGATCCAAGCATGAGTTCGACCGCAGAAATGGTCTATCATTTTATTGTAGGGTTAGGTGGCCAAAACAACATTTCCCCTGCAATTGCCACCAACCTTTATGCGGGAATTATGACCGATACCGGTTCTTTCCGCTTTCCGGCCACCTCGTCTACCACACATCGGGTTATTGCCCATTTAATGGACTGCGGCGCAAACCATAGTGCCATTCACGAACAGATTTACGATACCAATAGTCCGGAAAGGATGAAACTCCTTGGAGTGGCATTGGACCATTTGGTGATCCTGCCCGAATTAAGAACCGCCTACATGGTACTTTCACAGAAAGAGTTGGATGCCCATCATTTTAAAAAAGGAGATACGGAAGGATTTGTTAATTATCCCCTTTCCATATTGGGGGTCATTTTTTCAGCCATTTTTATTGAAAACAAACAGGAAGGGATTACCAAAATTTCCTTTCGCAGTAAAGGCTCTTTTTCCGTGAACGAATTTGCGCGGAAGCATTTTAACGGCGGGGGGCATATCAATGCGGCGGGAGGAAGAAGCGATAAGTCCCTCGAGGAAACCGTCAAGGAATTTATTAGTATATTGCCCCACTACAAAAATGCCCTGAATCATGATTCGTAAATTAATACTCTTAGCACTTGTACTGACAGGGGTTTCCTGTAAGAGCCCTGATGCCAGACGCCCAATTCAAAGATCGTCCAGTACTTTCATCGAAGAGTCGGTAGCGCGCAATAAAAAATTGATTGAGGCCGAAGAAGCCCTAATCGCCAATATTATTAGGAATGACAGTACCAACACCTACTTAGCTTCCGAAAGTGGTTTTTGGTATTATTACAACGTACAGGACACCACAAGAACGGTATTCCCCGAAGTTGGCGACGACATTACATTTACCTACAATATCAAAGACTTGGCCGGAAAAACGATAGTCTCTGAATCAGAAAACGGTTTGCAGCGCTATAAAGTGGACCAAAGCAACCAAGAACTTATTTCGGGTATTCGGGATGGGCTGAAATTGATGAAAGTGGGAGAAACGGTCACTTTCTTTTTCCCGTCGCACAAAGCTTTTGGCTACTATGGCCTTGAAGATAAATTAGGAACCAATGTTCCCATTCAAAGTACCGTGACCTTAAAAACGATCAATTCCAATGAAAATAATTAATGTAGCTATTATGAAAAAAATCTTTTTATTAATTGCCCTTGCGGCGCTTACCCTAAGCTCTTGTAAATCTAAATACCCCAATCTTGAAAAAGGTATTTATGCTGAATTTGTTACCAACAAAGGAACGTTTGTGGCCAAATTTTATGACAAAGCGGCGCCCCTTACGGTCGCCAACTTTATAGAGCTTGCCGAAGGAAAACATCCTCTGGTCGACTCGACCTATAAAGGAAAACCATTTTTTACCGGACTCACATTCCACAGGGTCATCAAGGATTTTATGATCCAAGGAGGGGATCCCAAAGGGGATGGCACTGGAAACCCTGGATATAAATTCCCGGATGAATTTGTGGATTCGCTAAAATTTGATCGCAAAGGATTGCTGGCCATGGCCAATTCGGGGCCTGAAACCAATGGCAGTCAATTTTTCATCACCTTGAAAGAAACCCCATGGCTCGATGGGCGACACACCATTTTTGGTGAAATAGTTTTAGGGCAGGAAATTGTAGACTCTATTGGGTCCGTGGCAACTACCAAACCCAACGATAAACCTGAAACCCCGGTTATCATCAATGAAGTGAACATCATTAACAAAGGGGTACAGCCGGCGTCCTTTAGTGCCGAAATGGAGAAAATAGAGAAGGCCAAAAGAGAAAAAGAGGCTCGCATTGCAAGTATTGCCGAAAATACTGCAAACGATCTCGAAAAACTGAAGGAAGAAGCCCAAGAATATCCATCTGGACTAAAAATTTACTGGAACCACAAGGGCAAAGGTGTAAAACCTGCAGACGGAAGTACCGTGAAGATGAATTATGCCGGATATTTTGCAGATGGTCGTTTGTTTGATACAAGCCTCTTGGAAATTGCCGAAAAATATGAGGCAGTGGATAAGGAACGACTAGCCAGAGGACAGTATGCACCACTTCCAAGCGTTTACAGTAAAGAAGCGCGACTCATTCCTGGATTTAAGGAAGGACTTCTGGAGATGAGCATAGGCGATAAAGCAACGCTATTTATCCCTTCCCATTTGGCGTATGGAGAACAGGGAGCTGGTGATGTGATTCCTCCCAATTCCGATTTAATTTTTGAACTGGAATTGGTTGGTATTGACGAATAAAGAGTATTCAAAAAAAAAAGCCGCAAAAGCGGCTTTTTTTTATCAAGCTTTGGGAATGTTCTTAAGGACTTCCAAAACGTACTCCCAAAATTTTTGGGTCGATTTAATACTGGCGCGCTCGTCTGGAGAATGGGCCCCTTTAATTGTGGGGCCGAAAGAAATCATGTCCATTCCAGGATAGTTTTGTCCCAAAATCCCACATTCCAAACCTGCATGGCATGCAGCAACATGAGGTTTTGTTCCATGCCTTTTTTCATAAAGTCCTTCCATAACCTTAAGAATGGAACTGTCTCTGTTGGGTGCCCAACCTGGATAGTCTCCGGAGAAAGTTACCTCGTAGCCGGCAAGTTGAAAAGCGCCTTTCAGCGAAAGTGCAACATCCATTTTTGAGGACTCCACTGAAGAGCGTGTCAAACAATCAATTTTGATGGTACCATCCAAAACCAAAACTTTGGCAATATTGTTGGACGCTTCTACCAATCCTTCGATGGCTGGGCTCATTCGGTATACGCCATTGTGTGCGGCATAAACCGCCTGCAAAAATACTTTTTGTGCTTCGGCATCCATAACCTTTGCAGGAATTCCTCCTTCAGAATAGGAGATGTCCAATTCCGGTTCCAGGATCTTATATTCATCCAAAATAGCTTGCCGGATTGTTTCAAACGCTCTCTTGAAGGCTCCCTTTTCTGCTTTGTCTACAGCCCCTAAAACCAGGCTCTCCCTTGGAATAGCATTTCTGAGGCTTCCCCCATGTACTTCAGACAGGTGGAAAACATCACACGTAGCCTGCAAAATCCTATTCATCAATTTGTTGGCATTTCCCAATCCTTTGTGAATGTCCATGCCGCTATGGCCCCCTTGTAATCCTTTCAATGAAATTTTAATCCCAATACTATTTTCGCCCACAGACACTTCCGTGTAGCTTCCTTGAGCAGTTACATCAACGCCACCGGCACAGCCAACCCCCAATTCATCATCTTCTTCCGTATCCAAATTCAATAAAATCTTTCCATGTAGCAATCCGCCCTTAAGTCCCATAGCCCCTGTCATTCCGGTCTCTTCATCGATGGTAAACAAAGCCTCCAAAGCCGGGTGTGCTATTGAATTGCTGTCCAAAATGGCCATAATTGTGGCCACCCCCAATCCATTGTCTGCTCCCAAGGTTGTTCCATTAGCACGCACCCAATCGCCATCAATCATCATTTCAATGCCTTGGGTGTCAAAATCAAATACGGTGTCGTTATTTTTTTGATGCACCATATCTAGATGCGACTGCATAACAATGGGAGTTCTATCCTCCATGCCAGGCGTTGCGGGTTTTCTGATGATGACATTTCCTACAGCATCTACCAATGTTTCCAGATTTCTTTTTTCTCCAAAACCCTTTACAAATTCAATAACACGAGCCTCCTTTTTTGAGCCACGGGGAACCGCGTTCAAATCGGCAAAAAAATTCCAAAGGGAACGAGGTTCCAAATTTCTGATTGCTTCATTCATACATTCTGAATTTTATGGTCCAAAAGTAGGTCATTATTCTCCTTTTCAAAAATTAGTTCTAAAAGATTTATTTGTATGTTTAAGGCATGCAAAAGCGAAGCCGTCTTATCCTTGCCCTCCTTTTACCAATTCAGTACCTCATCCTACTTCTCTTAAGAAATTTCCCTGAATTTGTGGAGCGGTATTACAGCCAAGGAATTTATCCTTTCTTATCGGCCTTGTTGCGTTATGTATTTGGGTGGATTCCTTTTTCGGTAGGCGATGTATTTTATTTGTTGCTAGGAGTCTTAATTCTGAGATGGCTTTACCAAAATTACAAACGTCTTTGGAAAGAACCCACACGTTTTTTCATAGACATCGCCGCTGCGCTTTCTGTAATTTATTTTACCTTCAATATGATTTGGGGGCTCAACTACCTGCGCCCACCTTTGTACCAAACCCTAGGGCTTGATAGTACCTACACCACCGAGGAATTGATACAAACCACGGAAAGACTCATCCAAAAGTCGAATGAGCTCCACCGTGCTTTGGGATATGCCGATAGTACCAAAATAGACCTGCCCTACAGCCAAAATGAAATCTTCAAGAAATCGAAAGAAGGGTATTCCAACTTAGAAAAAGAATTTCCCAGCTTGCATTATGCGCCTTCCAGCATCAAAAAAAGTGGTTGGAGCTTGGGACTTACTTACATGGGATACAGCGGGTATTACAATCCGCTTACTGGTGAGGCGCAAGTAAACCGCTTGATTAAAAGTTATAAGTTTCCTGTAGTGAGTTGTCATGAGCAGGCCCACCAAATTGGGTATGCAGCTGAAAACGAAGCCAATTTTATTGCCACCCTGGCTACCTTATACAATAAGGATCCATACATTCAATATACTGGGTATATTTTTGCATTGCGTTATTGCATCAACGAGTTGGCGCGAAGGGACGAAACCGCTTACGAAACGATTTTGCCCACGGTCAATTTCGGTATTCTGGAAAGCTATAGGGAAATGCGCGAGTTTTGGGCTTCCTATGAAAATCCGTTTGAGGATTTTTCCAAAATCTTCTGGGATCAATTCCTGAAAGCCAACAACCAATCCAAAGGGATACAAAGCTATAGTTACATGGTGGCCTTGGTAGTTAATTATTTTGAAGACCGCCCTATTTGATGATTCTTAACTTCTTGTTAAAATGGCAACGTTTTAAATAAAACTAAACTCCCCTGCTTATATTTAGAATGTATTTAACCAACCCCCTACAGATGAAAAAATACACGCTTTTGGGCTTATTGCTTTTTCTGCCACTTTACATGGCACAGGCTCAAGTTTACTTCCCAAAAAATGATGGTGTCAAAGAAGAAAACAACAACTACATTGCTTTTACCAATGCCACTTTGCACATCACTCCAAATCAAGTAATCCCTTTTGGAACCCTGCTGGTTCAACATGGAAAAATTGTAGCATCCGGAAAGGGGTTCAGCATCCCTGCCAATACGGTTATTGTGGATTTGGAAGGAAAGCACCTCTATCCTTCCTTCATAGATTGTTACACTGCATTTGGTGTTGAAAAACCAAAAAGGGAGGGCAATCGCGGGCGTTCACCACAATATGATGCCTCCCGTGAGGGTTTTTACTGGAACGATCATATTCGCCCCGAGGTTAAGAGCATCGAAAAATTCAAATACAATTCCAAAGACGCCGAAGAACTCCGCAAGCTCGGTTTTGGCGTTATAAATACCCACCTCATGGATGGGATTGCCCGCGGAACAGGTGTGTTGGTAGCTTTGAATGATGAAGGGGGCGATGCTATACGCATTCTCGAAGATGCATCGGGTCAATACTTTTCCTTTGAAAAAAGCGTGACCAGCAATCAATCCTATCCAACCTCCTTAATGGGAGCCATGGCATTGCTCCGGCAAATGTATTATGATAGGGATTGGTATGCTAAAGGAACTAGCGAAACTAAGGACTTATCCCTAGAGGCACTCATCGAAAATAGAAACCTTCCAGCATTTTTTGAAGCGGGCGACAAAGGCAATGATGTACGAGCAGATGGCATTGGAAATCTTTTCAATATTGATTACATTATTGTTGGGGGTGGTAATGAATACGAAACCATCGAAAACATCAAACAAACCAAGGCACGCTATGTAATCCCCATCGATTTCCCGGAAGCTTTTGATGTAAGTGATCCCTATTTCGCAAAATACATTGCCCTTGAGGACCTACGCGAATGGAACCAAGCCCCACAGAATCCCAAGGTATTGTCCGATAACGGAATAAACTTTGCGCTAACCACTTTTGATTTGAAAAAAGTTTCGAGTTTTTCTGAAAAGCTGGAAAAAGCGTTTCTCTATGGTTTCGACAAAACAAAAGCATTGGAAGCGCTTACAACCATTCCTGCCCAATTGCTTAACCAAAGCAATTCCTTGGGTACTTTGGAGAAGGGAAAATGGGCTAATTTTTTAATTACTTCGGGCCCTATCTTCGAAAAAGAAACCATCGTCTACGAAAACTGGGTCCAAGGACAGAAGTATGTTCTTAACGATAGGAACCTTAAGGATATTAGGGGTTCTTATACACTCGCAGCTGGTGGAAAAAATTATGAAATGTCCCTCTCAGGGGAAGCTACAAAACCAAAGATCGAGGTCAAAATGGGGGAAACGGAATTTCCTTCAAAACTAACCTATGAAAACAACTGGATCACTTTTTCATTTACAGATAAAGATGCCAACGAAACGTACCTAGCCACCGCAAAAATTGCTGCTGAAGAAACTTCGTTCAGTGGTCGTTTGGTACTTCCCAATGGACTTGAAACTTCTTTTACAGCCATCAAAACTGACACTGCCAAAGCCGAGGAAAAAGATTCAAAAGAAGGCACCAAAGCACCCGAGATACTGCCCCTTACCTACCCCAATGTGGGTTATGGGTATCGGGTGAAGCCCAAGGCCCAAAATATCCTGTTTAAAAATGCAACCGTCTGGACCAGTGAAGCAGCAGGTATTTTAGAAAATACGGACGTTTTGGTAAAAAACGGTAAAATTGAAAAAATCGGCAAAAACCTCAACGCCGGAGGGGCCACGGTGATCGATGCCACAGGAAAACATCTCACCGCAGGCATTATCGATGAGCATTCGCACATAGCGACACTCACTATCAATGAAGCGGGCCAGAACTCTTCGGCAGAAGTAAAAATTTCGGATGTTGTGAATCCTGAAGACATCAACATTTACCGCAATTTGGCAGGCGGCGTGACCAGCATCCAGATTTTACATGGGTCGGCCAATCCCATAGGAGGTCGTTCAGCACTCATCAAATTGAAATGGGGCGAGGATGCCAACGGATTGCTTTACAAGAACAGTCCAAAATTCATCAAGTTTGCATTGGGAGAAAACGTGAAACAAAGCAATTGGCAAAGTTTTGATCGCTTCCCACAGACCCGTATGGGTGTGGAACAAGTGTATGTAAATTACTTCAACCGAGCCAAGGAATACGATGCTCTTAAAAAAAGTGGTAAGCCCTACCGATATGATGAAGAATTGGAGGTTTTGGCGGAAATCCTGAATGGGGAACGTTTTATTAGCTGCCACAGTTATGTGCAAAGTGAAATCAATATGTTAATGAAAGTTGCCGAACACTTTGGCTTTAAGGTGAACACGTTTACCCATATTTTGGAAGGGTACAAAGTTGCCGATAAAATGGCCCAACACGGTGTGGGGGGATCAACGTTTAGCGATTGGTGGGCCTACAAGTACGAAGTGAACGATGCCATCCCCTACAATGCAGCAATTATGACGCGTGAGGGAGTAACCACAGCCATCAACAGCGATGACGATGAAATGTCCCGCCGGTTGAACCAAGAAGCTGCAAAAACTATAAAATACGGTGCCATGAGCGAAGAAGAAGCTTGGAAAATGGTAACCATCAATCCTGCCCAATTGTTGCATCTGGACGACCGAGTGGGAAGTGTCAAAGAAGGTAAAGACGCCGATTTGGTGCTTTGGTCCGATAACCCACTCTCCATATATGCTAAAGCTGAAAAAACTATGATTGATGGTTCTTTTTATTTTGATTTGGAAGTGGACAAAGCGCAAAGGGAAGCCATCCAAAAAGAACGAAGCAAGCTTATACAAATGATGTTGGAAGAAAAATCGGGTGATGGAAAAAAACGCAGTCCGATGAAAAAGGAAAAAATCAATTTTGAATGTGAAACCATTAACTAAGACTACTATGCAAATTTTTAAAAATATAGCAGCTATTGTAATCATCGGTATTGGGTTTCACTCCTGGGCCCAACAAACCCCTGCTCCTACCCAAAGCGAAACGATTTTACTTCAAGGAGCAACCATACATGTAGGGGACGGAACGGTCATAGAAAATGGGGCTATTGTATTCGAAAATGGTACCATAGTAAGTGTGGGAGGGCCCACAACCATCAAACAGGGGCGCGTTATTGATGTAACCGGAAAGCATATTTACCCCGGATTTATTGCCCCGGTATCTACTTTGGGATTAGGCGAAATCGATGCGGTACGTCCCACCTTGGACGAGGACGAAATTGGGGAGTTCATTCCCAATATCCGAAGTCTCATTGCTTACAATGCCGAAAGCAAGGTAGTAGAGTCCATGAGGCCCAATGGAGTACTTTTGGCACAAATTGCACCCCAAGGGGGTGCCATTTCAGGAACCTCATCCATCGTGCAATTGGATGCTTGGAATTGGGAAGATGCCGCAGTAAAAGTAGATGACGGAATCCACATTCATTGGCCCAACACCTTCAGAAGAGGACGTTGGTGGGTGGGCGAAGAACGTGGGTGGAAACCCAACAATGACTACCCTAAAGATACGGAGGCATTCACTCGTTATTTTGCAAATGCCCAAGCTTACGGAAAAACCAATTCTACTTCTGAAAATGAAGGGTTTAAAGCCATGCAAGGATTGTTTGATGGTTCCAAGAGGCTCTACCTCTATGCCCAAGGCGAAAAGGAAATCATTGATGGAGTTACCGCCTGTAAAAATGCTGGGGTTCAACAGGTGGTTTTGGTAGGTGGCTACGAAGCCTATAAAATCATCCCCTTTTTGAAGCAACATCATGTTTCGGTTATTGCCAACAGGGTGCATACCACTCCCAACAGTGACGATGATGACTACGATCTTCCCTACAAATTACCAAAATTATTAACTGACGGCGGATTGCTCGTTAGTTTGGATGCCCTAGGCCAAATGGAACGAATGAATACCCGTAACCTTCCATTTTATGCAGGGCAAGTAGTAGGTCAAGGAATGGATAAGGAAGAGGCCTTAAAATTGATTACGTCTAACGCTGCCAAAATACTAGGAATCGATGATCGATATGGCACATTGGAAGTTGGCAAAAGCGCCACACTTTTTGTTTGCGATGGGGATGCACTGGACATGCGAACCAACCTCCTTTCACATGCCTTTATCGACGGAAGGGAAATTTCACTGGAAACCCATCAAACAAGACTTTGGCATCGGTATGCCAAAAAATATGGGCAGGAATAAATAGCAGTTTCAAAATTTTTAAACGGGCCCCATGGCCCGTTTTTGTTTAACTTTACGTTTATGAAACTATTCGCTACATTATTTGCCTTATCTGTATTAATGGGATGTCAAAAACACTCCACGCAATTAACGATGGCAGAAATGACACAAGGCAGTCCCTCAATTGATGGTAAAAAGGCCTATTTGGAGTCGCCCATGGTAACGGCTGGAGACCGGGTGTACATGGTGGGATACCAAGATGGCTCCTTTCCTCCATTGGGATGGCACGTACAGGGAGAAATGGGTGGTATTTGGGATCACCCAATTAAATTAATGGACGGATTTAAAATACAATTGATTTTTGACAAAGACACATTGGCACTGGACCGCGCCCAAAGTTTCACCAATTATCCATATGCCAACAAGCAAACTTTTTTATGGGAAGAAAAAGGATTGGAAATTGAGCGTTGGCAATTTGTTCCTGATGCAAAAGAAGGGGTGTTTGTTCAATTGGTCATTAAAAACAATGCTGTAGAAAAAAAGGGCGTAATCAAATTTACGGGAACTAGCGACCTTCGCCCAACATGGTTAGGGGAAAGGACCCAAATGGTTGATGGTAAGGATCTGGCCTCTTGGGATGAGAACCATCAAGCTTGGGTTGTGAAAGATAGTCTTAATACATGGTTTACCGTTTTTGGTTCTGAATTGGAGTTTGAACAAACTTCTAATTTTAATAGCACGAAAACTAAAAATAACACCAGTATCAATAGTATTGAAGATGTCATTTTCCTATTTTCAAATGGCACAAAAAGTATAAGTTATTGCCTATCGGGCTCTTACACCTCTAGGGATGATGCAATTGCGACCTTTAAAGACCTTCAAAAGAATGCGAGTATCTATCTTTCAGAAAAAAGAAAGCGCTACGAAACCCTTGCCAATAAGACCAAGCTCACCACACCCAATTCCACCATCAATCAAACTTTTGAATGGTTAAAATACAACTGCGACTGGCTGGTTCGAACCGTTCCCGAAATAGGAACAGGCATAGGCGCAGGCCTTCCGGATTATCCATGGTGGTTTGGTGTAGACAGTGAATATGCGCTTCAGGGCTATATGGCCATGGGGCAAACGGAGCCCGTTTATAAGACCATCGCATTACTGGACAGTGTTTCCAATGCAATAAACGGCAATGGCCGAATCATTCACGAAATGTCTTCCAACGGAGCGGTATTCAACCCCGGGAATATCAACGAAACCCCTCAATTTGCCTCCCTCATTTGGAAAATCTATCAATGGAATGGCGATAAGGAGTTCCTTCAAAAGTATTTTCCAACCATCGAGAAAGGACTGGACTGGTTACTGAAGGAGCGCGATCAAAACGGCAACCTGTTTCCAGATGGTTTTGGCATGATGGAAATCCATGGAATGGATAGTGAAATGATCGATGTGGCCTCCTATACCCAAAAAGCCTTTGCCGATGCCGCGATGCTAGCTGCAGAACTAGGAAAAGTAGAATTGTCCGAAAAGTATTCGACGTTGGCCTTACAATTGAAAGAACAAATCAACGAACAATTTTGGAATGAAGCCTTTCAAAGTTATGCCGATTTTATTGGCACCGATGCCCAAGCCCTAAAACTCATCGATGACGCCATTGTAAGGGCCGATACACTGAACAAGCCTTGGGCGGTTGAAGAACTCAAGGAAACGCGCGATTTCATTATCAAAAATCCATCGATAACTGCTAGGCCTTTCGTGGTGCATCACAATTGGGTAGTCAACACGCCCATGGAAACCAAAATTGCTCCAAAAGAAAAAGCGGTAAAAGCACTTACTACTGCCAAGAAATTTTCCAATCCCTTCGGCATGTTTGTAACGGGTATCGATCGAGATGCCTCGGCGGGAAACGACGAAGGTTCCTTTGAAGGAAGCAAGGTGTTTTCCTATACGGGTGCGGTAATGACGCTTCCCACTGGGGTCCAAGTTGTAGGAGAAAACAATTACAATAGGCCCAACGAAGCATTGGATTACCTCAAAAGAATGGCACAATCGTTCAGCTATGCGTTTCCGGGAAGCATGTATGAAGTATCTCCCGATTATGGGATGATGACCCAAGCCTGGAATGTCTATGGTTTTGCCGTGCCCATTGTGGAACAATTTTTTGGGATCCAACCGGATGCCGCCCACAAAAAAGTGGTCATCCACATGCAAATGCCCAACGAATGGAAAGAAGCCTCCTTGGAAAACGTGGCCGTTGGAACCAATGAAATATCCATTTTTTATTCAGATTCAACCTTTAAGAAATCCATCGAAATCCGGCAAACAAATCCAGCTTGGCAAATAGAATTTCTGGTCCCTGAAGAAGAACATTGCATTGTGAATACCCTTACTACAGAAACTAAAATTCTTAATGAAAATGGTTTTAAGAAGGTGGTTGCGACTGGAAAAAAAATCAATATTGAATTGAACTATGACTAGTCTCAAAGTGATTTTATTTTTGATGTTGGTTGCATTTATTGGGTGCAACGAAGCGGTTGACTACCCTTCGGGCACTATAGACACGTTGAGCTTTCATAGCGTCACCCTAAAAAGAACCATCAAGTATCAAGTTTACCGGCCACCAACCTATAATTCAACTACTTCCACTTACCCCGTACTATACCTTTTGCATGGTCATGGAGGCGATGAAAGGGATTGGTTTCAGATGGATGAAGGGAATGCCAAGCACTTGTTGGATTCCTTGATTTGCACCCAAACCATTCCGCCCATGGTGGCGGTTAGTCTTGGTGCTGGAAACTCTTGGTATGTAGATCGGCCCGAGTTGATGGAAACGTTTTATTTGGGAGAGTTCATGCCCCTTGTGGAATCCACTTATGCCATCGACACCACATTATCCAGAACCATTGCCGGTAATTCGGCAGGTGGTTATGGTGCGCTTCGTTTTTCGTTGAAAGATCCTTCCCTGTTTGACAATGTCATATTGTTGAGTCCCGCCTCTTATGAACCACTTCCGCCACCCATTTCTTCTTCCCGAAAAGTGGAGGCCTTTGCATTGGATGGGACTTTCAACGATTCTATATGGAATTCCTTTTCGTATACCCGCCGTTGGGATAATTTATTAAACGCCCCACGCAAACCTCACTATTACCTTTTCGTTGGCGATGACGATGTGTACAACATCGTCCCTGTGGTTACAAGGCTGCAACAGCAAATGCTCAAAGACAGCATACCCAATGAGTTGAGGATCATCAATGGCGGGCACGATTGGGACTGTTGGAGAGGAAACTTTGTAGAGGCTTTGACAGCCATCTACAAATAGTAACGTGCTATTTTTTTATTACTTTTTTTGTGACCGAATTTCCTTCAGAGGAAATCTGAACAATGTAAACCCCTTTTTCCAGTGTGCTAACATCCAAGTGGACCGTTCTTTCATTCGGTAAGACTTTTTTTGAAAGCAGCCTTTTCCCTGAGATATCAAATAGCTCAACAATTGTTTCGTTAATAAGTTTTGACGAAGAAATTGTGACGCCCTCACTTGTAGGATTTGGGTACATGGCCAAATCATTAAAGGCTTGGTTTTCTACCTTCAAAAAACCATCGGTCTCAATTTGGAAACTGGTTAAAGCATAACCATTACTCTCGGTATTTACGACTCTAACATAGATGGTTTGTGGATTGGCAGTATTCTGATAAGCCTGAGGTGTCAGTATCGAATTCACACCATTATTAGAATCGCTCAAGGTTTGGTAATAAGTTATTTGGTGAATGGAAGGGTCCAAACCTTCAAGGATAACCGTTTCGTTTACAGTAAGGTCGAAAATGGCCAAACCGTCCAAATCCCCTTCATCTATGTATAAATCTTCAGGTTCTCCTTCTATCACGAATCCAAAAACCGCCAAATCGAAAAAAGACACCCTGTAACATCCCGTGAGGGTATTTTCGAGTCGTGTGAAAATGGTCTGTCCGCTACTTTCAAAATTTGAAGGATTGGCAATTGGGTTCGTACCTTGGGCGGCATCGTTTAATGAAATATGGTAACTCAAGGTAAATTCAAAGACAGGGGTATTATTACCAAATATAGCCGCTTCATTTTGAGTTAGATCAAAAAACTCCACGCCATTGTGGTCTTCATCGATCGCAATCAAAACTTCTAAGAACCCTGAACTTGGAGGTAGCGGGGTTGGATTTACAAGTAGCTCGAGGGGTACCACATCCCAACAGGGCCAAAGACTGGGTGGGTCTTCCTTTGTGACCCTGGCCCACACAATTTGCGAAAATGGAATTGCCGTAAAATAAGGACTTGCAAGCTCGGTACCCGGTACTGCTGCTTCTGCCTCTTGTAGTGTAAAATAATATCTTACGGTTACATCTTGGTCTCCATTGGCAATTTCAGCATCCTTTTCGGTCAAGTCAAAAGCGGCATAACCATCATTATCATCATCACATTCCGCCAATGGTGTAGGTATGAGAGGATTGACACCCTGACCTACAACCAAATTAAAATTAATGATACTTGATAAATTATTAGAGGAAAACTCTATGACCCTGGAGTAAATTTCTTGGGGATTCATTATATTTCCATAAAATGTAGTATTGAGAATTTGGTTGATATTAGCGTCGGCGTCAGCTAAAGTTTGGTAATAATAAACGCCATAGTCCATCGCATTTTGCGTTCCTAATATTTGTGCGTCATTTACAGTTAAATCAAAAGTCGCAAATCCATCGTAGGGAACCTCACAAATCACAATGTCATCCGCTGAATTTGCCACCTGGGCAAAACCTTCAAAAAATGAAAATCCAATCAGTAAATAAAGCAGCCTTTTTTTCATCTCCCAAAATTTTTGAACAAAGATAGCTATTTAAGTTATTTTTGTACCATGCAAAAACACCTTACCAGCATCCAAAACCCCTTGGTTAAACAAGTGGTCCAGCTTTCGGAAAAATCGAAGGAACGCAAGAAACAGGGACTGTTTGTGGTAGAGGGCCTTCGTGAAATTGTTTTGGCATTGAAGGGCACTTATATTTTGAAGACCCTTTTTTATTGCGATGAAATCATTTCGGTTGAAGCTTTAAAGGTGTTTCAGGGAAATAGCGATCATCCTTATGAATTGATATCGGTCTCGAAAGAAGTGTATGAAAAAATGGCCTATCGGGCTTCTACGGAAGGGGTGATTGGGTTGTTTCAAACCAAAAGTCATTTGCTATCCGATTTACATTTCACCACCAAAAACCCATTGATTTTAGTGGCCGAAGCTCCCGAAAAACCAGGAAACATAGGGGCATTGCTCCGTACGGCCGATGCAGCCAAATTGGACGCCGTCATCATTGCCAATCCCAAAACCGACTTGTACAATCCCAATAGCATTCGCAGTAGTGTGGGATGTGTGTTTACCAATCAAGTAGCTACTGGAAGCACCAAAGAAATTCTTCATTATTTGAAACAACACCACATCGCCATATTTAGTGCTGCGTTGCAAGCTTCTATTCCTTATGTGGATTGCGATTTCAAAAATGCTACTGCCATTGTGGTTGGTACAGAAGCAGAAGGGCTTTCCGATGTATGGCTCACAGAGAGCGATCAAAACATCATGATCCCAATGCAGGGACACATCGACAGCATGAACGTTTCGGTTGCTGCTGGAATCCTTATTTTTGAAGCTAAAAGACAACGTGGGTTTTCCTTGCCCGATTAACGTTCAAACTGCATTAAAAAACCATCCGTCCCCTGCTCATCCAAAGTCATGGTTTGGTCGGACACCGTTACTGTTCCATAACTTAAACCTTCAATCATCAATACCTTCGTATCGCCCGAAGTAGTAACCGCATAATTGTATGTTCCGCTAACGAATAGGGTATAATCGAAATCCGGATTCGCGAAAGGCACATTGTTTTCTACTTCAAGTTTGCCTGTGGAAGTATTGAACGTCCACTTTACTTCTCCTCTATCGAAATCGACATTGATTCCCGCGAAACCACCACTGACATTTCGCAAATGCCAAGTGCCTTGAAGTGTGTTCGTTTGGGTGGCACTTCCATCATCATCATTGTTTTTACAGCCAAAGAAAAAAGCAAGGCCCAAAAGAAACATAAAGGCAAAAATTTTTGTTTTCATGGCAATTATAATTTTATTTGTTTCATTAAGATACACATATCGGAGCAACTTAGAATACTTTCTTTCAAATTTTAAGATTCATTTTTACATTCATTAAAGCCATCTATGACTGCAACCCAATTATTTTACCTCATTATAGCCCTACTTTTGGTGAATTTCATCATAGACAAACTAGTGGACGCCCTTAACGCCAAACATTTTAATGATCCCGTGCCAAATGACCTGAAAGATGTCTTTGAAGCCGGAGCCTATCAAAAATCGCAGCGCTATAAAAAAGAAAAATACCGCTTTGGGTTATTTACTTCCAGTAGTTCCCTAATAGTCACTTTATCGTTTTTTTTCTTGGACGGATTTGAATTTGTAGATTCAATCGCCCGTTCCATTTCATCCAATGAAATTACCATTGCCTTGTTATTTTTTGGAATCATACTCATGGCCAGTCAGATTTTGAGCATCCCCCTTAGCTATTACGGCACATTTGTTATCGAATCCAAATACGGTTTTAACAAAACCTCCCTAAAAACCTTTGTGTTGGATAAATTAAAAGGATGGGTATTGGGTGCCGTCCTTGGTGGGATGCTTCTGGCACTCATCATTTGGTTTTACCAACGCGCTGGGACCTTTTTTTGGCTCTATGCCTGGGGGTTGGTCGCCCTTTTTTCGATCCTCCTGAATTTATTTTACGCAAGGCTCATCGTTCCTCTTTTTAACAAGCAAACACCTTTGGAGAATGGAAGTTTACGCACCAAAATTGAAGCGTACGCTTCCAAGGTGGGGTTCAGCCTTCAAAATATATTTGTTATTGATGGGTCCAAACGCAGTACCAAGGCCAATGCTTATTTTTCGGGATTTGGAAAGGAAAAGCGAATTACCCTTTATGACACCCTTATCAACGATTTGGAGGAAGAAGAAATCGTCGCCGTCCTGGCACACGAAGTGGGCCATTACAAACGAAGTCACATTCTTTACAATTTGTTGGCAACGACCCTGCTTACCGGATTTACACTTTGGCTCTTCTCTTTATTTGTAGAGTGGTCCATTTTTTCTGAAGCCCTAGGCGTAAAAACACCTTCGTTCCATGTGGGATTGATTGCTTTTGGAATTTTGTATACCCCCATTTCCGAAATTACGGATTTAATCATGAATTACCTTTCGAGAAAATTTGAGTACCAGGCCGACAATTATGCCAAAAGCACCTACGGCCCTATGCCACTTGTTGCTTCACTAAAAAAATTGTCCCGAAACAGCTTGAGCAACCTCACACCACATCCGCTGTATGTTTTCATGCACTATTCCCATCCCACATTGGCCTCGCGAATTCAAAATTTGCTTCAATAGAATTGGAACAACTTTTATTGCCAAGTTTTGGGCAAAATCGTATTTTTAGTCTATGACAGAAGCCCTAATCGAAGAGGAAAGAAAAGAAATTGCGAAGCAGTACAAGCAACTGCTTAAAATAAGCTATCGTACCCTATCTTCCGAGGACAAGAAACTCATCCGCTCTGCCTTTGACGTGGCGGTAGATGCGCACAAAGACCAACGCAGAAAAAGTGGGGAAGCCTATATTTTTCATCCCATTGCGGTCGCAAAGATTGTAGCCTCCGAAATTGGCTTGGATGCTACCTCCATAGCCGCAGCCCTCTTGCATGATGTTGTTGAGGACACTTCATATACACTAGTTGATATCGAGCAAATGTTTGGGGAAACCGTGGCACGTATTGTGGACGGGTTGACCAAAATTTCTGCCCTGGAATACCAAAGCGATGTTTCGCTTCAAGCAGAAAACTTCCGAAAGATGCTGCTGACCCTCAATGAGGACATTCGTGTCATCATTATCAAAATTGCAGACCGTTTGCACAACATGCAGACCATGGATGCAATGCCCGCACAAAAGCAGGTGAAAATTGCTTCGGAAACCCTTTACATTTATGCACCCTTGGCACATCGCATTGGACTTTACAATGTTAAAACCCAATTAGAGGACCTTGGCCTTAAATATACCGAACCTGAAGTATATCAGGATATATTGAGTAAAATTAAGGAAAGTAAAGAGGAACAGGATGCGTACATCGAGTCGTTTTCAAAAATCATCCGGGATTCCTTGGACGCCGAAAAATTGAAGTATGAAATTAAGGGGCGTCCAAAATCCATTTTCTCAATTCGGAGAAAAATGATGTCTCAAAACGTCTCCTTCGACGAGGTGTACGACAAGTTTGCCATTCGGATCATTTACAAATGCCATACCGATGATGAAAAGTTCATCGCGTGGAAAATTTATTCCATCGTAACAGATCATTTCAGACCCAACCCAACCCGACTAAGGGATTGGATTTCAGCCCCAAAATCTACCGGATACGAAGCACTACACATCACAGTAATGGGTCCAAAGGGCCGTTGGGTAGAAGTGCAGATACGCAGTGAACGCATGAACGAAATTGCCGAAAAAGGGTATGCCGCACACTACAAATACAAAAACAAAGAAAAGGACGATGTGGGTCTGGACAATTGGTTGAATAAACTTCAGGAAACTTTGGAAAATTCGGATGTGAGTGCCGTGGATTTTGTGGAAGAATTCAAACTGAACCTCTATGCCAAGGAAATATTCGTTTTTTCGCCCAAGGGCGATTTATATTCCCTCCCGAAAGGAGCAACGGCATTGGATTTTGCCTTTCATGTGCATACTGAGGTTGGCTACCATACCCGTGGAGCCAAGGTTAACAGCAAGCTCGTACCGCTAAGCCAAGAACTTAAGAGCGGGGACCAGGTGGAGATTATTACCTCCGAAAAAACCAAACCTTCGGCCAACTGGTTAAATTATGTAACTACTGGTAGGGCCAGTTCCAAAATCAAATCCTCCCTCAAAGAGGAACAAAAACAATTGGCATCCGAAGGCAAGGTGGTTTTGGTCAGAAAATTGAAATCCTTAAAAATTGCCCTCGATGAAAAAACCGTAAATCAACTGGTCAATTATTTCAAGTTGAAAACCAGCCTGGATTTGTTCTACAGGGTTGGTGCCGGAATCATAGACAATCAAATGCTTAAAGACTTTGCGGCGTCGCGGAACAATGCCTTCATGAGCTTCTTCAAAAACCGGATTCGAAAACCTTCCAATCCAGAGGAAGTTAATAAGGAAGAGCTTACCGTAAAATACGATCAGTTGGTATTCGGCAAACAAGAAGAAAAACTGGACTACAAAATGGCCAAATGCTGCAACCCAATTCCCGGGGATGAGGTGTTTGGTTTTATCACCATCAACGAAGGCATCAAGGTTCATAAAAAGAATTGTCCAAATGCCATACAGATGCAGAGCAATTACAATTACCGTATCATTCAGGCCAAATGGATCGATTCGTCACAGCAAGAATTTAAGGCCACATTGATGATTTCCGGAATAGACACAATTGGACTTGTAAACAATGTCACCAAGGTCATTTCGAACAACCTGCATATCAATATGAAAAGTGTCCATTTCGATTCCAACGATGGAACCTTTACTGGCAAAATCGTCGTCGTGGTAAAAAACAAGGCCATCCTCGAAAATTTGGTCAAAAACATCAAAAAAATTAATGGGATCGATAAAGTCACCCGACTATAAATGAGTACCTTTGCTCTTTTGTTATGAATACGCGTTCTGAAACCAACAATCAAGCCATCGTAAAGCAGGTTTTTACTGATTTCCTCGAACAAAAGGGGCATCGGAAAACACCCGAACGCTATGCCATCCTGCAGGAGATTTATGAGCACAACGATCATTTCGACATTGAATCGCTCTACATCAACATGAAGAACAAAAATTATCGGGTAAGCAGGGCCACCCTATACAATACCATCGAATTGTTGTTGGAATGCGGATTGGTAAGAAAACACCAATTTGGACAAAATCAAGCCCATTACGAAAAATCGTATTTCGACAAGCAGCACGACCACGTCATCCTGTCCAACGGAGAGGTCATCGAGTTTTGTGACCCACGTATTCAAACCATCAAAAAGACCATCGAAGAAGTATTCGACATCGAAATAACCAAACATTCATTGTATTTCTACGGAAGGCGAAAAACTTCCGAAAAATAATCTGCTTATGGCTGTAGACTTGCTCTTGGGGCTCCAATGGGGCGATGAAGGAAAAGGTAAAATTGTAGACGTCCTCACTAAAAACTATGACATTATTGCTCGGTTTCAGGGAGGCCCAAACGCTGGACACACCCTAGAATTTGACGGGATCAAACATGTGCTGCATACCATACCCAGTGGAATTTTCCATGAAAACGCTGTGAATTTGGTAGGAAATGGTGTGGTGATCGACCCTGTAATTTTCAAAAAGGAACTTAAGAATTTGGAAAAATTCAACATCGATTTCCATAAAAAATTATTGATTTCCAGAAAAGCGCACCTCATCCTGCCCACGCACCGTTTGCTAGATGCTGCCAGTGAAGCCTCGAAAGGAAAGGCTAAAATTGGTTCCACTTTAAAAGGAATAGGGCCTACCTATATGGACAAGACCGGGCGAAATGGCATCCGTGTGGGCGATACTGAATTATCTGACTGGAAAGCGAAGTACCGTGCACTGGCCAACAAACACGAGGCCATGATCGATTTTTACAACGTGGACATTCAATACAATTTAGCTGAGCTGGAAGCGGAGTTTTTTGATGCCGTGGAAATGCTTAAGTCCCTTCGTTTTATTGATAGTGAGGAATACCTGTATCAGGCTCAAAAAGCAGGAAAATCCATCCTTGCAGAAGGAGCGCAAGGTTCCTTATTGGACATCGATTTTGGAACCTATCCCTACGTGACCTCGTCCAATACCACCGCAGCGGGCGCTTGTACTGGTTTGGGAATTGCCCCAAACAAAATAAAGGAGGTATTCGGAATTTTTAAGGCGTATGCCACGCGGGTAGGAAGCGGTCCCTTTCCAACGGAATTGTTTGACGAATATGGAAAAACCATGGGACGCGTAGGAAATGAGTTTGGTGCAACTACAGGTAGACCCCGCCGTTGTGGTTGGTTGGACTTGGTTGCGTTGAAATATGCCGTACAGGTAAATGGAGTTACCCAACTAATGATGATGAAAGGAGATGTGCTGAGTGGTTTTGACCAATTGAAAGTCTGTACCTCATACAAATACAAAGGAAAAGAAATCAACCACTTACCCTACAACATCGAAGAAGAAAACGTAATGCCCGTTTATACCGAAATGAAAGGCTGGAAAGAGGACTTAACCAAAATGACCGATGCTTCGCAGTTTCCCAAGCCTTTAAACGATTACATCGCATTTTTGGAAAAAGAATTGGAGGTGCCCATCAAAATCGTATCTGTCGGGCCAGACCGAAAGCAGACCATTCACAGATAATACAGGTTTTCTTGGTATTTTCGCTTAAAGAATTAATTACATTGAAAATATCAAAATTTATAGTGTTATTGATTTGCCTTGTACTTGGAGAGACTTCCCATGCCCAGGTTAAAATCATCGATTCAACCAAAACCACGAAAGTTTCGGTGCAATCGGGTTATTTTGAAAAAAAGCCCGAATTCCCAGATGCCGTTATTTATACCCGCGATGAAGCCGGGCAAGTTTACATTGTCCACGAAGGCGTTGAAATGTGGTGCGACCAGGCCTTTGTGTATTTCAAGGATAATTTTGTGAAAGCATATGGCAATGTCAGGATTTCTCAAGGAGATACCGTTAGCATGCAAAGCAACTATGGCGAATACAACGGCAACACCTCTTTTGCTTTTGCCGCGGGTAATGTATTGCTTACCGAACCGAAAACCACCTTGCAAACCGACACCTTGTATTTTGACCGCATCAAGCAACAGGCTTACTATCGCTCTGGCGGAACCGTACGCGACACGGCCAGTACGCTTACCAGTAGGATTGGTAGGTACTTTGCCGAAAGCAAAAAATACCAATTCCTATCCAATGTGGTTATCAAAAACCCCAAGTATACCGTGTATTCCCCGCAATTGGATTTCTATTCCGAATCGGGAGGGGCCTACCTCTACGGGGAATCCAAGATTGAAAGTGAAACCAGCACGGTTTACTGCGAACGGGGATTTTACAACACCCGATCCAATACTGGGTATTTTGTAAAAAACTCCCGAGTAGACTACAACAACCGCATCCTGTATGGAGATAGCATCTATTTTGATCGAGCGAAAGGATTTGCCTCTGCCACCAACAACATCAAGGTGCTGGATACCCTCAACAAAAGCATCATCCGAGGGCATTATGCCGAAGTGTTCCGCGATCAGGATTCGGTATTCATTACCAAACGCGCTGTAGCCGTTTCCCTTCAGGAAAACGATTCGGTTTATGTACATGCGGATACCCTTAGGGTAACCGGAAAACCTGAAAATAGGATCATAAAGGGGTTTTACCAGGCACGCATGTTCAAACAGGGATTAGACGGGGAACAACCCACCAGTGGAAAATGCGATTCTATTTACGTCAACGAAAAATTGGGCATTACTAAAATGCTACGAAATCCAATCCTCTGGAGTGGTGAAAACCAAATGACCGGAGATACCATTCATTTACTAAATAATACGGTTACAGACCAATTGGATACTTTAAAAGTTTTCAATAATGCGTTTTTGGTACAAAAGGACAGCTTAGGCTACAATCAGGTAAAAGGCGAACGCTTAATTGGCCTCTTTACCAACAACCAATTGGATACCGTAAATATTATCAAGAACACCCAGGTAATCTACTATTCCAGAAATGATAAAAATGAATTGGTTGGCATCAATAACACGGTTTCAAGCTCCATCCAATTGTATCTGGAAAACCAGAAAATCATCGGGATCCGATTCCTGAAAAAAGTTCCTGGCAAAGTATACCCACCCTCACAATTTCCCGAAAACACAAGGCTGTTGCCAGGTTTTATTTGGCGGGGCGATGAACGGTTGATGAGCAAACAGGATTTGTTTAAAGGAAAACCAGCGCCCGTCCTGCCTAAAATCCGCGGAATTCCTTTGCCGAAGGACGAAGGTTCTTTTTTTGAAGAAGTACGAGACGAAGACATCAAGATTCCTGAATATTCCAAATTAAAACCCAAGGACTTACAAAATCGCGAGGACGACCCGAAGTTTCAGACCGAACCGGTGGATTCCACCGAAATAAAAGATCAATAATCCATGTTGGAGGATTTTCTGAAATACCAAGCACAAACCACACCACATCCATTGGCCATGGAAGTGTCCCACGCCAAGGGAAGTTATGTATACGATGTTTCCGGTAAGGCCTATTTGGATTTTGTCGCAGGGGTTTCGGCTTGTAGTTTGGGGCACTGCCATCCTGCAGTCGTAACTGCTGTAAAAAACCAAATGGACCGCTATGCCCACGTTATGGTTTATGGCGAATATGCCCAAGAACCTACAGTAGCGCTTTCCAAGCTTTTGGCCATGCATTTGCCCAAAAACTTGAATACCACATATTTGGTGAATAGTGGGACTGAAGCCATTGAGGCCTCATTAAAACTTGCACGCAGGGTCACAGGAAGAACGGAAATATTGTTTGCGCATAATGCCTATCACGGCAATACCATGGGATCGATGAGTGTCATGGACTATGAAGAGCGCAAAAAACCCTTTGAACCCCTTATCCCCGACTGCCACCCCATTCAATTCAATGCAACTTCCGATCTAGATAGAATCACAACAAAAACTGCCGCGGTAATTCTGGAGACCATTCAGGGGGGTGCCGGATTCATCCTACCCAAAAAAAATTACCTTCAAAAGGTAAAAGAACGCTGCGAAGCTTCTGGTGCCTTACTTATTTTGGATGAAATACAACCCGGTTTTGGTCGTACAGGCACCCTTTTTGGTTTCGAACATTTTGGAGTGGCCCCAGATATTTTGGTTATGGGTAAGGGCATGGGGGGTGGCATGCCCATAGGCGCATTCACCGCTTCACACCAAAATATGGCCTTGCTGAAAGACCATCCCAAATTAGGCCATATTACTACTTTTGGCGGTCATCCTGTTATAGCAGCAGCGGCTTTGGCTACTTTGAAAGAACTAACGCAAACGAGGCTTTTATCACAAATTCCCGAAAAGGAACAACTCTTTAGAAAATCCCTGAATCATCCACTCATTAAAGAAATTAGGGGTAAGGGCTTGATGTTGGCCGCTATGGTGGAAACACCCGAATTGGCCACACAAATCATCTTGGAATGTCAAAAAAGAGGCTTGATCTTATTTTGGTTGCTTTTTGAGCAAAAAGCGATACGCATTACTCCTCCCCTTACCATTTCCCTGACAGAAATTGAAAAAGGTTGTGCCATTATGACGGAAGTAATGGATACCATTTCACCAACTTAAGACAATTATCCCATTGCTTATCAACGGATTGAAAATCCAAAAACGGTGTTAATAAGCTTGTTAACAAGAAAAAGGGCACAACAATTGATTTGCATCGATCATTACTATATTTAATTAGATGAAAAGTTAACCCCTGCGTATGCAACTGAGCCCTAACGAGCATAACAACTTCTCACTTACCCGCTTCGAATCCATGTTAAAAACCAACGATGTCTATTTCTTCGACTCTGAAGAGTTCGAGGAAATCATCCACCATTACCTCGAAAACGGGAAGATGGCCTTGGCTAAAAAAGCTACAAAACTTGGATTGGAGCAACATCCTACCTCCACCAGCCTTAAATTGTTCCAGGTGGAAATGTTTATTTTTGAGGGCAAGCTGGATATTGCAGAACGTATACTGGACGAACTCTACCTTTTGGAACAGTCCAATGAAGAAATCTATATCCAAAAAGCCAACATCTATTCGAGAAGGGATGACCATGAAAAAGCCATCAAACTTTTGGAAAAAGCCCTTGAAATTACCGAAGATGAAGCAGATGTGCTCTCGCTGTTGGGCATGGAATACCTTTTTATTGAGGATTATGTAAATGCCAAAGACTATTTCATCAAATGTCTGGAAGAAGATCAAGAAGACTATTCGGCCCTATACAACATTATTTATTGTTTTGACTTTTTAGAACAACACGAAGAGGCCATTGGTTACCTCAATACCTATTTGGACAAACACCCCTATTGTGAAGTGGCTTGGCACCAGTTGGGCAAACAATTTTATGTGCTGAAAGATTATAAAAAAGCATTAGCCGCTTACGATTTCGCCATTATCAGTGACGATCGTTTTATTGGTGCCTATTTGGAAAAAGGAAAAGTACTGGAAAAATTGAAGGCTTTTGAAAGGGCTATAGAAAGTTACACCATCACCCTAAGTCTTGATGAACCAACCTCCTTTGCATTGTTACGAATTGGGAAATGCCATGAGAAAATGGGCAACAGCGAATTGGCGTTACAATTTTATACAAAATGTGTTGAAGACGATGCGCTATTGGATAAAGCCTGGATTGCCATAACCGATTTCTACTTCCGCAAGAAAAATTTTCAGAAAGCATTGTATTACATCGAAAAAGCGATCAATATCGACAGTGAAAATGTCCTCTATTGGAAACGCTACGCTAAAATCAACAAACAGTTAAGCCTCTATGAGGAAGCAGAACACGGCTACCGTAGGTCCATCGAATTGGGCAATTACGAAATGGAAACCTGGCTTTCGCGATGTGATATCCTCATTCAATTGGGCGAATTCAACGCCGCCATCAATAACCTGCACCAAGCCACGGAGTTTTATCATGAAAATGCCGAGATCGAATTTCGTTTGGCAGGTCTTTATTACACGGTAATGGAAGCCAATAAAGGGGCATTTCACCTAAAAAATGCCTTGGATTTGGACGAAGAATTTACGCTCATCATTCAAGAATTGTTCCCTAAGGTTTTTTGCCAGAAAAGTGTCCAGCAATTAATCATCAATCACCAAAAACCTTCCATTTAATTTCTGTATTTTTGAGTGTTGATTGATTGCCGTATGGGTTCCCGAAAATTTTCAGATTTTTTTCTCATCAGCCTCAAGGGAATTGCTATGGGTGCTGCAGATGCCGTTCCCGGGGTTTCTGGAGGTACCATTGCTTTTATATCGGGGATTTATGAAGAATTGGTTAACACCATAAGTGGGCTCAATCCATCTTTGCTAAAAACCTTTCGAAAACAAGGTTTTTTGGCTTTTTGGAAGCAATCCAACGCCGCGTTCCTCTTGGCATTGTTAAGTGGGATTTTGATCAGTTTTGTAACCTTCATGCGACTGGCAAAGTACCTCATTGAAAACCACCCCGTTTTGATTTGGTCTTTTTTCTTTGGGTTGATCCTAGCCAGTATTTTCTATGTAGGGAAGCAAATCCAGAAGTGGCGTTTAAGCACCATCATTTCATTACTCACAGGATCGTTGCTGGCGTACTACATCACTACACTTCCCAGTTTGGGGTCCAATGATAACATGTATTTCCTTTTTTTTGCAGGGGCATTGGCCATTTGCGCCATGATTTTACCGGGGATATCTGGATCCTTTATCTTGGTAATTTTGGGCGCCTATAAAACTTTAAGTGATGCCCTCCATGATTTCAACTTAAAAAAAATTGTCCTTTTCGCAGGGGGTGCAGCGATTGGCATATTGAGTTTCAGCCACCTTCTAAAGTGGTTATTCAAGCATTACGAAAACACCACCTTGGCCCTAATGACTGGTTTCATAATAGGATCCCTAAACAAAATTTGGCCTTGGAAAGAAACCCTCTCCGTCTACGAAAAAGCAACTGGGGCCACCATTCCTTTTAAAGACTTGAGCCAGATGGGGACCTTGTCGGTTTACCAGCAACAAATTCAGGATTTTGAAAATTACCGCACCGTAGTGGAAAAAAGCATCAACCCATGGTATTTTGAAAGTATCAATCCGGGTACAGATCCACAAACGTGGCAATCTTTGGCACTGATTCTTGTTGGTATTTTAACCATTTATGCCATGGAAAAATTTGCAAAAAAGAAAACTTCCCATGCCACAACCTCGGAATTTCAGTGATAAAATCTGGCTGGTATTAAAAGGCCTTGCCATGGGAGCTGCCAATAAAGTCCCTGGGGTTTCTGGAGGTGTCGTGGCTTTTGTGGCTGGTTTTTATGAAGAATTTATTTACTCGTTGCAAAAAATAAACCGCAAGGCCTTCATGCTCTTGTGGAATGGCCGATTTAAAAGCTTCTTTCGCTATATCAACGGGAGTTTCTTGGGGTTGTTATTACTGGGGATGATCGTAAGTTATTTCAGCGTTTCAAAGATTTTGGATTTTTTGATCATCCATTACGAACTTCATGTTTGGAGTGCTTTTTTTGGGATGATCATCGGTTCCATTTATTACATCTCAAAGGATTTTGGGACATGGAACCGAAAATACATCGGGTACCTATTGTTAGGCATCATTGCAGGGATCAGTATCAGCTTTTTGGAACCTGCCCGCGAAAACAACAATTTGATTTTTGTCTTTTTCTGTGGAATGATTAGTGTTTCAGGAATGACCCTACCTGGCCTTTCAGGCTCCTTCATCCTTATCCTTATAGGAAATTATGTGCTGTTGTTGGTAGATTCGGTGAATGCTCTTTATGACACTATAGCCGATTTGTTGCATTGGAATTTTGAATTTTTGAACAACACAGAGCGCATCCAACTCTTAAAAGTGCTACTTGTCTTTTCGCTGGGCTCTTTGGCAGGACTGGTCACTTTTTCGCACATTCTTGCCTATGTACTGAAACATTTCCGAAAAGCTACCTATGCTGTCATCATTGGTTTTATTACAGGATCGCTAGGAGTTGTTTGGCCATGGAAAAACAAGGAATTTGAATTGGATGCCCTGGGCAATATTCAATTGGATGCAGACGGGCGGGAAATTATTAAGGACTACGACCGTTATTGGCCGTCAGAATTTTCGGGCGAAACGCTATGGGCTATTTTTTTTATCATTGTTGGCATTTTAATTGTTGTAAGCCTAGAACGATACAATAAAAAGCAACCCAAAAAAAATGGTTAAATACGGACTTGTAGGAAAACACATTGACTACTCTTTTTCCAAAACCTTCTTCACGGAAAAATTCGAAAGAGAAAAGCTGAAAGCCACCTACGAAAATTTTGACCTAGACTCCATTGAAGAGCTTCAGAAGGTTCTTAAAATCAAAGGCTTACGAGGCCTCAATGTAACCATTCCCTATAAAGAAGCCATCATCCCATATCTAGACTCTTTGGATGAAGAAGCAGAAATGATTGGTGCGGTCAATACCATAAAGATCAAGAAAAACGGCAACCTTAAAGGTTACAATACCGATCATTTTGGATTTGCAAAAGCCTTGGAAGGATTTTTTCCCTTTACTGAAAAAACTGCCTTGGTATTGGGTTCGGGCGGTGCTTCAAAAGCCGTAAGACATGTATTGGATGCCATGGCATTTGACTACAAATTGGTTTCCCGGGAAAAGACCACCCACAACGACAATACCCTTACCTACCATGAATTGGGCAGGGAGATCATGGAACATTACTTGCTGATTGTAAATTGCACCCCGCTGGGCACGTATCCAAACATTTCAAAATACCCCCCAATACCCTACCAATTTATTACCAAAAAACACATCCTTTTCGATCTAACCTACAATCCGCCCCTAACCGAATTCCTTAAAATGGGCTTCGCCTCGGGGGCTAGGATAAGCAACGGACAAAAAATGCTTGAACAACAGGCACTGAAGTCATGGAGCATCTGGAAATCCTAAAATAAACCCTAAAAAACCGCGTTTTCTTTGCAGAGTGGGCAGTTGTTAGTATCTTTCACTCCTATTACGATACGAACCCTAACATTGAAATAGATGTCTGACAAAAAGTTGCAAGAGGAAGAAGCCAAAAAAGAACCCACAGTTCAAGAAACATTACAGGAACAAATTCCTGAAAATGAAGCCTCCGGGTTTGATGGCGAAAGTAATGAAGAAACATCTGAAGTTACGGCTCCAGATGTAAACGATGCGGATTCCGAAAAAGCTTCTAAAGACTCTGATGAGGTTGAGGAAACGGAAGATGAAGAGGAAATTTCCTCTTCCGATGATGAAGAAGATCAAGATCATGACGATCACGAGGAAGTAGATTACCACTCCCTCTCCAAAAAAGAACTCATATCCGAATTCAGAAGGCTCCTAAAGGACAAACCTGTTCAGAACATCAAAAACGCTGTTGAGGAAATTCGGGCCGAGTTCAATGCCAAGTTTTCAGACGAACTGGAACACAAAAAAGAGGAATTTCTTGCCGAAGGTGGAAACATCATTGATTTTCACTATACCACACCCCTTAAAAAAGAGTTCAATTCCCTATATTTTGATTTCAAGGAAAAACGGAACAATCACTTTAAGAGCCTAAAACGCGATCTTCAGGAAAACCTTTCCAAGAGGTTAGAACTTATTGAAGAACTTAAAGGCCTGTTAACGGTTGAGGAAAATATTAACACCACCTACAAACACTTCAAGGAAATACAAGACAAATGGCATGTGGCTGGACCAATTCCAAGGGACAAATACAATATTGTCTGGAATACTTACCGCCATCATGTAGAAAATTTCTACGATTTCCTACACCTTAATCGCGAATTCCGGGATTTGGATTTTAAGCACAACTTGGAACAAAAACTCAAGATCATTGGACGTGCCGAAGAATTGGCCCAAGAAAATGATATTTCGAAAGCCTTCCGGGAACTACAGATGTTGCACAAAATGTGGAAGGAAGATGTAGGACCCGTGGCCAAAGAATACCGGGAGGAAATTTGGGATAAATTTAGTGAAGCAACCAAGGTCATTCACGACAAACGCCAGGATTACATGCAGCATTTGGATGAAATACTGGAGGAGAATTACCTGAAAAAGCAAGCGCTCGTCTCTGAAATCAAATCGGTTGCAACACAAACAAAATCCAATCACAAGGCATGGCAAACCGCCATCCAGAAAGTTCAGGAACTAAGGGATGCCTATTTCGAGGCTGGAAAAGTTCCTAGGGACAAAAACAAGGAAGTATGGAACAGTTTCAAGGACGCAACCCGCACGTTCAACCATGAAAAGAACAGTTTCTACAAAAACAAGAAAAAAGAGCAATACGAAAACCTTCAGAAAAAGCAAGAATTGGTGAAGATTGCTCAGGATAACAAGGACAATGAAGATTTTGAAACCGTAACCCCGCTGATGAAAAAAATCCAACAGGATTGGAAATCGATTGGCCATGTTCCCCGGAAAGAAAGCGATAAGATCTGGAAACAATTCAAGGATGCCTGCAATCATTACTTCGATCGTTTGCATGCCGAAAAGAATGAAGCCAACAAGGAAGCGATGGTCCATTTCGAAGCGAAAGAGGCTTTGCTTAAAGAAATTTCCAGTTTTAAATTAAGTGGCGACAACGAAGAAGATCTAAAAAAAATCAAGGAAAAAATCAACCAGTGGAAAGAAATTGGCCGAGTTCCTTTTTCCAAAAAACAAATCGATCAAAAATTCAACAAGGTCTTGGACGGTTTGTTTGCCCAATTAAAGCTCAATAAAAAAGAAGTGGAGATGATCCGTTTCGAAAACAAGCTCAATGCTATGATGTCCCAGGAAGATGATCGTCAAATTCAAAACGAGGAATTCTTTATTTCCAAGAAGATTTCGGAAATCAAGGCTGAAATCAGGCAATTGGAAAACAATTTGGGCTTTTTTCAACACGCAGACGAAAACAATCCTTTGGTAAAAGAAGTTCACAATAACATCAACCGCCAAAAAGAGCAACTCGAGCTTTGGAAGACAAAGCTCAAAACGATTCGAGTTCTAAAAAATCAATGATTGTAAAACCTGGGGGCTTCTCAGGTTTTTTTGGCTTCTTCCCAAAACACATCCATCTCGGCGAGGGTCATTTCCTTTAGGGACTTTCCGTTTTCATGGGCTTTTTGCTCCAAATACTGAAATCGTTTGATAAATTTCTTATTGGTGCGCTCCAGGGCATTTTCAGGGTCAATCTTCAGAAAACGCGCATAATTGATCATGGAAAAAAGGACATCACCAAATTCCTGTTCCATTAGGGCTTGGTTCCCATCACCGACCTCGTGCTGTAGTTCTTCCAATTCTTCCTTAAGTTTTTCAAAAACCTGTTGCGGTTCTTCCCAATCAAAACCTACCCCTGCCACTTTATCCTGTATGCGGTTGGCTTTCACCAAAGCGGGCAATGAGCTTGGAACACCTTCCAAAACACTTTTTTTCCCTTCCTTCAACTTCAATCGCTCCCAATTTTGCTTCACCTCTTCTTCGTTGGCTACTTCAACATTTCCATAGATATGTGGATGGCGTGAAATGAGTTTTTCACAAATATCGTTCGCCACATCAGCGATGTCAAAACTTTGGGTTTCACTTCCGATTTTGGCGTAAAAAACAATGTGTAGCAATAGATCTCCCAGCTCCTTTTTTACCTCATCAAGATTTGCATCCAAAATAGCATCGCCCAATTCGTAGGTTTCTTCAATGGTAAGATGCCGCAGGGACTGCATGGTTTGTTTTCGGTCCCACGGGCATTGTTCCCGAAGTTCCTCCATGATGGTCAACAGTCGGTCGAAAGCTGCTAATTGTTCGGCTCTGGAATTCATACTGTCCAAATTAAAAAAATCCCCCAATGGAACGGAGATCTTGGCAAGTATTTATTGAAAAGTTATCAAACGTTATTCTGATGGAGACGCTTCATTGGCTTCTTCCGAAAAATCGGTCATGCCCTTTTGGCAAAGCAAGTTATACCATTGAATCACTTTTTTGATGTCGCTCGCATAAACGCGGTCTTCATCGTACTCGGGAAGTACTTCAAAAAAATAAGCTTCCAACTCGTCTTTGGAAACTTTATGGCTTATGGCTTCTCCCCCATTTTCCTTCTCGGCAATTTTTTGAAACACCTTGTGAAGGGGCATTTCCTCATGCAAGGTATAGATTGCAATTTCTGAAAGCAAGCTAACATTTTGGCGCGCGTTGATGGTTACTTTTTTACCATCCAAAAGCGACTCGGCCAAAATGCCTGTACGTGTTTGGGTTTTTAGTTCAAAAAGTCCCGGCATTCCGGAAATGGAGAGTATTTTATCGAGTCCCATACCAATTTTTTAAGGGGGCAAATATCCAAGGTTGTATAAAAAAATCCAAAGGGATTAACGTTTCTTTTTTGCGATTGGAAATTTCATTCGGTAATCCACTTTTACGTTCCCTTTTGAGATATTGTTCAACTTACTTTTTATTAAACGCTTTTTTAAAGGTGTTAGTCTATCGGTAAACAAAATCCCTTCGATGTGGTCGTATTCATGTTGAATGATCCGTGCTGCAATGCCCGAAATCGTATCGGTGTGCTTTTGAAAGTTTTCATCCCAGTATTCGATAACAAGGCTTTCTTTGCGAAACACATCCTCACGAACATCCGGAATACTCAAGCATCCTTCATTGAAGGCCCATTCATTGCCAGTTTCGTTCAAAATCTTGGCATTGATGAACACCTTTTTAAAGTCCTTCAAAAACCGCCGCTCTTCTTCGGAAAGGTCCTCGTCGTCCTCAAACGGACTTGCATCCACAACAAACAAGCGGATGGAAAGTCCAATTTGTGGTGCCGCCAAACCAATGCCGTAGGATGCGTACATGGTTTCGAACATGTCCTCAAGCAATTCTTGGAGTTTGGGGTAGCTTGAGGTGATTTCTTCGGTTTCCTTTCGAAGTACCGGATCGCCGTATGCAATAATTGGGTAAATCATGTTTTTTGATTCAAATAATCCTGTAAAAGTATGGTCGCACTTATCTCGTCTATCAATGCTTTATTTTGACGTTGCTTTTTTTTCAGACCGCTATCAATCATCGTTTGGAAGGCCATTTTACTGGTAAACCGTTCGTCTACGCGAATGAACTGCATTTGCGGAAAACGCGCCGTAAAGTCTTTCAGAAAAATCTGGATTTCACCTTCAATTAGCGAGTGCGATCCGTTTGCTTGTTTGGGTTCGCCAATCAAGACCAAAGTCACCGTTTCGCTTTCGAAATAAGTATTCAAAAATTCCAATAAAGTTTCGGTGGCTACCGTGGTCAATCCCGATGCAATCAGTTGCAAGGAATCCGTAACGGCAATTCCTGTACGCTTGCTGCCATAATCCAAAGCCAAAATTCGTCCCATACAAGTTGCAAAAATAGGGGTTTCCGAAATAGTAACCCAAAAACTCTTTTCAATAAAGTGCGTAAACTATCTTTGCAAAAAATAGAATCCATGAATCACCCACTAAAACCGATTATTGAAAATGCCTGGGAGGAAAGGACATTGCTGCAAGAACCCGAAACTATAGCCGCTATCAGGGAAGTGGTGCGTCTCTGCGATGAAGGGAAGTTGCGATGTGCTGAACCCAACTTGGATGGTTGGCAGGTTAATGAATGGGTCAAGAAGGCTGTAGTGCTCTACTTTCCCATACAAAAGATGGAGACCAGTGAAGTGGGTATTTTTGAATTTCATGATAAAATTCCGTTGAAAAAAGGCTACGAAGCTAAGGGAATCCGAGTGGTCCCCCACGCCGTTGCCCGACACGGTGCATACATCTCAAAGGGGGTTATTATGATGCCCAGCTATGTCAACATTGGTGCCTATGTAGATGAAGGAACCATGGTCGACACCTGGGCAACCGTTGGAAGTTGTGCCCAAATAGGAAAAAACGTCCATTTAAGTGGTGGCGTTGGCATAGGCGGTGTGCTAGAGCCATTACAAGCGGCGCCCGTAATTATAGAGGACAATGCTTTTATTGGCTCACGCTGTATTGTGGTTGAAGGGGTTCGCGTGGAGCGAGAAGCAGTCCTAGGGGCCAATGTGGTACTCACGGCTTCCACAAAAATCATCGATGTTACTGGGGAAACCCCCAAGGAAATGAAGGGGTATGTGCCTGCGCGTTCCGTAGTGATACCGGGAAGTTATACCAAAAAATTTCCCGCGGGAGAATACCAAGTACCTTGCGCCTTGATTATTGGCAAACGTAAGGAGAGCACCGACAAAAAAACCTCATTGAATGAGGCTTTACGTACCTACGACGTGTCTGCTTAACCTAGTTCTTTATGATTCCAAAAGGGGTCCACGCTTTCTTTTCATCACGGGTGGACTTACGAATGGCTTTATTTTTTTGAATGGATGCTTCGTTTTTATAACCCCTTGGATGATCCAAATGAATGCAAATGGCACTATAGCGTATTTGTTTGCTTTTCAACCCTAAATTGAAGAGGCGTTCGCCCAATTCACGGTCTTGGCCTCCATATTGCATCCGTTCATCAAAACCATTTACCTTAATGATGTCTTCCTTCCACCCCGATGCGTTGTGTCCATTCCAACTAGCATTGGTGGGGGTTAAGGTATTCAGTATCCCGGCCTTTAATTTTCCGGAAGTCAGTTTATTGTTTTTGAACGACCCTCTCAATCCATTGGCTTTCAGCCAATTTAGATCGAAACAATTTCCCGAAAGAATAGCATCCTTGGTGATGGCTTCGGAAATATGCATAGACAGCATGAAATACCCACCAGATAAAAAATAACCCTTTTCCTTTTTACGGTGGTGCACCATTAAAAAATCCTTCCGTGGAATACAATCGCCATCGCTCATTACTATATAGGGTGCCTTACAGGTAATAATGGCCTTATTGAGGATTCGCGATTTCTGAAATCCTTCGTCTTCCTGCCAAACGTGGACTATGGGAAAATCTGCCTTTTCCTGAAACTTCTTTACCAATTGTGCAGTTTCAGCAGTAGAGCCATCGTCGGCGATGACCAATTCAAAATCCTTGAAATCCTGTGCCATATAGCCCCAAAAGACCTTTTCCAGCCAAGCGGTAGCATTGTAAGTACTGATAATGACCGAAATTTCAGGTGATTTCATAACTGCAAAGATAATCCAAAAATCCATGGTTCCCAGTGCCGTAGAAAAACGATTTAACCCAGGAAATATGTATTTTTGCCCTTCTAAGGATTTCTTTTCCGTGAAAAAAATATTAGTCATTCAACAAAAAATGATTGGGGACGTACTGCTTTCCTCTATTTTGTGTGAATGGATTAAGAAACACGTTCCCGAGAGTGAAGTCCATTACTGCATCCATGCCAATACCCTTCCCGTGGTGCAAAACAATCCCTTTATAGACCAGGTGGTATTGTTCAATCCTAAAAAGCAGAAAAACAAAAAAGCCTTCTGGAAATTTTTGAAACAAATCCGAAGGGAGCACTACGATACGGTTATCGATGCCTATGGAAAAACGGAAAGTAACCTCATTGCTTGGTCCAGTAGGGCACCAAAACGGATTTCCTACAAAAAATGGTATTCGCGTTTTTTTTATACAGAAACGGTAACACGCAAACCTATCGTTTACACCAATGCGGGCAATGCCCTTGAGGATCGTTTGCGGCTCGTGGTGCCCGAGGATGCCATTGCCGAAAACATCCTAAAACCTAAAATTTACCTCACCGAATCTGAAAGGCAGGAAGCAAAAAAACGATTGGTTTCTGATGGGATCGATGGCAACAAACCACTTATTATGATTGGTATTTTGGGAAGTGCACAAAACAAATCATTACCTCACAAAACCATGGCCCAACTCATCGATGCCACCATCGCACAGACCCATGGTCAATTGATCTTTAACTTCATTCCGAGCCAAAAGGAGGAAGTACTTCAAATTTATAAATTGATTGACCACTCAAAGAAATCGCATGTTTTTTTGGGTACCTATGGAAAAGGACTTCGCGAATTTTTGGGCCTACTTTCTCACTGTTCCATGTTGATTGGCAATGAAGGAGGAGCCGTGAACATGGCCAAGGCGTTGAACATACCAACCTTTACAGTTTTTTCTCCTTGGATCCATAAAAAAGCTTGGAATCTCTTTGAAGATGGCAAACACCATGTGGCAGTGCATTTATCCGATTTTGAACCCGAACGCTACCAAAACGCATCAATGAAAGTATTCAAAAAACAAAGTGATACGCTCTACCAAAAATTGACGTTCAATCGGATCCAGCCCTATTTAAAGAAATTTATTTCGGGAATCCTGAAGTCCTAATAATAATCTTTCAGCTTAAAATGCTTTTCCAGCGCCAACCACTGGTTTCGGTTTTTGTCCTCCGAGATGTTTTCTTTTTTTAGGGAAACACCCTGCGTTCCAGCAATGGGTATGGGTTCGTCCATTGGCTTGGGCGACAATCGAACGGGGGTTCCTTGAAGCAATTCCATGGCCTTGAACCACAAGTCATCGGCTTTGGGTGCCAATTTCATGAACAAATCCTCATCATCAAACTGTTCAAAAAGGGCTCGCGGAGGGTACAACACGCCTTTACCGCCAATGGCTAAAAAAAGACGGGGGTTTTGTCCTTTATGGGAATCAAAAACCCATTGCTTGTAAGAAAGCAGCATACCGGAATCATCGTAGCCAATAGTGCGAATGTGATTGGCCAGTACAGTCTCCGGATGCATTTGATGCGCTTCATACAAGGATTGAAGCCATTGTGGATGGTAGATAAAATCATCATCGCAGGTCACGATGGGCAGCTCTGGGAACAACGGGATCGTATGTATCAATTTTTTATGGGAAACCTCCATGTGGGTATAACGAATCTCGAACAAAGCTCCTTCCAGATCCAAAAGCTTTTTGGGGATGTGCCCCTTCAAAGATTCATGCAACCACAAAAGGATTTTTTGAGGCAACACGGTTTGATCGAACAAACACCGAATTACGATGTGCAATTTTTTCAAACGTGATGGAATGGAGGTAAGTGAAACCACCAAGGGAACACGTTCTTTGTTTTCCAAACCAAACTTATCGATTGGCTTGTGTGCTAATCGAGTAGTATGGTAGATGGATTTTGGAAGTTCCTTAAGTTTCACCGCGTTACTTTTTTCGCCAAAACAACAATTGTTTTTTCAACCGCCTTTTGCGATGGAATCGTTTTTGAAAGGCCTCGGTTTCGCTCCACATTAAATGAAACACCTTTTCATAACTACTCCCCACAAGGGGTGCATAAACTTCACTCATCAGGCTTACCATATCCTCAAGAGGGCTAAGTCTTGTAAAGTTCAGAATCCGCTCTTCAAAGGACAAAGGCTTAAATACCATTCGATTTAAATCAACCAAATAAAAATGAACCTCCTCACCATCAAGCTTTATCAAGGTATTCCCCGGACTGTGATCTTTGAACAACACCCCGTTTTCATGCAACTTAAAGGTAAAATGGGTAAACTTTCGGATAATTTCTTCCCTGCGCGGTACCTTTGGATTATGGATGAGTTCCCGAAAAGTAAAATCCATGGCCACCTGTTCGCTCACGTAATAGCTTTTACCAAAGAAAATACCACGATGTGATTCTGCAAACGCAATGGGTTTTGGGGTACCAATCCCCAATTCCAAAAGCTTGGAAGCATTTAAAAAGGAGCGCTCGGCCTTGGATTTCCTGAAAAATCGGTATACAATCTTATTGACCAGATTGGGAATTTTGAACGACTTCACGTTAAGGTGCAAGCCTTGTAATTGAAATGCCTTGATGGTGTTGCGATCACCATCGCCTATATCTTTTCCTACTTCGGCGTCAAAATTTTCAACTACCTGCATTACCGCAGCTTGTTGGTCTTTGAAGGATTCGGTAAAAACGATTTTGTTCAACAGCACAGATTTCAGAAACACAAAATTAGGCATATTTTTTAGAAACAAGGCGCTAAGCCTTTATGACCCTAGCAAGGGTAAAATTGCTATCTTTACCCACAAATCTTTGCATTTGGGGGAACTACCAAAAATAACGGCCCTGGCCATCACACTCAACGAAGCCGATACCCTTGAAGGGTTTCTTCAAAGCTTGGATTTTGTGGATGAAATTGTAATTGTCGATTCCTACAGCACCGATGAAACCGTGCAGATTGTCTCCAAACACCCCAAAGTAACAGTGCACCAAAGGGTTTTTGATGATTTCAGTTCACAAAAAAATTATGCCATTTCCAAGGCCACACACGACTGGATCCTTTTTTTCGACCCCGATGAAGCCATTACTCCTACCTTTCGGGAAGAAGTCTTAAAGGTGCTTAAAAACCCGCAAGCCATTGCCTATTACGTGCGAAGGCAATTGTACTTCATGGGGAAAAAAATCCAATATTCTGGCTTTCAAACCGATTGGGTCATTCGTTTGTTCCACAAAGCACACTGCCAATACAATGGAAACCTGGTTCACGAAACTTTGGAAGTACAGGGTGCCACTGCCCGTTTGAAAACCCGTATCCCACACTATACCTATAAAAGTTTCGAGGATTATACCGCCAAATTGGATCGGTACAATTCGCTGCAAGCACGGATGCTCTATAAAAGAGGAAAAAAAGCCCACTTTTGGCATTTGTGGATGCGTCCCGCTTATCGGTTTTGGCACCAATACCTATTGCGATTGGGAATCCTGGACGGCAAGGAAGGTTTTATTTTGGCTAAAATCAATGCGCATTCAGTCTTCAACCGGTACGCCAAACTCATGTTGCTGCAACGGGGGCAGCAGTAAGTCAGAGGTATTGGTCAATGCCTTTTTCACAACGCACCAACTTGTTTTTGATGGTGTTTTTTTCAATGGCATCATTGTACTCCAACTGTGCTTTTGATTTTATTTTATGGTGAATGTGATACAAAATGCCGCGATAGCGCAACCGTTTCATCCGTAAACCCAGATTCAACAAGCGCAGTGCCAAATCGGAATCTTCTCTTCCCCAACCCTCAAAAGCTTCATTGTAGCCATTCACGGCGATAAAATCCTTACGAAAATATGAAGTATTGCAGCCCCTGAACTTTTTTGAAAAAGTACGCCTGGCAACGTACAGTTTCCCGAAAAATGGAATACGAAGATTTCTGGTTCGATTTCGAATGCCTTGGGACAAAAAGTGGAATTTATAAATTCGTTGTTGAAACAAGGTCGGCAAAAATTCTTCACGGAGGTTCACACGGCTTCCAAATAGAAAATGTCCTTGTCCTGACGCTTGTAAATGATCTTTCACAAAATAGGGATGCAAAATACAGTCGCCATCTACCTGAATGATGTAATCGGCAGAAGTTTGTGCAATGGTCTTGTTCAAAATGGCTGCTTTTCGAAAGCCCAGATCTTCATGCCAAATATGCTTCAGGGGAATTGGGCATTGCAGTTGAAATTCATTAATCAATTTTTTGGTGGTTCCCGAAGACCCATCATCGGCAATGAGCAATTCATCTGGAAAATGTTTTTGGGCTAAAATGCTTTGGAAAACGAGTTCCAGAGCTTCGGGCCAATTGTAGGTGGAAATGAGCAATGCCGATTTCATAGGAAAAATGTACCTTGTATCCGTTGAAGCGAAGGTAATGAAATTCAAAAAAGTAATGGGCACTCTTTTTCCCGTGGTGGACAGCGACCGTCGCAAGGACATGGTTGTAAAACAAATATTGGGCACACCGCAGGAAAACAAGGGAGCCATCAACATCCATCGACACGATCCCAATAATGTGGGTGACTTTTACTGTGCGCCGTACCGATATTTTGAGGTGCTGAAAAACAATGTGTTGGACATCAACGGCATCCGTAAAATTGGGAAGCAGGAGCGTCAGGATTGGGCCAAAACAGTTTCGGAAAACAGCCTTATTATTGGCGGTGGTGGCTTGTTGAACCTTCGGCATTTTGAACTACAGATGAAGCTTTTCGAGCAATTAAAAAGACTTGGAAAAAAAACAGTGCTTTGGGGACCAGGGCACAACGACACCGACACTGGTAAATTTGGAAAACGCGTTTCCTACAATGTGGATTTAAAAAACTTTGGCCTAGTGGGCGTACGCGACTATAGCTACAAGCAGCATTGGGTTCCTTGTGTGAGTTGCCTTCATCCAATTTTTGACCAACCCTTTACCGAAACCCAAGAAATTGGAATCCTCTTTGGAAAAAAATCTTCGCAAAATGAAGTTTTACAAAAAAGACTGGAAAGCTACCCCACAAGCAACAACACGACCAATTTGGAGGAAATGGTGGCATTCATTGGCACATCCCAAACCATAGTTACCGATAGTTACCACGCCATGTACTGGGGCATGCTCTTGGGTAAAAAGATTCTTGCAGTACCTACAACTACCAAGTTCTATGATTTTAAATACCCAGCATACATTACTAGTTACGATGCCTTTGAAGCCGACCTACTGAAAGCGCCTTCCTATTCAGGAGTTTTGGAAGAATGTCGTGAAATAAACCATACTTTTGCCGAAAAGGTTTTTGACTATCTTAATCTATAGTCCATGATGCAAGCGGAAATTGAAAAATCCCTTCAAATCCTAAAACAGGGGGGCATTCTTTGTTACCCAACCGATACCATTTGGGGAATTGGCTGTGATGCTACCAATGCTGCTGCCATAGAAAAAGTATTTGCTTTGAAAAAGCGTCATGAAAGCAAAGCACTCATTTGTTTGGTTTCCGATTTCAAAATGTTGAATCAGTTTGTTCAGGAGGTTCCCGAGGTGGCCTACGACATTTTGAAATATGCAAAAAAACCTACCACCATTATCTACGATCAACCCATCAGGGTGGCGGAAAACTTAGTTGCAGAGGACCAATCCCTAGCTATACGGGTCACCAGAGACGATTTTTGTAAAAAGCTGATTCAAAAACTGAAGCGCCCTCTGGTCTCTACGTCGGCCAATATTAGTGGAGAAAGCACTCCGAGTACATTCAAAGAAATAAGTCCGGCTATTTTGGAGGGCGTGGACTATGTTGTAAATTTGCACCGCACAAAAAAAAATACCCAGCCTTCGGCCATCATTAAATTGACCAACGATGGTCAAGTGCAGGTTATACGAGCGTAAAATGTCACAATTGCCCATTTTCAAAAATGCCTTGCAGCATCCCGTTTTCAAAGTAGTGTCGGAAGCAGCCAAAACCCTGCAACTGGAGACTTACGTTATTGGTGGCTATGTAAGGGATTATTTATTGAAGCGGGAACATAAAAAGGATTTTGATTTTGTAGCCGTTGGCAGTGGCATCGAATTGGCTCGGGAAGTCTCCAATTTGCTTCCCGGAAAACCTAAAGTGACCATTTTTAAAAACTATGGAACTGCGATGCTTAAAACCCAGGGAGTGGAACTGGAATTTGTTGGGGCACGAAAAGAGTCCTATCAAGAACACAGTCGGAAACCTTCTGTGGAAAATGGAACCCTACACGATGATCAAAATCGGCGTGATTTTACCATAAATGCACTTGCTTTAAGTGTTAACGAAGCTAATTTTGGTCAATTACTGGATCCTTTTAACGGATTGAAAGACCTCGAAAATAAAATCATACGCACCCCTTTGGATCCTAATATTACCTATAGTGACGATCCTTTGCGCATGCTCCGAGCCATCCGTTTTGCTACCCAATTGGAATTCAACATTGAAAAAAAGTCCCTGCAAGCCATAAAGGAAAATGCTTCCCGATTGGAAATTATCTCGAAAGAACGCATCGTAGACGAAATCCATAAAATCCTCATGACCCCTAAACCATCCTTAGGGTTTAAATTATTACGCGATACCGGTCTTTTGCCATTGATATTTCCAGAATTGATGGCTCTGGAAGGCATCGAAGAAAAGGAAGGACAATTACACAAAGACAACTTTTGGCATACCCTGGAAGTAGTAGACAACATTGCCCAAACCACCGACGATCTATGGCTTCGATGGGCTGCATTGCTCCATGATATCGGAAAGGCCCCCACCAAGCGATTCGATAAAAAAAATGGTTGGACTTTTCACGGGCACGAATTTGTAGGCTCCAAAATGGTCTATAAATTGTTCAAACGCTTGCGAATGCCCATGAACGACAAAATGAAATTTGTTCAAAAAATGGTGCTCATGAGCTCTCGCCCAATAGTTTTGGCTACGGAAGTTACCGATAGCGCTGTACGTAGATTGATTTTTGATGCAGGGGAGCATGTCGAGGACTTAATGACCTTATGCGAGGCCGACATTACAACCAAAAACCCAAAACGCTTTCAGAAATACCACAACAATTTTAAGCGGGTCCGTGAAAAAATGGTGGAAGTCGAGGAGCGCGACCACATCCGAAATTTCCAACCACCGGTTTCCGGGGAGGAAATCATGGAAACCTTTGGACTTTCCCCTTCGCGTGAAATTGGCCTCATTAAGGATGCTATTAAAGAAGCCATTTTGGAAGGTGCAATTCCTAACGAATATGATGCCGCAAGGAAGTTTATGATGCAAAAAGGAAAGGAAATAGGACTAAAACCCATCGCATGAAACCTTTTACATTGGAAACCGAACGCTTGCTGATTCGCCCTTTCAGAAGGGATGATGCTGCCGAGGTACTGGCTTTTAGTTCACATCCCGAAGTCGTAAAAAGTACAGGGGACACAATGCGCACCACTTTGGAAGAAGTTTATGATATTATTGACAATACCTGGCTGAAAGAATATACCCGTTACGGTTATGCCCGGTATGCCGTTATCCATAAGGAAGACCAAAAAGTTATTGGTTTTAACGGTCTGAAATACCTCCCTGAAATTGGATTTCCCGATTTAGGATATCGCTTCCTTCCAGAGTATTGGGGTCAAGGTATCGCCACCGAGTCTTCGCGTGCGGTACTTAACTATGCCTTTCAGGAGTTCCCCGTCAATAAAATACTCGGGTTTACACTTCCCAATAACCAAGCCTCAATGAAGGTCCTCGAGAAATTAGGATTCCTTCTCTGGAAGTTGGCCCCGTACCCAGGCGACGACAACGACCTCAACATCCATTGGTATCACTTATTGAGAGAAAACTATGAAAGATCGTAAAAAGGTGATTTACTGGTTACTTACGGGGTGTCTCCTCATCTTTGTAATGGTAGTGGTTGGTGGGATTACGCGATTGACTCATTCGGGACTGTCCATTTCTAATTACCGTTTGATTACAGGAGTACTCCCGCCAATGGACGAAACGAGTTGGCAGGAAGCTTTTGAATTGTACCAACAATTTCCAGAGTATCAAAAAATCAATTACCAGATGAACTTGGAGGAGTTCAAGGACATCTATTTTTGGGAATGGCTCCATCGATTGATAGGTAGATTGATTGGAGTGGTGTTCCTTCTCCCTTTTCTGTATTTTTTGATCAAAAAACAACTTTCAAGACCCACTATAAAAAAATCGTTGGTTTTATTATCATTGGGTGCCTTTCAGGGGTTTTTGGGATGGTACATGGTAAAAAGCGGTTTGGTGAACCATCCCGATGTAAGCCACTACCGACTGGCCATGCATCTTACCACAGCTTTCATTACGTTTGCCTACACCTTTTGGGTGGCCTTGGATTTGAGCTTCCCCGAAAGGAAGCCCATCAACAAAGCTTTCCGAAACCTGATTCGATGGGGCCTGGGAGTGTTGCTGGTACAAATTGTTTGGGGGGCTTTTGTGGCCGGACTGGATGCAGGCTGGATTCATAACCATTGGCCCATGATGAGCGAAGGAAAACTGATTCATGAAACGGTTTGGATCGAGCAAAACCCTGTTTGGAAAAATTTTGTTGAGGGAAAAAGTGGCGTGCAATTTGTACACCGCTACATGGCTTACCTCGTGGTATTGCTTGTTGGCATCATTGCCTATAAAAGTCAAAAATACTCTTCAACTTCACTTCAAAGGAAAGGGATTCGAGTTCTTGTAGGGTTGGTAGTGCTCCAATTTGTTTTGGGGGTATTCACCCTGTTACTGCAGGTACCCGTGTGGTTGGGCGTGCTCCACCAAATGATGGCCTTCTTCCTGCTGGCCTGTATGACCTTTGTCTTGCATCGGTTCAGCAAATAAAGCATGCATTTGTTGATAAAACTACTTCTAAGGATTCCTTGTGGAGGGAATAAATTTTACCTTTGCACCCAAAGTTTACAATCGATCATGATTTACCGTTTTCGAATCATTCTGGATGCTGTGGAAGATGTCTTTCGCGATATTGAAATTGAAACCTCGGCTACCTTGGAAGACTTCCACAATGCCATTACCCAATCTTTTGGGTTTGGGGGACAGGAAATGGCTTCATTTTATATTAGCGATGAGCAGTGGGAACAAGGAGAGGAAATTGCCTTGTTCGATATGGGCGACGAACCGGGAAGTGTCCGAAGCATGCACGAAACCCTTTTGGAAGAGGTGGTGGATGAAGCGCAGCCACGTTTGATCTATGTTTATGATTTTTTCAATATGTGGACCTTCTTTGTGGAATTGGCCGAAATAGCCCATCCCGAAGAAGGACAAAGTTACCCCAACCTGTTGTTTGCCCATGGCCAAATCCCGGAAGAGGCACCAGATCAAGATTTTATAGGTGAAGATATGGACGATGATTTTGACGAAGACCTGGATCTGGATCCAGAAGATTACGACCATCTCGACTTTGACGAAAACTGGAATTAAGAACCAACCCGCACTTTTTTAGCAGTACCATGATCAATTTATTCAATGCCCACTTGGGTTCGCTTTCCATTCACCGCGTAGGAAACAAAAGCCGGAACGAAGGACTCTTTCTTTCTGAAAAAACAATCAAATTGGATGATGAACTCACCCCCCTTTTAAAAGAGTTTTTTCTGAGACCGTTTCGTGAAAAGGAAGAAAACTACTATCAGTTTGACCATGAAACCGATTTGGAATTTCACCCACTTTTTGGCTTGGTTTCTGAAATTTTTGAACACCCCGAATCCATCCATTCCATCAGCAAAAAAATGACCCAACATTTATACGAACAATCCAATCATCCCCACATAAAAAGTGGGGAAGTGTTTGTTGCGTATTTGGAAAACCTTCAGATAGACCATGAGAAAGTTGCGGCAGTGGGGGTTTTCAAATCGGAGCTAAAACAGGAATTCCTTCAATTTGCAGAAAATGAAAACCAACTGGAGGCTTTGTTGAAACAAGGAGTAAGCTTAAATCGTCTGGATAAAGGCGCTTTGATTTTCAACACCAAAAAAGAAGAAGGGTATAAAATACTTTCCGTAGATAGCAACCGCTATGATACCCGATATTGGCTGGAAAGTTTTTTGGGTCTTAACGCCTTTAAGGATGAAAACTTTTTTACGAAGAAATACCTAAAATTCTGCCAAGACTTTGCAAAAGATGTCATTCTGCCCGCTGAGGATAAAAAAGAAGAAGTGCTTTTCATGAACCGCGCGGTAAACCATTTTGCCAAAAACGATCAATTTGAAGAAACGGCTTTTGTAAATGAAGTGATTGACAATCCCGATTTGATACCAGAATTCCGCCATTACAAGACAGAGCGGGCACCAAAATACAGCATAGAGGACCTCACCAGCTTCCCTATTGCCAATACCGCTGTGACGGCCGCTAGGAAGAAAATCAAGAATACCATCCAACTGGATACCAACATCCAAATCAAGATGGATTTCATCAATCCTGAAAGTGCCGAAAAATTTGTGGAAAAAGGATGGGATGAAGAACGGCAAATGTACTATTACCTAGTATACTTCAATAAGGAACACAAATCGTAGCATCCCATAAGTGCTCGATTTCAAAACATTGGTTTTGCGATTGTAACAAATCCCTACTAAGTTCGTCGTACTTAAAACAAATAACCAACAGCCTTCGTGAGCCAAACCATACTAACCCTATCCCACCTTACCAAAAAATTTGGTCCAATCACTGCAGTCAACAATGTTTCCTTTACCATTGAAAAAGGAAATGTTTATGGTATTTTGGGCCCCAACGGGAGTGGGAAATCGACTACTTTAGGCATTGTCCTAAATGTGGTTAATAAAACTTCTGGGGATTTTGATTGGTTTGATGGAACCGAAACGACCCACGAAGCCCTAAAGAAAGTAGGCGCCATTATCGAACGCCCCAATTTTTATCCCTACATGACTGCGGAACAAAACTTACAATTGGTGTGTAAGATTAAAGGGGTTCCTGAAGAAAAGATTGAAGAGAAATTGGAGTTGGTAGGGCTTTTGGAGCGCAGGGACAGCAAGTTCTCCACTTTTTCGCTTGGGATGAAACAACGGCTTGCCATTGCCTCGGCATTGCTGAACGATCCGGAAATCCTGATTTTGGACGAACCAACCAATGGGCTGGACCCTCAGGGAATTCGCCAAATCCGTGATCTTATCAAACTTATTGCACAACAGGGAACCACCATTTTATTGGCATCCCACTTGTTGGATGAAGTGGAAAAAGTGTGTTCCCATGTGGTTATATTAAGAAAAGGGGAAAGCCTTTACACCGGAACGGTTGATGGCATGGTTGCCAGTCATGGCTTTATGATTTTACAGGGAAACGATCAGCATTTGCTCATGGAAACCCTAGAAAACATGAACGCATTTTCATCCATCAAAACGGAGGGCGACCTATTGATTGCCTACTTGAAACAACCTTTGGATGCAGCGGCTCTAAATCGTCAACTGTTTGAAAAAGGAATTGTACTGTCGCATTTAGAGAAGAAAAAGGAAAGCTTGGAAGATCAATTCCTTCAAATCACCAAAAACAACTAGCCCATGTTTCGATTGTTGCAAATAGAACTCATCAAACTAAGAACCAGTAGGGTAAGCAAAGTGCTGATTGTGGGTTATTTTGGGCTACTGCTTTGCATTGCGCTCATTGCAGCCATCAAGTTCGATATTGGCCTCTTTAAGTTTCATCTGGCAGACCAGGGTATTTTCAATTTTCCGTACATCTGGCATTTCAATACGTTCGTGGCCTCTTGGTTGAAATTGTTTTTGGCAGTCATTATCGTTTCGATGATGTCTAGTGAATATTCCAACAAAACGCTCAAGCAGAACCTTATTGACGGTCTCAGCAAAAAGGAATTTATCCTCTCCAAATTTTTAACGGTATTACTGTTTTCGGTCGTGTCGGTCGTATTTGTTTTTGCGGTATCCTTGGTTTTGGGATTGATTTATTCTGATTATGACGAGCTTGGAATCATCTTTTCAGACCTGCAATACTTCATAGGGTATTTCGTCAAATTGGTAGGCTTTTTCTCTTTTTGCCTTTTCTTAGGGATTTTGGTGAAACGATCGGCATTTGCCCTAGGCTTTTTGATACTTTGGCAAGTCGTTGAGGGCATCACAGCTGGGCTGCTTTATTGGAAAGCGGAAGCCATAGCCCCAATGGTTACACGATTCTATCCTTTGAATGCCATGTCCAATCTTATCAAAGAACCCGGCTCCCGTTTGGGTGCTGTAAAAAGCGCTGCAAATCAATTGGGCGAAGAATTCACTAAGAATTATGACGTCCAAACTTTGGACGTGATCATCGTACTGGCATGGACTGCCCTGTTTATCTACGGCTCATATGCCATCCTAAAACAGCGTGATTTATAAAGTACGCTTGAAACAAATTCGATTCAAAGCAATTATTTGTATCTTTAACAAACCTCTGTTATTGATATATCCATGAATAGGTTTTTGGTTTTCCTTTGTTTCTTTTTTGCTTATTTTATGTACGGCCAAGATATCCAGCTTTTGCAAGAATTTAATGGCAGGTATGATTATTTAGCCTTTGGGAATACCTTAAACAAAGAAGAAAATGGACTGACCTCTGCTTGTGAAATTTTGACAGAAAGTTCGGCAGAGCTATTATTGGAACCCGAACAAAGTTTACAAGCAGCCTATTTGTATTGGTCGGGTTCGGGTAAGGGGGACTTTGATGTTGCCTTGAACGGAAATCCTATTACAGCGGAAAGAACCTTTTCAAGTTCCTTGAACGCTTTTTACACTTATTTCGCAGCATTCAAAGACGTAACGGAACTTGTTCAAAGTATTGGAAATGATACCTATACGCTATCTGAACTTGATTTGACTGATGTCATCGCTCAATATTGTAATAATTCAACAAATTTTGGAGGTTGGGCCATCATCCTAGTGTATGAGGACCCTTCGTTGCCCCTCAACCAATTGAAAATTTTTGATGGATTTGAACAGGTTGTTGATGCACCTAGTACCATAACCATTACCTTGACCGATCTGGAAACAGTGGATAACTCTGAAACAAAAATTGGTTTCTTGGCTTGGGAAGGAGATTCTGCCCTTGCAGAAAACGAGTCTTTGAAACTTAATGGAACCATCTTAAGCAACCCCCCATTGAATCCCGGCAATAATGCTTTTAACGGAACCAATACTTTTACAAACAGCAACCAGCTCTACAATATCGACATTGATTATTACAGCATTGAAGGGCTTATTAATCCAGGAGATCCCTCAGCAACAATCGAAATAACCTCAAATCAGGACCTTATATTACTAAACAACATTGTAACGGTTTTAAACACTGCCTTACCTGATGCTACAATTACTATGGATAACATTGAACGCCCAACAGTCTGTGGGGATCGTTCTTTTACAATCGAATATACCGTCTACAATCTTGAGGGTACCGACCGCCTCCCGCCTGTTTCCATTGGATTTTTTGCAGATAATAATTTAGTTGCTACAACTCAAACCTCTAACTTTTTAGAGGTTGGGGAACAAGAAGGTGGTGTAATTTCGTTTGAGGTGTCAGAGGTTGTTCCAGCTGATTTTGAACTACGTGCGTTTGTAGACTATCAAGACACAGTCAATGAAGTAGACGATACCAATAATGAAGATTCCTCTCCAGAACACCTTTTGATTTATCCAGATGCCTCTGGATTAACCAATTTGGAAACCTGTGGAACTTTTGGAACATTGGTATTTGACCTATCAGAAGCGACACTTCAGATTAACCCCGAAAATACCCTTTTTTATTTCCTTTCTCAAGAGGATGCAGAAAACAACAATAATGCCCTCGTAAATCCGGAAGCTTTTGTAAATACAGAAAACCCTCAAACCATTTGGATTCGGGTATCCAATGAAGACTGTTATGTTGTCGACAGTTTTGTCGTAGAAGCACTAGATTGTCCCGATGCCACAGTGAGCATCGATAATGATATTTACGCTTGCCGTCAAAGGGATTTGACCATTGAATACACCGTTTACAATAGTAAAGGTACCGATGTCCTACCAGCTGGAACCCCCATTGCATTTTATGCCGATGGCATTTTAGTAGGACAATCTGTTACGATTGCCGAAATCGCAATTGGAGGCTCGGAATCTGGTTCACTGGAAGTGGATCTGCCTGAATCCATCCCAGATCAATTTACCCTTTTGGCCGTGGTGGATGATGATGGTACTGGAGCAGGAATTGTAGAAGAGCTTAACGAATTCAACAACGAATTTTCCATAGAGGTGGAATTTGGAAGCTTACCAGATATCAATCCCTTACCACCCTTAACTGAATGTGATACAGGACTCGAAATTGCCATTTTTAACCTTTTCGATGAAGAGCTACTTGCTGCAATAACTGCAAACAGTTCAGGTACTGTCAGTTTTTTCATGCAACTGGAAGACGCCATCGCCAATGAAAATGCGATTGTAAACCCAGGCGAATTTGAAAATACCAGCAATCCACAGACCATTTATGTCCGACTGGAAAACGAAATTTGCTTTACCACGGCCTCCTTTCAGTTGATCGTTGAGAAATGCCCTCCCATCATTCCTGATGGTATTTCACCAAACGGAGATGGATTGAATGACGATTTCCAAATTGACTATATCGTGGATGTATTTCCCAACTTTGTGCTTCGCATTTACAGCCGTGAAGGTAACCTCATCTATGAAGGTGGCAATGAGGAAGGTCTCTGGAATGCCATTCCAAACCGTGGAATTCTTCTACAAAGCAAAGTAGTTCCTGTAGGTACCTATTTTTATGTTCTGGTACTCAATGATCCCGAATACCCAAAACCGTTTATTGGGGATGTTTATGTGAATTATTGATTTTTCAAGATAACCTTACAGCAGCTTAACTTCCAACGTAAATTTGCGTAATTTTGGGGTAGAAAGTATTCCATGAAATTCCAAATCGTAAGTGATTTTACTCCAACCGGAGATCAACCAGAAGCCATCCGAGAACTGGTGGAAGGTTTGAACGCTGGTGAGGCACATCAAACCCTCCTCGGTGTTACGGGTAGTGGAAAAACCTTTACCATTGCCAATGTGGTAGAACAGGTCCAAAAACCGACCTTGGTCCTTGCACACAATAAAACACTCGCAGCGCAACTTTACAGTGAGTTCAAGCAGTTTTTTCCGAACAATGCTGTAGAATATTTCGTTTCCTATTACGATTATTACCAGCCAGAAGCCTACATTCCCACGAGTGGCACCTACATTGAAAAAGACCTTTCAATCAATGAGGAGATCGAAAAATTGCGTCTCAGTACCACCTCTTCTCTGCTTTCCGGCAGACGGGATGTGATTGTAGTGGCTTCGGTTTCGTGTTTGTATGGCATTGGCAACCCAGTAGAGTTTCAGAAAAACGTTATTCACCTTAAAAAAGGACAAGTCATTTCACGAACCAAACTCCTTCACCAATTGGTTCAAGGGCTCTATGCAAGAACGGAATACGATTTCCACAACGGCCGTTTCCGCATTAAAGGAGATACGGTTGACGTGTACCCGGGCTATGCAGATACCGCTTTTAGGATTCACTTTTTTGGGGACGAAATCGAAGACATTGAAGCTTTCGATCCACTTAACAATAAGGTCTTGGAGAAGTATGAGCAACTAAACATCTATCCGGCAAATATGTTCGTGACTTCGCCTGAAATTCTGCAGGATGCCATTAGGGACATCCAAGATGATTTGGTGAAGCAGGTTGACTATTTTAAGGAAATTGGAAAGCATTTAGAAGCCAAACGCTTGGAAGAACGTACCAATTTTGATTTGGAGATGATCAAGGAATTGGGATATTGTAGTGGTATTGAAAATTATTCGCGGTACTTAGATCGCAGATTACCTGGAACTCGTCCGTTTTGCCTCTTGGATTATTTCCCGGATGACTATCTATTGGTCGTAGATGAAAGCCACGTCTCCATCCCTCAGGTAGGGGCTATGTATGGTGGCGATCGCAGCCGAAAAGAAAATTTGGTAGAATACGGATTTCGCCTTCCCGCAGCCATGGACAATCGTCCTTTGAAATTTGAAGAATTTGAAGCACTGCAAAATCAGGTAATTTATGTAAGTGCAACACCTGCTGATTATGAGCTGGTAAAAAGTGGCGGGGTATACGTAGAACAAATTATACGTCCCACAGGCTTGTTGGATCCCCCCATTGAAATACGCCCAAGTTTGAACCAAATTGATGACCTACTCGAGGAAATTCAATTAAGGGTTGAAAAGGATGAACGGGTGTTGGTGACGACCTTGACGAAAAGAATGGCCGAGGAATTAACCAAATACCTTGCCCGAATACAGATTCGATGTCGTTACATTCATAGCGACGTCGATACATTGGAACGGGTGGAAATCATGCAGGACTTACGATTAGGTCTCTTTGATGTATTGGTTGGCGTCAATTTATTGCGTGAAGGATTAGACCTACCGGAGGTTTCGTTGGTGGCAATCTTGGATGCGGACAAAGAAGGGTTTCTACGCAGTGCCAGGTCATTGACCCAAACCGTGGGTAGAGCTGCAAGGCACATGAATGGAAAGGCCATCATGTATGCGGATACTATTACAAAAAGCATGCAGGCCACCATAGACGGTACTGAATACCGTAGAAGCAAACAAATCGAGTACAATAAAAAGCACAACATTACCCCAAAGGCCATAAAAAAATCCCTGGAAAATGCCCTCACAAAACAAAAAGTGCAGTCCTACACTTTTGATACTGCGGAAAGTATTGCCGCCGAAAATCCCGAAAACTATCTCACTCGGCCCCAACTGGAAAAGAAAATAAGGGACGCCCGAAAGGAGATGGAGAAAGCTGCAAAAGATCTGGATTTTATGATGGCTGCTAAGTTGAGGGACCAAATAAAATCATTTCAAAAACAATTGGAGGCATCGACCGATGAGGCCTAAAACGGCATGGACGGACAAAACTCAAGAAATACCGATTCCATAAGGCTCAATAAAGCCATCAGTGATAGCGGGTTCTGCTCTCGACGCCAAGCAGACACCTACATCGAAAAAGGGTTGGTAACCCTTAATGGAAAAGTTGCCGGACTGGGAGATAGAGTCATCCCTTCTGATGAAATCCGTGTTGCCGGACAACTGATCAAAGACAAGCCAAAAAATGTGTACATCGCTTTCAACAAACCTATTGGAGTAACAACCACCACGGATTCGAGAATTAAAGGTAATGTTATTGACTTATTGAATTTGAACGAGCGTGTGTTTTATATCGGCCGATTGGATAAACCTAGCGAAGGATTGTTACTCCTCACCAACGATGGGGATATCGTAAATAAAATCCTCCGCGCTGGAAACGAACACGAAAAAGAATACCTCGTCGAAGTAAATCGGCCGATTACCGATGATTTTTTGCAGCACATGCGAAAAGGCGTGCCCATATTGGATACCATCACCAAAAAATGCGAAGTTGAAAAGCTAAGCAAGCGCACATTCAAAATTGTATTGATTCAAGGCCTCAACCGCCAAATTCGGCGCATGTGTGAAGCCTTGGGTTACGAAGTAATTGCCTTAAAACGAATAAGGGTTATGAACGTGGAACTGGGGGATTTACCTGTTGGGAAATGGCGTTACCTATCCGATCAGGAATTGAAAGGCTTACAAACAGCTATCAAGGACTCGGAAAACCGACCCTATACGGATGTGTTGCAAAAAAAATTAGGAAAGCGCCGTAGTCGTTAAAAAAATAACCGCGTGCCGATTGAGAAGCACGCGGTTTTTTCAACTAACTAACCAAATTAATTTCAATTATGAAATCTCAACCATTCGTTTAATATTTTGTGCTTCCTCCACTTTTGGAAGCTCGATTCGTAACACGCCGTTTTCATAATTGGCTTTTATGGAATCTTTACTTACTGTTTCAGGAAGCGTAAATGAACGCTCAAAAGCTGTATAGTTAAATTCTTTTCGGGTGAATTTGGTGCCGTCTTGATTTTCGATGGTTTCACCTTCGTTGGAAACACAGGAAGAAACCTTCAGAATGTCTTTTTCAACTTCAACGGTGATGTTTTCTTTATTCAAACCCGGTACTGCCAATTCGACGACAAAATTCGCAAAATTCTCACTAATATTTACGGCCGGAATGCTAAATCTTTCATAATTAATAGCATCCAATCTATTTTCTGGAAAAAACTCATCAAAAATAGAAGGCAGCCATGCGTTGTTTTTTTTAACTAGTTTCATGATGTTTTATTGTTTAAGGTTTCACAATTTTCTCATAAAAGAGCAAATAGGATTCCAAAACAAAAAACAAGTCATTTTGTCTTGAATAAGAGGAATTTAACTGTCTTTTTGACTGAAATTCAGTTATAATAGGTCTGAAAAATAGCTATCAACTCGTTTGAGGGAATGATTTTGTCCTCAAAATCATTCATCTTTTGTAGGATTTGATCGATGGCACCTTGACGGATTCCCATTTTAAGGCCGAAATTTCGTAGGGCAATGATTTCTTTTTCGTGGGTTTCACGGTCTACATTCATCACCAAGAGCAAGCGGTGGAAATGGGTAATCCGTTCCAATTCCGTAAATAACGGGACGGATGGCACTGGATTTTGAAACAAAGCATCTATCGCATTGGAATCTAATCCCATACGTTGGCCAATACGGTGTATGAAATCCCGTTCGGAAGGGTCGATGATGCCATCGGCCTTTGCAAGGAAAATTAAATCGCTCAACAACGATTTTTGGTGTGCGTGATCCATGTTGCAATACTACTTCAAAAAGGCGAAACCCAAAAGTATTTTTCCTGATAGATGATTATTTCAAGGGATTTCTTGGGTGCTCGGGTACAACTATAAGTAAATTCACAAAAAAACCCGGGAATTCCGGGTTTTGATTGAATGGATTTCCAATTAACTTTCCGAGAGAACGGTAAGTGGCAATTTGTATTCCTTGCCCTTTTCAAGCTGGGTGGAAATTTTTTGATAGTTCAAGCGTGATTTCACGTAGTGCTCTACCGATTCATTTTCGGTTTTTACAGAAAGTACCACCAATTCGTTTTCGTCGTTTACCATCAAAGAAACCCATGCGGATACATTTTTTTCGAGACGGAATGATGGAGATTTCAGCAGTGTGGCAATTTCCTTTGAAGCAGCATCCTGAAGTGCCCCCTTTTTCGCTACTGGAGGGTTAGCGGCCGAGGCTACCATGGCGCAAATTAATAGACCGGACAGCATTAAGGATTGGATTGTTTTCATGATTGTTCGTTTTAAAGATTGATACCTTATAGACTCTCGCAAATCAAGAAACGTTACGCATACCACTCACATTTAACTGTTTGTTAACGCAACCCATAAAAAAAGCCTGCAAAATACGGGCTTCTAATTCATATCTAAAAAGGGTTAAGAAAGCACAGCTTGAACTTTATCGGCTGCTTCCTGAAACTCGATGGCAGAGTACACGTCCAATCCGCTGTTGTCAATCAATTCCTTAGCAATGTCCGCATTGGTCCCTTGAAGTCGTACAATGATTGGCACATTAATGGTTTTCATATTTTTATAGGCATCGACAATCCCCTGTGCCACACGGTCGCAACGAACAATGCCTCCAAAGATATTTACCAAAATTGCTTTTACGTTGGGGTCTTTCAAAATCAATTTAAACGCAGTTTCCACCCGCTCGGCATCTGCCGTTCCACCCACATCCAAGAAATTGGCAGGTTCCCCCCCCGCTTGTTTGATCAAATCCATAGTAGCCATCGCTAAGCCAGCACCATTTACCATACAACCCACGTTTCCATCCAAATCTACATAATTCAATCCCGCTTCCTTAGCCTCCACTTCTACCGGGTTTTCTTCACGCAGATCGCGCATGGCGGCATAATCTGGGTGGCGGAACAAAGAGTTGTCATCGAGGGTAACCTTGGCGTCTACGGCGATTACACGATCATCACTGGTTTTTAATACCGGATTGATTTCAAAAAGAGAAGCATCCGATTGGGTATAGGCTTTATAAAGCGCTGAAACAAATTTGGTCATTTGTTTCAAAGCTTGTCCACTCAACCCAAGGTTGAACGCTATTTTTCGAGCTTGAAACGGTAACAGCCCGGTTGAAGGATCAATTTCCTCTGTAAAAATCAAGTGGGGGGTTTCTTCAGCAACGGCTTCGATGTCCATCCCTCCTTCTGTTGAATACATGATCATGTTCCTGCCAATTGTTCGGTTCAGTAAAACGCTCATGTAAAACTCTTCTGGTTCACTGTTACCGGGATAATATACATCCTCTGCAATCAAAACTTGGTGCACCTTTTTTCCTTCTGGTGGTGTTTGGGGCGTCACCAGATTCATGCCGATTATCTGACTCGACAATTGCTCCACTTCTTCCAAGCTTTTGGCCAATTTTACGCCGCCTCCTTTACCGCGTCCGCCCGCATGTACTTGTGCTTTTATCACATGCCAGCCTGTTCCGGTTTGTTCGGTCAATTTTCGGGCTGCTGCAACTGCTTCTTGGGGAGAGGTTGCAACGATACCACGCTGCACATCTACACCAAAACTGCTTAAAATCTCTTTTCCTTGGTACTCGTGTAAATTCATTTTGAACGGTTTTATTGGCGGTACAAAAGTAATAAATGTTCATTGGAATTGACCCCGAGGGGTAAGATAAAAACGATCTTTTTAAACGATTGCCAACAAATTTGATGTAGAATTCCATTGTAGGTTCTACTTTTGCATTATCAAACCAACTTAGAGAACCATGACAAATCGCGACCTTTTGAGTATTGCCCATGAATTTGGAAGCCCGGTGTATGTTTATGATGCCTCAAAGATGGCATCCCAATACAAACGGTTAACACAGGCTTTCGAAAAGGTAGCGAAAGTCCGGATCAATTATGCCGTAAAGGCATTGTCCAATCTTTCCGTTTTAAAGTTTTTGCACTCCCTAGGTGCCGGGATGGATACTGTTTCGATTCAGGAGGTGAAATTGGGCTTGGAAGCTGGTGTGCCTCCCTCCCATATCATCTATACCCCCAATGGTGTTTCCTTGGAAGAGATTGAAAAAGCAGTCACTTTAGGGGTACAGATCAATATTGACAACCTTTCCATTTTAGAGCAATTTGGGACCCTACACCCCAAAATACCCGTTTGTATCCGCATTAACCCTCATGTAATGGCAGGCGGAAATACCAACATTTCAGTGGGCCACATAGATAGTAAGTTCGGGATTTCCATTCACCAAATGCCACATATCAAGAGAATTGTTGAAAATACGGGGATGAATATCAATGGGATACACATGCACACAGGTAGCGATATTTTGGATGTGGATGTCTTCTTGTATGCTTCCGAAATACTTTTTGAAGCAGCAAAGCACTTTAATGATTTGGAATTCATCGATTTTGGAAGCGGTTTTAAAGTACCCTACCGCCCCGGTGATGTGGAAACCAATGTGGAGGAATTTGGTGAAAAGCTTTCCAAACGCTTCAATACGTTCTGCGAAAATTATGGAAAGCAATTGACCTTGGCTTTCGAACCCGGAAAATTCTTGGTAAGTGAGGCTGGAAAATTCCTTGTAAAGGTCAATGTGGTAAAACAAACCACTTCAACCGTTTTTGCGCAGGTCGACAGTGGATTCAATCATTTAATTCGGCCCATGCTTTACGGGAGTCAACACGACATTCACAACATCAGCAATCCTGATGGGAAAGAGCGTTTTTACAGCGTAGTGGGCTATATCTGCGAAACCGATACGTTTGCCAACAATAGAAGGATCAAAGAAATTCGGGAAGGAGATATTTTGGCCTTCCACAATGCGGGCGCCTATTGTTTTACCATGTCCAGCAACTATAATTCCCGTTACAGGCCGGCCGAAGTATTATGGCATCAGGACAAAGCGCATCTAATCCGTAAAAGGGAAATTTTTGAAGATCTAGTTCGCAATCAAATCAAAGTAGACCTTTGAGTTGTTAAAAGAAAAAGGGTATTTCATTCTTGGCAAGTTCATACTCCCGAATTAGATCGTGCACTATCTGAGCAGCTGGTTTGATGTCGTGAATCAATCCTGAAATTTGTCCTATTTCCAGTTCCCCTTCTTCCAGGTCGCCTTCAAACATGCCTCGTTTGGCACGTGCACGCCCCAAAAGCGCCTGCAACTCCTCTACCGAAGGTGCTTTTTGATAAAGCGCCTTCAAATCGTTATAAAATTTATTTTTGATCAGGCGAACTGGAGCCAATTCCTTGAGGGTAAGCTCCGTGGCCCCTTCTTCAGCATCAACCACGACTTGTTTGAACGCTGGATGTGCACTACTTTCTTCTGAGGCTACAAAACGGCTACCTACTTGTACTCCGTCGGCACCCAACACCATTGCCGCTAACATTCCACGGCCAGTGGCAATGCCTCCTGCAGCAATTAATGGAATCGATATTTTCTCCTTAACCATAGGAATTAGCGTAAAAGTGGTCGTCTCTTCCCGGCCATTATGCCCCCCCGCTTCAAAACCTTCAGCAACCACGGCATCTACCCCAGCTTCCTGGGCCTTTAGGGCAAATTTTACACTACTTACTACATGTACGACGGTTATTCCTTGATCTTTCAAAAAGGAAGTATAGGTCTTTGGGTTTCCAGCTGAAGTAAAAACAATCCTAACCCCTTCTTCCACAATAATCCCAACAATTTCCTGAAGATTTGGGTAAAGCATAGGGATGTTTACCCCAAAAGGTTTGGAAGTCGCTTTTTTACATTTTTGAATGTGTTCGCGGAGCACTTCCGGATACATGGAACCCGCACCTAGAAGTCCCAAGCCTCCCGCATTGCTTACGGCACTGGCAAGACGCCACCCACTGTTCCAAATCATCCCGGCCTGTATAATAGGGTACTGGACTTGAAACAGTTGGGTAAGCTGGTTCTGCACTATTGTTTGATTATCTTGAAAGAATTAGTAGCGGTTTCGGATGTAACATTTGCAATGTAAATTCCTTTGGGAAGTGAACTCAAATCCATTCGATTGCTATCGGATACAATGGTTTGGTCCATCACTTTTTTGCCAAGTACATTGTATATTTCAACATGAGCAGTTTTAACTGCCTGTGGAAAAGACACATTCATAACATCCTTCACAGGATTTGGATATACCGCAAAATTGTTCCTTAAGAAATCTTCCTCAATCCCCAAACCATGTAAGGTATTGTAGGCAAGGTGAAAATTTGGAATTCCATAGCCCATTTGGTTTGTTGGATTATTATAAAGACTGGAAGACTCACGAATGATTTGCATCAACTCGGTATTGGTCGTTTCAGGTTTGGATTGCCACAAACAGGCAACTGCTCCAGCAGAAATGGGCGAACTAAATGAAGTTCCACTACTAAAATCCACATTTCCGTTTTGGGAAATCACTGCTGAATTTTGGCCTTGGGCCATGATATCAGGCTTAATGCGTCCGTCTACGGTTGGTCCACGTGAACTGAACGAAACATAGTTTCCGCTGGAATTTACCGCACCTACTGCTAGTATATCCAAAGCATCGGCAGGGGTGCCTACGGTTCCGAAACTATTTCCTTGGTTTCCTGCGGAAGTCACAATGATCATTCCTTTTTCGGTCGCAATATTGGCGCCTCGCGCTGCAAAAGTGGTTACCCCATCCAAATCATCATAGGAATGGGTGTAATTGGGATTGTCGTATTCCTGATAGCCGAGTGACGTATTGGTTACATCCACCCCCAAACTATCGGCGCGCTCCAAAGCTTCAACCCACCATGCTTCCTCTCGCGGATTTTCATCAGGAGCATATTCGGTGCGAAACAAATAGTAGGATGCATTAGGGGCGGTACCTACAAACTGATCTTGAAGAAATCCGCCAATATCACTGGTTGTGTTTACTCCGTGGGAGCCAGTACCAGTAACATCTGTAGTGCGGGTATAAAAATCAAAAGTACCGAGTAACCTTCCTTCATTGATCATATTGGAAAACCCTGGATTGGTTTGAAAATTGGGAAATCCTGCGTCCAAAACTGCAATTACCATCCCTTCACCAGTAAAATCTTGCTCGTGAAGAAAATCACCGCTTATCATATGAATTTGGTTGTAAGCAGCACCATAATCGTAAACAATCTTTGAATTTTGGTTTTCAACAGCAAACTTGTCTGGGGTATCGCCAAGGGGTGCTGGGAAATTCATATCCTTATCTGCCCATTCAATACCAGTAACAAATGGAAGTCCTTCCAATGCCTCAATGTCGGCTTGCGTCCCTTGAACGTAAACACAGTTCATCCATTTGGACTTTGCCCAGTACGTAATTCCAGATGCCGCTTTTATTTGTGCAATATAGTCTTCCGTCACTGGGACATCCCGCTCATCAATTACAACTCCGTGCAATTCCTTTCGATCAATTGCATCTTGGGTAAGAATGGTAATGGGGTTGTCTATAGACTGCTGTACATTTTCCTTGTCGGCAAAAAATACCCAGGCATCCTGAATTTGCCCAAAACTCCATTGAGCCGCTAAAAACGCTCCAAAAATCAGTAGTTTTTTCATCATATTTTTTTTAAGATATTACGCCACTTCCTAGTAACTCGTCGTCTTGATACCAAGCAACAAATTGCCCTTCGGTAATGGCCGATTGTGGTTTTTCAAATATAACATAAAGACCTGAAATAGTCTTGTGTAAACATGCTTTTTCTAAAGGTTGCCGGTAACGAATCCTTGCATGTACCTCCATGGATTCATCTATTTTCAGGGCCAAATCCTCTCGAATCCAATGGATCTCGGAATCATTTACAAACAAACCCTTTCGGTATAATCCCGGATGTTCTTTGCCCTGACCCGTAAAGATAATATTCTCTTTTACATCGGTATCGATTACAAAAAGGGGGGCTTTTGTTCCACCAACCGACAATCCTTTGCGTTGCCCTTTCGTAAAAAAATGTGCCCCTTGATGGGTTCCAACTACTTTGCCATCTTCTTGGCGGTATGTTGGTTTGGCAGACAAATACATCCATTCGTCCTCCTTAGTAGTGAATTGTGGAATTGGAAGGTGGTATCCAGCATACTTTGAAGGCACCTCCACAATGGGGCCTTGTTTTGGTTTTAATTGTTGCTGGAGAAATTCAGGCAAACGAACTTTTCCAACAAAACAAAGCCCTTGGGAGTCTCTTTTATCGGCCGTAATAAGTCCCTGTTCGGAAGCAATCTTACGCACTTGGGATTTATGCAACGCTCCTATGGGAAACAATGTTTTCTCTAACTGTTCCTGAGAGAGTTGACAAAGAAAATACGATTGGTCTTTGTTGGGATCCTTGCCCGAAAGCAGTCGGTAGGTAGTTTTCCCTTCCTTTTCAAACTGGTCCTTCCTGCAATAATGACCTGTTGCAATATAGTCGGCACCCAGATTGAGTGCGATTTTCAAGAAAACATCGAATTTGATTTCGCGGTTGCAGAGTACGTCTGGATTGGGCGTACGCCCCATTTCATATTCATGAAACATATAATCGACAATGCGTTCTTTATAGGGTTCACTTAAGTCGACGGTTTGAAAGGGAATTCCCAACTTTTCAGCCACTAACATAGCATCGTTGCTATCTTCCAGCCATGGACATTCGTTGGAAATGGTCACCGAGTCGTCGTGCCAATTCTTCATAAAAAGCCCTATAACCTCAAACCCTTTCTCTTTCAAAAGATAAGCGGCTACACTGGAGTCCACGCCTCCACTCAATCCAACGATAACTCTTTTTGACATACCAATTTAGGACGCTAAAGTTACAAAAACTTACAGGTTTTACTGTCTATTCACAGTTTTGGGGTAGGTTTCTTCCAGTTCCAGAGCCCCGTTTTTATAGTACTTCCACAATCCATGTTTTTTATCGTCCTTGTAAAAGCCTTCAATGACTAAGTTTCCTGAAGCGTCGTAGTAAAATGCAGGACCCTGCAATTGGTCGTTTCGGTATTGTAGTCTTTTGATGACAATCCCTTCAGGGGAATAATAGAGATTTTCCCCTTCTTTAATCCCATTCTTGTAATGAACTTCCTCGGTAATCTTACCATCAGGATAGTAGGTAGTCTGAAGGCCCTGAAGCTCACCGCCTTCGTAATATTCGCGAGTCATTACTTGTTTCGATTTTTCGTGAAAGTATACCCATTCCCCAACCCGTAATTGATTGACCATCTTTCCTTCGCTAACCAAATGGCCCTCCTTCGTAAAATACTGCACCCATACCGAAGCATCTTTTTCATTGAAAGTACGTACGGCTGTAGGCTGGGTGTCACATTCCCCACAATAGAATTTGAAGACCCCTACTTCCCTGCCGTGTTCAAAGGTTCCTTCATATCTAATCTGCTTGGTCCCCGTGTAAAATTTTTTCCACAATCCGTGGCGCTTCCCTTCTTTATCAAATTGATTGATTGGGTTTTGGGCATGCAACACACCCAAGGAAAAAAACAAGCCAATCGGTAAAAAAAAACGTAGGTTCATATGTAGCGTTTAAGGAAAAACGTTATCCAACATTCAAAAATTGCATTTCCAAAATGCTATTTCTTACGTTGCTGGGCCTTTTTTTGTTGTTCGGCCTGTTCCATCATTTCAGCCATTTTACGCTGAAAACGGTTTTGCTTTTTGGGTTTTTTCTTGTTTTCCTGAATTTTGGCATGTATTTTATCTTCGTCGATGATAAAATTCTTAATTACCAACATAATTCCAATAGTAATGACGTTGGAAGTAAAATAGTATAGAGACAGCCCACTTGCGTAATTGTTGAAGAAGACCAACATAAACAAGGGAGACAGGTACATCAAAAACTTCATGTTAGGCATACCGGGCTGTTGCTGCTGCTGCATTTGTTGGCCAGTACTCATCATCATGTAAATAAAGATCGCGATCGAAGCCAAAATTGGAAACAAACTTATGTGGTTGCCATAGATTGGGATCCGGAAAGGTAAATTGGCAACTACATCAAAACTGGCAAGGTCATCGGCCCATAAAAAACTTTTCTGTCGCAAATCGAATGCCGTTGGAAAAAATGTAAAAAGGGCATAAAAAACTGGCAATTGCAATAACGCTGGCAAGCATCCTTTCAGTGGGCTTGCTCCAGCAATATTCTGAAGCTTCAAGGTTTCCTGTTGGATCTTCATTTGGTTGCCTTCATACTTCTTCTTTATTTCATCCAACTCGGGCTTTAGGACTTTCAGTTTTGCCTGCGATACGTATTGTTTGTACTGAACCGGCGATAATAACAACTTAAACAAAATTGTGAGAACGATAATAGCAATCCCTGCTGGGAACCAATCGCTTAAAACGCTAAAAACCGGAATGATTGCATACTTGTTGATGATCCCAAAAATTCCCCAACCCAACGGCATGGCCTCGTCCAAATTCCGATCGTATTTTTTGAAAATTTGATAATCGGTAGGACCGTAATACATGTTCATATCGTAGGAAATACCGCCCCCTTTAGGTTCTAAAAGCATGCTAGCCCCGTATTTTTTTGTGAAAACCGTATCTACCTCTTCGTTTTTTGCCAAATCTTCGGAAGTAAATTTCACTTCCTTAAAAGGAGTATCGGTGAGTAACATCGAACTAAAAAAGTGCTGGCGGAAATTCATCCAACTAACATTCGTTTCAGTTTCATCATCGGTGCCTCCAGGAGAGAGTTTTCCATGATCATTTCCATTTTCAAATTCATAGGTTAGGCGTGTATACCTGTTTTCGTACATGATGCTTTTGGCCTGACGGTAGCCTTTAAAATTCCAATCCAAGTGGATAGGTTGGGAGGTATTGATGATGCCATCCAAGCCTTGGCTGTTGATGGAAAAGTCCAACATGTACTCCCCCGGTTTCAGCTCGTATCGGTATTCGATGAAAGCAGTTTCCGAGGTTTTTAACTTCATGGACAGTACCGGGTGATCTCCAGTTTTAGTGAATGAGGGCTCAAAAAACAGATCACGCGTATTCAATAGTCGATTTTCGGAAGAAAACTGTAGGTTAAAATCATTGTTCCCATCCTTGATCAAATAAACGGGTTGCCCCCTAAATTGCGTTTGTTCTTTTAATTTTGCTTCAACAATGTATCCTCCTTTGTTACTCACTTTCAATTCCAGCACTTCATTTTCGATAGTGGTCGTTTTCCCTTCCACTGCAGAGGGAAGGGTCCCGGAATAGGCAAAGGAACCCAATCGGTTTTGAAGCCCAAGCAAGGCAAGTGAATCAGATGGATTTATGGTATTTATTTCTTCGGGCGACTCTGCGACTAAAGGTATTTCCTCAGCCTTGGCTTTGGTCTCTTTTTCAACTTGTTCAGTTTTGGCTTTTTCTGCTTCCAATTCTTCGGGGGTTGGCTTATTGATGTAGAACATCCAAAGGAGAATTCCACCAATAAGTACAAAACCTAGAATCGAGTTGAGGTCAAACTTCTTTTCTTCCATATTACAAAGGGTTCCGAGGGTATTCGGAATTGACTAAATTTTTATTACTCCCGCAAGGTACAATAATCCCGCCCAAAATCAAGATGCGACAAATTGTCGCTGTTTTTTGGCATGTTGGTAGGCGGCTGCAACGAATCCCACAAACAATGGGTGGGGATTGGCCACAGTGCTTTTGTATTCGGGATGGTATTGCACTCCCACGAACCAGGGGTGTGAGGGAATCTCCACAATTTCGACCAAACCGGTTTCAGGATTGGTCCCTGTGGCGATTAAACCTGCCGCTTCAAGTTGTTGGCGATAGGCATTATTGTATTCATACCTGTGGCGATGACGCTCCATAATGCTCGCTTCGCCATAGGTTTTGCTTACGATGCTTCCTTGCTTTAAGTCACACCTCCACGATCCCAAACGCATGGTCCCGCCTTTGTTGGTGATGTGCTTTTGATCTTCCATCAAATCAATAACCGGATGTGTAGTGTGGATGTCCATTTCGGTACTGTTGGCCCCATCCAACTTCAAAATATTTCTTGCAAATTCAATAACAGCCATTTGCATTCCCAAACAAACTCCCAAAAAAGGCAGGTTATGTTCACGGGCGTACCGCACGGCTTCAATTTTTCCTTCAATGCCTCGCTCCCCAAACCCGGGTGCTACCAAAATACCATCCAATCCTTTTAGCTCATTTTCAATATTTGCGGCATCAATATGTTCGGAGTGGATTGGAATGACTTCAACCGAAAGTTCGTTGGAGGCCCCCGCATGGATGAAAGATTCAAGAATGGATTTATAACTGTCCTGAAGCTCTACATACTTCCCTATGAGGCCAATGGTTACTTTTCCTTTTGGGTTTTTGTGCCGCAGTAGGAATTGGTTCCACTGTACTAAATTGGGTTCTTGAGTGTCGTCCAGTTGCAATTTGCGCAATGCCACACGGTCCAATCCCTCTTCCAGCATGAGATTGGGAACATCATAAATGGTAGAAGCATCGATGGATTGAATGACCGCATTTTTTTCAACGTTACAAAACAAGGCTAATTTGGCACGTAAGTCTTCACTGAGTTCATGTTCTGTTCTACAAACCAAAATATCAGCTTGGATTCCACTTTCCATCAAAGTTTTAACCGAGTGCTGCGTGGGTTTGGTCTTTAATTCGCCAGCGGCCGACAGGTAGGGAATTAAAGTAAGGTGTACGAATAACGTATTGTAGGGGCCTAGTTCCCATTTCAATTGACGTACCGATTCGATGTAAGGTAGCGATTCGATATCCCCCACGGTACCGCCAATTTCGGTTATGACAATATCATAATCGCCTGTATTCCCCAAAATTTGAATACGTTCCTTAATTTCATTGGTAATGTGCGGAATGACCTGAACCGTTTTCCCCAAGAACTCACCTCTTCGCTCTTTTTCAATGACGCTTTGATAGATCCTTCCAGTTGTGACATTGTTAGCCTGGGAAGTTTTTACATTCAAAAAACGTTCGTAGTGGCCCAAGTCGAGGTCGGTTTCGGCTCCGTCGTCGGTAACGTAACACTCCCCATGTTCGTAGGGATTAAGGGTACCTGGGTCTACATTAATGTAGGGGTCCAGCTTTTGAATCGTCACTCGGTAGCCCCTTGCCTGAAGCAATTTCGCCAAAGAGGCTGCAATAATTCCTTTGCCTAATGAAGATGAAACCCCGCCCGTAACGAAGATGTACTTTGTAGTAGCCATACCAAGATGCTTGTTGTTACCTATACGGGATGCAAAGATACGTTTTTTGAACGGAGGGAACTAATGATTTTTAAAATAAACCCCATCCATTATACTTTGATTAATATTCTTAACTTTTGGTTTTGCCTAAGATTAATGTGGTTATACTAATTTGGTCTCAAAAGGAGAATTTTATGGAACAACTTTCACAACTACAGCAACAAAAGAAGATTTCCTGTTTTACCTTGCTATCGGTAAGCATAGGGGTTGTTTACCTATGGTTTGGTGCCCTGAAATTCTTCCCGCACCTTAGTCCTGCTGAAGATTTAGCTAAAAATACCATATACTATCTAACCTGGGGGCTCATTCCTTCCAACATTGCGATTATCCTATTAGCGATATGGGAAACAACCCTTGGTTTGATGTTTATTACCAATTGTTGCAGGAAAGTTGCCATCTGGATGGCCTTGGTGCACATGGCTTGTACTTTTACGCCCTTATTTTTGTTTCCCGATCAAGCTTTTACCATCAATGCATTCTCCTTTACTCTATTGGGCCAATACATTGTTAAAAATCTTATCATTGTTGGAGCTTTGTGGGTACTGTACCAATACGATTCTTCTAGAAACGTTGTTTTGAAATCGTAGAGGATTATGGGGTTTGAAACGGTTTGATCAATGCTTCCAGTCCATTGATTTTGATTTCGAGCATTTCCTGCATCATCCTTCCCAATTTTCCATCTGGAAAACCTTTGCTTTTGAACCATGTAAAATAGTATTCCGGAATGTCCAATAAATAAGTGCCTTGGTATTTCCCGAAGGGCATTTTGTAATTGGCAAGTTCCTTAAGGTGGGATGGGGTTATTTCCAAGATTCCAATGCCTTAAGTTGATCTTCCACAAAGGTTCTCCACCGGTATTCCTCCGACTTCCTGTTGGAATGATCTGTTTCGGCATCGTATTGCAGTTGCATGGCTCGTCGCTCGGCCTCTAGGGTATTGTAAATCTCTTCGGCTGCTTCTTTAAAGTTAAGATCTTTGGACAAGTTTGATAGTGCTCTCCTAATTTTCCGGGCATGCAATTCACTAATGTCGAAATGTGTTTGTTCGTGTTCCAGAATGTAATCGTTCACCCGTTCGGGGCGGTACCACGAAAGGTCTGGATAGAAATTACTAATTACCGTGTATTGGATTTCAGCCTCGCCACTGGTTTGCCGCATGGAATAGGCAAATGAAATGCCCGAATTGGTACTGGCAACGTATTCTTCAGACGTAGAGGGGATTCCCCTAAAATCGGACCACGTTAATTTTTGATCTGAACTCCACGGAATTTTCTCCTCTTCCATTTGCGGGACGGCCAATCCAAGCATCAAGAATAAACAGGTAATTATTTTCATACCTAAACTAACGGCTAAATCCTAAATTTATTGAATGGTGTTACTGTTCCCAATGAAATGCTAGCACTCGCTCAATCTCTGGATGCAAACTGTATTCCACTGGGCACGTGCGGGCCGTGTGCTCTAGAATGATTCGGTGTTTTTCCGAAATATTCCCAGGCAATTGCATTTCAATCTTAATTTTGGCAATCCGTCTAGGTTGGGATGCCATAATTTTTGTAACGAGGGCCGTAGCTCCTTCAAAGGCCACACCAAGGTCCCGTGCTTTAATCCCCATGGTAGTAAGCATGCAATTGGCCAAGCCAGTGGCAACCGTATCTGTTGGGGAAAAAGCTTCACCCTTTCCTTGATTATCGGTAGGCGCATCGGTAATAAAGGCGTCTCCCGATTTTAGGTGTTCATTTTTGGTCCTGAGATTGCCAAGGTATGTCACTTTGGAGGTAGCCATTATCGCAATACTTCAAATTGAAGGGTATCGGTATATCTTAAAATATAAAACGCTTTGTTGGTATAACCCGAGAACAGTTTTTTGTCATAGCGAAACTTGTTTTCAACGTATTCCGTTTCGGTGTCGTTGTCTACGGCATCGTAAAGCGAGGTTGCATTCGCGAGTCGCAACAATACATCATAGGTAATATCGAAACCCCGCACAGCGTATTTATTGGGATACACCCCATACTTATTTTTGTAGCTCACCAAAAAAGCATGCTTTTCATCAAAATCATAACTTTTGCTCACCGAAGGGAACGTAAACTGCAAATGGGACAGTTGCATGTTCGAAATGTCGTCAAAATCGTAACTATCATTTTTGTCGGTTGTAAAAAGGCGAATTTTTAAATCGTCGGGCAAGCCATTCAATAGCCCAATGACATTACTCAGTATAATGGGACTTTTGGACTCCAAGATGACCCAATTTTCAACGCCTTTTTCCATTTTAGCTTGAATATCGGTAACGTAGAGAAAGCCCTTTTCCCTTGGCGAAAGCGTTTTTGCCGTTGGGATGGCCTCCAAAATTTCGGCTTTGGTAGTGCTGCTAGCATCTGAAATAAGGAGTACGTTTTTGCCCAAATGGTGTTCTTTTAGGTATTGAATCATGGCGTCCTTTAATAAAACATCATTTGGAAGGGTTTGAAATAGGTTGGATGTAAGTTTGATATCGCGATTGCTTAATGGGGAAACTACAGGAATATTATCCGACCGTAATTCTGATGCCACTATCGTAACATTCTTGCTCAACAAAGGACCAATAACGGCGTCTATGGAAGAAAAATCATGGGTAGCCAAAATACTTTTTACCTTGTTTGAATTCCCTTCGGTATCGAAAACCTGTAAGTTTACCGAAACTCCTTTGTCTTTTGCAAATTCGGTGGCAAGTAAGACCCCGCTGTAAAAATCGAGGGCTATGCGGAGTGTTCGGTTGTGCTTCAGAATTGATTCATTTTGATCCAAGGAATCCTTTTCGATTTCTTTCAATTGAAAAGGGAGCATTAAGGCAATACGCTTGGTTGCGGTATTGGAAATCGTCTTTTCCAAATCCACTTTGTTAGCTTCAAGAACAAGGCCTTCAGAAACTTCCCTAGGAATTTTAAGAATCATCCCTTCCTTAAGCCCCTCCTTAGCATAGGGATTCAAGGCGATGATTTCTTCTTGGGTAAGTCCCAATTTGACCTTCAAACGGTAAAATCCCTCTTTGGGCTGAACCTCGTAAAAGTCGAAACGATCTTCTTCGATCAAAGCCGATTCTGTTACGGAGGCCAATGGTACTTTAATTTTGGTCCCTATAGGCAGTTGCTCGTTCAAATCGGGGTTCAAGGCTTTCAATTCAGCGATGCTGATCCCGTACTTCCGCGCAATCCCATAGAAGGTTTCTTTGGGTTGCACTTCATGGATTTGGGTCATGACCGCATCTCCGTTGGTAGTTTCGGATGTATTCTCATTAGAGACTGCTACTTTTTCGAGTTTGGGAATTTGCAGTTTATCCCCTTTTTTCAACCCCCTGGAATACAAAAACTTATTGTGCTTTTTGATGTCGTCAATACTAACCCCATACTTCTGTGAAATGCTGAACAAGGTTTCTTTTCGCTTGGTTTTGTGGGTTTTGAACCCAGTTACTACCAACTGGTTCTGTGAGGCAGGAATGATGAGGATGCTGTTGGTGGAGATTCCCTGCCGGGCGTCGGGGTTCAGCTGGTAAATAGCTTCTTCGGAAACCCCATATTTTTGTGATATGCTGTAAACTGTTTCTCCTTTTTGTACGGTGTGGCTTTTGTAGGTTTCCTGTAGGGGAATGGCCCACAAAGTTTGGGATAAACAAAAGAGGACCAAAAGGGTCATTAAAATTTTGAGTTTATCGATTTTCGGTTTGTTCATTATTCCCATTCGATTGTTGCAGGTGGTTTGGAACTGATATCGTACACTACCCTATTAACGCCTTTCACACGGTTTATTATATAATTTGAGGTTTCCTGGAGGAATTCGTAGGGCAAATTAACCCAATCGGCTGTCATTCCATCAGTGCTTTCCACAGCCCTTAAGGCCACCACTCTTTCATAGGTTCGCTCATCGCCCATAACCCCCACACTTTGAATGGGCAGCAAAATGGCTCCCGCTTGCCAAACCTTGTCATACAGGTCCCACTTTTTTAGCCCGTTGATGAACAAAGCATCCACCTCCTGCAAGATACGAACTTTCTCCTCAGTAATATCCCCTAAGATGCGTATGGCCAAGCCGGGGCCTGGAAAAGGATGCCTTCCTAACAATTCGGGGTCGATGCCCATTTCCTTACCTACTCTCCTAACTTCATCCTTGAATAGCATTCGCAGGGGCTCTACTACTTTCAGTTTCATATAATCAGGCAATCCTCCCACGTTATGGTGCGATTTGATGGTCACTGAGGGGCCTTTCACCGACACGCTTTCTATGACATCGGGATAAATGGTTCCCTGTGCTAACCAAGTTACGTCTTGCAACAAATGGGCTTCATCGTCAAACACTTCAATAAACACCTTGCCAATGGCTTTTCGTTTTTCTTCAGGATCCTCAAGCCCTTCCAACGCTTTCAAGAAACGTGCCGAAGCATCGACCCCTTTTACATTAAGGCCCATGTGTTTGTATTGATCGAGTACATTTTCAAATTCATTTTTACGCAACAAACCATTGTTTACAAAGATGCAATACAAGTTTTTACCGATGGCTTTATTGAGCAATACCGCAGCAACAGTTGAATCCACACCGCCGCTCAATCCCAAAACTACCTTGTCGTTGCCCAGTTTTTCTTTTAGTTCCTCTACGGTAGCGTCCACAAAAGTAGCAGGCGTCCAAGTAGCTTTGATCTTTGCGATTTCAACCAAAAAATTTTCCAACAATTGTTTTCCATGGGTGGTGTGGTATACTTCAGGGTGGAATTGAATGGCGTAGGTTTCCTCCCCTTCAATTTGATAGGCCGCATTAGCCACATCGTCTGTACTTGCCAACAGGATTCCCTTACGCGGAAGTTGTGCAATGGTATCGCTGTGGCTCATCCAAACCTGAGTCCCCTCCGGAATACCAATGAAGAGGTTAGAAGTATCCAATATGGTATTCAACTTGGCGCGTCCATATTCGCGAATATTGGATGGTGCAACATTGCCTCCATTAAAATGCGCCAAATACTGGGCACCATAACATACCCCTAACAAGGGAATCTTGCCTTTAATTTGGGATAGGTCTGGGTGAGGGGCATCTTCTGCCCTTACCGAAAAAGGACTTCCCGATAAGATAACTGCCTTAAACCCGGATAAATCTTCTGGAATGTGATGGTATGGGTGGATCTCGCAATAAATATTAAGTTCCCGGACACGTCTTGCAATGAGCTGTGTATACTGGGAACCAAAATCGAGGATGAGGACGTTGTTTTGCATAGACAAAAATAGTGTCTTTTTATTTTTGGCTGAATAAAAAACCCTACTTTTTGGAAACTAAAGCTCCAAAATCATGAACTCCTTTTTGAGTGGATCCAAAGCAGCTTTTAATTTTTCGAACAATTCTGGCCCAAATTCCAAATACCATTCTGAAAAATTATGCACCCGCTCTTGTAAATTCCCGTGGGGAAATAACTCTTCTTTCAGTTCGGTAAGGCGTTCTAATTGAGACGACAGCTTTCTTTTTTGTGCCTTCAGCAAACGCTTTTCCAATTTATCCAATCCGTTGAGTTGTTTTTTTTCCTGGGCAGCTACTGCTCCCAAAAATGAGGCATCCGTTTTTTGGGCCAAGGTGTATAACTCTTTGAATTGTTGCTTCAAATGGTTTCTTTGTGTGCTAAAATCGATTGCTATTTCTGAAAGCTTTTGGGTATACCAAGAGGCGAGCTCATGGGGTTCCAAAAATAGCTTTTCCAAAGGAACTTCCATTTTTTGGAGTTTCTCCGATACCTTCTTCGGAACCAACAAAGCCGAATTGCGGAGCAATAGTATTGGGAAAGGGACCTGTACCGATTCAAAATACCCTTTTAATTGCATCCAATAAGCCAATTCACCACCTCCACCAATGTAGCATAGGTTTGGCAATAGCACTTCTTGATAAAGCGGCCGCAACAGGGCATTGGGCGAAAAACGCTCGGGATGCTGGTGTAGGGTTTCCAGCAACGATCCTTGGCCAAAAGCGTCTGTAGTTCCATTGATGTGAAAGTTTCCCTCCTCTTCGATCAAACGCTCACGAATACCATCCTGCATGTAAAAAAGATTAATTTCCCTTGGATAAACCTGCGCCATATAGCCCAGTTCCACCAATTTCCCGGTGGTTTCCGTGACTTTTTTATGGGAAAGTCCCTCTGTAAGTTCCTTGACTGCGAAAGGGGCAAAATACTTTTTCAACTCGGGGTCATGTCCATCCAAAATAACAAGTCCATATTCTTGAAAAAGGGCATTTGCCAAATACCGTGTTGCCTCGGCCAGTCGGTCATGTTCTAGGTACGCTTTTTGGAATAATTGGAGCAGTGCTTTGGCAAATTCGCTGGCACCCCATTCCTTTTTAAGTGTTTCAAAAACCACATCCAAACCTTGGGTCGAAAACTCCCCTACCGCACCCCCAGTGGGTCGGTTCCATACCACCTTTTTATTTTTATAATTGAAATAATTGATTTCGTCGAAATCATGGTCCTCCGTTGCCATCCAATACACGGGGACAAAGTGAAAGGACGGATATTTTTTGCAAAGCGATTCGCACAAATTGATGGTCGAAAAAATCTTGTACAAAAAATACAGCGGACCTGTAAATAAATTGAGTTGATGACCCGTAGTAATAGTGAAGGTATGGCTATTTTTTAGCGAAGCAATGTTGTTTAGGGTAGTTTCTGAAGTGGAGCAGTTGCGGTATTGCCACTGCAATCGATCTGCCAGCAAGCACCGCATTTCTTTGGAAAAAAATTGTTGCTTTTCTTCCAACTGAGCCAAAAAATTAGTTTCGGAGGGGAACCGATGGTAAAAAGATTTCAAGGGCTTGGCTTCCTTCACGTAGTCGGTCATCATTTGGGAAAAATAACCGGTTTCAGTGTATGGAAGGAATTGTTTTGGCATCTTTTTTTGAAAACTAACACAAAAATAAACAGAATCTCCTGTATAAGGACTAAAGATACGTTAATGTTAAAAACACAATCTTCCTTTTACTATATTTATGCTCCAAAAAACAACTCCGATGAAAAAAAGTTTGGCCATTTGTTTCTTTTTCATTTCCCTAATAACTTACGCCCAGTTGCAATCTCCATCCGAGTTTTTAGGGTATGAAATCGGTACTCAATTTTCAAGGCACGCCGATGTGGTCCGGTATTTTGAGCACGTAGCAGCCAATAGCAATATGGTAACCTACCACCGTTATGGCAAAACCAATGAGCGCCGTCTTCTTACTTACGCCATTGTATCCTCACCCTCCAATTTGGCCAACATCGAAAAAATACGCACAGACAACCTGAAGCAAGCTGGAATTATCGAGGGATCTGCTGCTCCCGATATCGCCATTGTTTGGCTTAGTTACAATGTGCATGGCAACGAAGCTTCAAGCACAGAAGCTGCTATGGTAACTTTGTACAAGCTCATTACCGAAAAGAAAGCCTGGCTCGAAAATACGGTTGTCATTATCGATCCTTGCATCAACCCTGATGGAAGGGACCGCTACGCCAACTGGTATAACCAGGTAAAGGCTACCCCCTACGATACAAACCCAGTAGCAGCGGAACATAACGAACCATGGCCCGGCGGAAGACCTAACCATTATTTGTTCGACCTAAACCGTGATTGGGCCTGGGCTACACAAATTGAAAGCCAGCAACGTATAAAAGTCTACAACCGGTGGATGCCACATGTGCATGTAGATTTTCACGAACAGGGCATTAATGAACCCTATTATTTTGCTCCTGCGGCAGAACCCTACCACGAAATCATTAGCCCCTGGCAACGGGATTTCCAGACCCAAATTGGAAAAAACAATGCCAAATATTTTGATCAGGAAGGATGGCTGTTTTTTACTCGGCAATTTTTCGATCTCCTGTATCCCAGTTATGGGGATACGTACCCCATGTACATGGGTGCAATTGGCATGACTTACGAACAAGCAGGTCATGGTCGTGCCGGTCTGGGAATTTTAAATGACGAAGGAATTGTTTTGACTCTTGTGGATAGGGTGGCACATCACACCACCACTGGGTTATCTACTGTAGAAATTGCATCCCAAAATGCCAAAAAACTAAACACCGAATTCCATAAGTTTTTTGACACTGGAAACCTAACCTATAAAAGCTACGTAATGAGGGGCAATCCGGACAACATCCAAAAACTTACGCATTTGCTCGATTTGCATGAAATTAAATACGGATTTGCCAATAGCGGAACTGTTAGCGGATGGAATTATCAAAACAACAAAAAAGGGAGTATGGATGCTTCTGGAGCCTTAGTAGTTAGTACCAATCAACCCAAAGGCAAAATGGTAAAGGTGCTTTTTGAACCCGATGCAAAATTAACCGAGCCCCTTACCTACGATATTACCGCTTGGAGTATTCCCTATGCCTATGGCTTGGATTGTGTGGCCAGTACAGCCCTCGTGAATGCCAATGGCACCAACCCTAATTTCAAAATCATCAATCAAGTTGCACCAACATCAGCCGTGGCAGGATATATTATACCATGGAACAGCATGCAGGATGCACAATTCCTGGCCGATTTATTGAAACAGGACATCCGTGTACGCTTTTCGGAAAAAGAATTGAGCATCCAAGGTAAGCAGTATCCCAAAGGAAGTTTGGTAATTACAAAAAGCGACAACCGAAATAATCCCAACTTTACCGAAATCGTCACTACCACCGCAAATGCCCACGGTCGAAATTTGCATATTGCACCCACCAGTTTTAGTGACAACGGAACGGACTTCGGATCAACAGATGTTAAGCTCATCAATAAAAACCGCATTGCCATTTTGAAAGGCCCCGGTGTTTCCTCATTAAGTTATGGTGCCCTTTGGCATTTCATGGAAGTCGATTTAAAGTATCCCATCACTTCCATTGATACTGGGGACTTTAGTGTAAGCGACCTCGAAAAATTCGATGTATTGGTTTTGCCCAGTGGTTGGTACCAGAGGGTCTTTGGCGAAAGTACTCTTGGCGAATTGAAAAGTTGGATACAACAGGGAGGCAAAGTAATTGCCATTGATAATGCGCTTAAAACTTTCGAAGGTAAAGAAGGGTTTGACTTGAAGAAACATTCCAACGAAACCAAAGAAAACGAGGGTACTCCACAGGGAAATCTAATTCCATACGACCAACGCGAACGTGCCAGTGTCAAGGATTTTATTACGGGAAGCATTTATAAAGTGACGCTGGACCCTTCTCATCCCATGGCCTTTGGTTACGGAAATACCTACTTCAGTTTAAAACTGGGAAATGATTCCTATCAATTTTTGGAAGAAGGTTATAATGTGGGGTACATTGAAGGAGCGGCCGAAAGTGTTTCTGGATTTTCCGGAAATGATGCCAAAGCCGGTCTTAAAAATTCCTTGGTATTTGGTGAAGCTCGCATCGGTAATGGCAGCATGGTTTACTTTGTGGACGATGTCTTGTTCCGTTCCTTTTGGGAAAACGGCAAATTGTTTTTTGTAAACAGTCTCTTCCTAGTAAACAGCAATGTATTTGTTTTGGATTGATTGAAATAAACGAAAGGTCAATTACTTCAAAACCGTTGCGATACGACTATTGATGGGAATGTTACTGGAATTCAGCCCAGGTGTTTGCCCGTGAAAGTCAAAATCCAATTTGACTTTGGGTTGAAAAATAAGGCAATGGGTAGATCCGCCAAAATGGAACATTCCTATTTCCTGCCCTTTTTTTACATGCTGTCCTTCGTATACGGTAATGTCGCAGGTAGATACCTCTGCCATGCCCACTGGCATGAAACACATCAAGCCAATATTGGGGTTATCTGCTTCGATGAAAATGAGTGCCCGTGTCGCCACTTCAGTGATAAAACCTTGTGATTTATTGGGTCCGGAGGGGTCATATCCCTCCGCAGGGGTTTCTGAATAATAAGTACCATCAATAACATAGGCTTTCTTGATGGTTCCACTTACCGGACTATGCCAGCGATGGTAACTAAGGGCACTCAAAAAGGCTTGGTAAATGGTCCCTCCTTCAAAAATTGGGGTCCAGGAATCATGGTTCAACATATGTCCCAAGGAATACGGCTGGCCCTTTATCCAAAACGTGTCCTTATGGTGTACATTCACACTCATTCGGTAAGGAGCCGACTCGCATGCATTAACAATTATGGCATCATCATCGGGAGAGGCTACTGGCCTTACACCCTCTCTAAATTTACGCGTAAAGAAATCGTCCCAAGAAACAAATCCATGGTACGGTGCTAAAGGATCGCATTGAAACTCTTCGTCAAAATGAGGCATTTGCTTTCGAGCATCTTCCCCAAACCATCCGCTTCTGGGATTTTTATTCAATACATACACCGAATCGGCAGACTTTAAGAAAGTACCCCATGCATTGAGTACCTTTTTGAGTTGCTTATTGAGGCCTGCGTCCAAAAAAGCCGCAAAACCAGCGTGAGTCCCCATGGCATAGTCAAATATGGCATTGATGGGAAAACCCACCAACCCTGAAAGGTTGAATTCGGGGGCTTTGGTCAACACCGTATTAATAAGTTGCAAGGCTTGCAAATAGTTACGAACCTGTGGCCCCCCCGCTGGGTTGTGCTTGTATTTTTCCGGAACCTGCTGGAACATCAAAGTAAAAAGCATGAATAGTTTGGGATCACTTTCAATAAGGTCCTTTAATTCCAGGATCACCGGATGCATAGGTTTTGGTGTGTTCTCCACTTCCACAATCAAATCTTTCAACCAATTTTCCAATACCAAACGATCGCTAGGCAACCATTCCCCTACACGATAAGGGGTTTCCTTTTGTTGTTCCATAACTTGCGCATTACGCCAATCAAAAGTATACCTAACCGCCTTTGTTTCAATTAAGTAGAAATACTTAATTTTTGTCGTCCTAACATTTTTGAGTCAGACAACAAATCAAAAAGAATAAAAAATAGCTATCTGCGGTTAGAGCTGCTTATTTTTCAACTCAATCCATTTCCCAAGGTATTTGGTTGCTTGAAGTGATTGGTGCTGCAAAATTTGCCCAATGAAATGATTTTCACGGAAAGTCTTTAAATTTTTTTGGATCCAGGTTATTGTATCAAAAAACTTTTGCTGAAAATTACTTTTTAAAAAATGGTGCTCAAGAACATGAAAGGCCTGTTGTTGTTGCCTTCCCCAAGAGTTTTTATTCAAGTAAACTTCTAGGGAATTCTGTATAAAATCATCCTCTGTGCTTGCTGTTATTGCTAATCCAGACATGCCTTCAGCCCCAATATTAGTGGTAACAACAGGAGTTCCGTTGCATGTAGCATCCATAATTTTTCCCTTTATTCCTGCCCCAAAACGCAATGGCGCCAGACAAACCCGGGCCTGTTTCATGGCAGCATCTAAATCTTCTAGCCATCCCTGTATCAAAAAGCCATTCTTTTCATCATGCAAGGAGGAAATGTTTTTGGGCACATATGCCCCATAGCAATGCAACTGCGCTTCGGGAATGGATTTCCTTATTTCTGGCCAAAGGGATTCCTTCAAATAAATCACCGAATCTGCATTGGGCGCGTGTTGAAAATTCCCAACCGTGATAAAATGTTTCCGCTCCTCGAAGGAATGGATGGATTGAGGGATTTCATCCACAAAAAGGGGCAAGTAGAACAATACGTTTTCAGGAATATGAAATTGTCTGGAAAGCAGTTCCATTTCAACCGAAGAAATGATTAAAGAAAGATCGCATCGAAGGATGCTGGCCAACTCTCTTTTGGCCGTTTCGGTATAAAAATTTACAGGTTCGTTGTTTTTAAAAGCTATTTCTCTTGCTTTCCTCAAAAAATGTAAATCCTCGGTGTCCAAAATCCGAAGGGCGTCGGGGCATTGCTCCACTACCTTCCATCCAAACTGTTCTTCAGTGAGAAATCGATCAAAGAGCACAGCATCGGGTGCTAACTTTAGAAGCCAAGCATCCACAGAGGCATCGTTCAAGAGGATGGAATGACAATCGATTCCGTGCAATTCCAAATGTTCGGAATATTCTGAAGGCGAAGCATTAGTGGCAAATGCAATTTGCCAATCAAACGCCTTAAACAAGGAAATAAGCTGCATCATCCTACGGCCTGCTGCGGTAGTACTTGGCTCAGGAAAGGTATGACCTATAATTAGGAGTTTCTTCAAAGACAATTTTATACAGCTACTTTTTTTCTCTTAAACCTAAAGAGGGATTTAATGGTTATTGCATTGAGGGGAAACTCAAATAGAACATGTAAAACACTTAAAAAGTAAAGTGCTATAAGCCCTGTATAGAAGTCGTACAGATAAATCCCAACGGCCGAAGCCCAGATTAAAAGTATGTAAAGTGATTTTCTTTTGGTTAGGGATTTTTTCCAGCCTATAATGGAAGTTTTGGAAAACCAATTTAAGTAATGGTAGGTATAAGCAAATGCAATAAAAATCTGAACTTTGATCCCTACCGGAGACAGCACATAAAATTTACCATCTTTATAACCATCAAACAACCCGGTCATAATGTAATTTAGATTCAGGAATTTACTGGCATCGTAAATAGTGGCTGTTCGCTGTGAAACCATATAGGACGTCACATCAATATTCATGAAGATAATGAAAAAAGGCACCAATAAAAGGAGTGCAGATCCCAAAAAACCAAACCCGCTCTTCGATTTCATATTGCCATACAACATGAAGAGAAGGGTAAAAAGGTAAACATGGACGATGGTTGGCAAAAACAATCCCAGTAAGAATAACCATTTGGGTAGAAAAAAATACATGCCAATCGCAATTATAAAACTCGCCAATAGGTTCAAAGCGAGTTGCCAAGCTTTCCTAAAAAATAACAACCCTGTAGAAAAAAGAAAGGCCGTAAGGATAAAAATTTTATAATTTCCGGATACAAATTTCAGTAGTCCTGAAAAAGAATTGTCCAATGCAAAATCAAACAATTTATAAATAGGGTAAATGGAGATAAAGACGGTAAAGATTATAAAAACCTTTATCCATTTGCTATTGGAAGACACAAAATAGCCTTTGTCTTTTAACCAATTAATTTCGGTAAGATAGTGGAGCGGTCCCAAGATGGCATATGAAAACAAAAAAAGCTTGAAGGGAATAAAAATCGCTACAATCAAAGACAAGAAAATAAGTACGATGTTCAAAACATCAATTCTTTTTTCCATGAACTAAAGATGGGTTATTTAAGTGAATAAAGGTAGTAAGAAATTTTAAAGTGATGGAAGTGATAGATCTACCTTTTATATTTCTGAAAAAAATCAATGCGTTTTAACAACGGTTCCATACAAGTCAAAATCAGAAGCATCCATAATTTCAACTTCAAAGAATTCCCCGGTCCGCAAATAGCCATCATCGGCATTGATCAAAACTTCATTATCCACATCCGGACTATCAAACTCGGTTCTTCCCACATAATAGCTGCCCTCTTTTCGATCGATCAATACCCGAAATTGCTTCCCAATTTTTTCTTGGTTCAATTCCCAGGAAATCTGGGATTGTAATTCCATGATTTCGTTTGCCCGCTGCATTTTGAGTTCCTCGGGGACGTCGTCCTCCAATTGAAACGCATGAGTATTTTCTTCGTGGGAATAGGTAAAGCACCCCAGGCGCTCGAAACGCATTTCGGCAACCCAGTCCTTGAGCAATTGAAAATCGGCTTCTGTCTCTCCAGGATATCCTACAATGAGCGTGGTGCGGATGGCAATTCCCGGTACTTCATCCCTAAACTCTTGCAGCAATTTTGTTGTCTTCGCTTGGGTTGTCCCCCGACGCATGGACTTAAGAATGGTATCGGAAATATGCTGCAACGGAATGTCGATGTAGTTACATATTTTAGGTTCGTTGCGCATCACGTCAAGGACTTCCATGGGAAACCCTGTTGGGAAAGCATAATGCAAACGTATCCATTCTATGCCTTCTACTTTTACCAATGCTTGAAGCAGGTCGGCCAGAGCTCTCCTTTTATATAAGTCCAAACCATAATAGGTTAGATCCTGCGCGATCAGAATTAATTCCTTGACACCGTTGGCGGCCAATTTTTGAGTTTCGGTCACCAAATCTTCAATCGGTGTGCTGCGGTGTTTGCCCCGCATCAGTGGGATGGCGCAAAAAGAACATGGGCGATCACAGCCTTCGGCAATTTTCAGATAAGCATAATTTTTGGGCGTGGTGGTAAGACGTTCACCAATGAGCTCGTGCTTATAATCGGCCCCCAAGGCCTTCAAGAGGGAGGGCAACTCGGTAGTTCCAAAATACTGGTCCACATGAGGAATTTCCTTCTGCAAGTCTGGTTTGTAGCGTTCGGAGAGGCACCCTGTCACAAAGACTTTATCCACCAATCCTTCCTCCTTTTTTTGAACAAATTCCAAGATGGTATTGACACTTTCTTCTTTAGCATTGGCAATGAAACCACAGGTATTGATCACTACGATGTTGCCTTCCTCTTCATGTACTACCTCCTTGTTGTTGGCACGTAATTGACCCATCAACACTTCACTGTCGTAGACATTTTTGGAGCAGCCAAGGGTCACCACATTGATTTTGTTCTTCTTTAAACTTTTGGTACGCATGAGCCTATTTTGGAATCGCAAAGATACTTGAAACTTGGCGAATGGAAATGGCTATTTCCTATAATACAATTCCAAGATTGAGGCCAAAGGTTTTTTGCCAGAAAGCACCAGATCGATTTCTTTTTTTGTTTTTTCGGACAGTAAGGGTGTAAGTGGTTGGGCGACCTCCGCAATCTTGGGGAAACTGTTCGCCAATTGTTTGTCCCATAATTGGTGATACTTTTCAAGATCGTTTGGATATACGGTTTTGCGTTTGGTCCCTTCATCCACTGCCTTGAAAGGCTCTGTAATGTTCAAGTACCCATAATCGTCCGTAAGTTGTTCCCCAGGCTGGATATCCCTTACGGCTATTTCAAAATCGTAGGCTGTGGAAATGCAATTGGACTTGAAACTGTGGTTCACAAAACGCCCATGATCCCAGCACAATACCAAGTTGCCCTTACTGGTCCGGAAGGTGTAGGTTTCCAGAATGTTTTGGTATAGGGCGTTCATTTTTTGGAATTGCTTGGGGGTAAATTCGCGGTCCAATTGGTCCATGACCCAAGTAATGGTGCCGGTAGGAATGAACTGAGTGGCGACGACACCGTGGCCCACCTCATCGTTGATGAATTTCAACTCGGTATGCGGGTGAATCATATAGGGGTGAAAATTTGGCAGCGAATGTAATCAAAAAAAGAATCCCTTTTTAAACTTCTCCTAAATTCGCTGTGACTAAATCTGGGGATACTTTAAAACGTATAATTTTGATTACTTAAAAAAAGAATCCACAAATTCCAGTTTATTGAACACCTGTAGGTCTTCCATGCCCTCACCTACGCCGATGTATTTCACCGGAATTTGAAACTGGTCACTGATCCCTATGACCACACCACCCTTTGCGGTCCCGTCCAGTTTGGTCACCGCCAGGGAAGTCACCTCGGTAGCGGCTGTGAACTGCTTGGCCTGCTCGAATGCATTTTGCCCAGTAGAACCATCCAGCACCAACAAAACTTCGTGGGGTGCTTCGGGAATTACCTTTTGCATGACGCGCTTTACCTTGGTCAACTCGTTCATGAGGTTTACTTTATTGTGAAGTCGTCCCGCAGTATCGATAATGACCACATCGGCATCCTGTTTTACAGCGCTTTGCAAGGTATCGAACGCCACACTAGCCGGATCGCTTCCCATGCTTTGCTTAACGATGGGCACTTCAGTACGGTCGGCCCAAATTTGCAATTGGTCAATAGCAGCAGCGCGGAAGGTATCGGCTGCCCCCAAAATCACTTTTTTTCCCGCCTTTTTAAATTGAAATGCCAATTTCCCGATGGTCGTGGTTTTCCCAACCCCATTCACTCCAACCACCATAATTACATAAGGTTTCTTACCGGACGGAATGTGAAATTCACTAGCATTGCCCGAATGGGTTTCGCTTAAAAGTCCTGCAATTTCCTCCCGAAGGATTTGGTTAAGTTCATCGGTTCCCAAGTATTTATCCTTTGCCACCCGAGCCTCAATGCGATCGATGATTTTAAGGGTGGTATTGACCCCTACATCACTGGAGACCAGCACTTCTTCAAGGTTATCCAACACGTCGTCATCCACCTTGCTCTTTCCGGCAACGGCTTTGGACAGTTTATCGAAAAAGGAGGTTTTGGATTTCTCCAATCCTTTGTCGAGGGTTTCCTTCTTTTCTTTGGAAAATATGCTTTTAAAAAAACTCATGCTACCACAATGGGTTTGTTATGAAATGCGTTAGGGATTGAACCGTACTACCGCGTAGCGGTGAAAGCCCGCCCCGCCAAAAGCGGGAACGCCAAAAATACAAAAAGCCACCTTTGTAAAAAAGTGGCCTTCAAGAATATCGTTTTAAGCTTACTTTTTGTTTAACCAGTCGTTGACCAACTCAGGGGCCATGATGGATTCCACAAAAGTGTAGGCTCCCGTTTTTTCGGATTTCACCATTTTAATGGCTTTGGTCAATCGCTTGGAACCGGTTTGTAATGATGCTACTGCTTTCTTTGCCATGTCGCTTAATTTTGTATAAGGGTGGTCTTATTTAATTTCTTTATGAACGGTCATGCGCTTTAGGATGGGATTGAATTTTTTCAACTCCATACGGTCTGGCGTGTTCTTTTTGTTCTTGGTGGTAATGTAACGGGAGGTCCCGGGCATGCCGCTTTCTTTATGCTCTGTACATTCCAAAATAACCTGTACTCTGTTTCCTTTTTTTGCCATGGTACGTAACGATTGTGGTTATGGATTACTTGTTCAAGTAACCTTTTTCGCGGGCTTCCTTAATAACCGCAGAAATTCCTTTTTTATTGATGTTCTTGATGGCTGCCGTAGAAACCTTTAGCTTAATCCACTTGTCCTCTTCAGGAATGTAGAAACGCTTCTTCACCAAATTTACGTTAAATTTACGCTTGGTTTTGTTCATCGCATGGGATACGTTGTTCCCAACCATCGCTTTCTTTCCCGTAAGCTCACAAACTCTTGACATAACCTATTATTTGATCGATAATTTTAAACAGGGTGCAAATTTAAGAAAATAATTATGTTCTGCAATAAAAGTATTTCAGTTTTTTGAAATTTCGTACCATAAGAGTTCCAGGGCCTTGTTGACTGCTTTTCGGATAACTCGCTCCCGAACTTTACCAAATAGAAATTTTTCGGAAATAACCCTTTTGGGTCCAGCAATGGCAATACAAACGGTACCTACTTCATCGTTACCATCGCCTTTGGCAGGGCCTGCTATTCCGGTGGTGGCAATGGCATAATCCGTTTTAAAAAGTACATTGGACCTTTGGGCCATCGCTTCGGCAACGGGATTGCTTACCACATTGTATTTTGCAATCAATTGGGCATCCACACCCAAGATGGACGTTTTTAGCTCGGTAGCATAGGGAATAATACTTCCCCTGTAAAAAGATGACACCCCGGCATGCTGCGTAATTTCCTCGGCAATGGCGCCTCCGGTACAGCTTTCGGCCAAGCTTAATGTTTGGTCTTTTTTAAGAAGCACTTCGCCAATACGTCCTACTAGGGAGGTTTCATCTTCATAACCTATGGCAATGTCCTTCAACTGGGTCTGTAATTGATCCATTTGCGCGTTGACCTCTTCGTGAAGCATTTTTTCATCGACACCTTTGGAAGACAATCGCAACCTTACTTTCCCCAAAGAAGGCAGGTACGCCAGCTTGATGTGTTTGGGCAACGCATTTTCCCAGACCGCAATGCGTTCAGCAATGGAACTCTCTCCCATTCCGTAAGTAAGTAACGTTTTATGATAGATGAAAGGTCTGTCGAAATGTTCTATGACTTTGGGAAGCACTTGTTGAAGCAACAGGTGTTTCATTTCATAAGGAACCCCTGGAAGCGAAACAAACACCACTCCCTCTTTTTCCATCCACATTCCAGGTGCCGTTCCATTGGCGTTGATTAACACCGTTGCAGTGGAAGGCACCAAAGCTTGGTCCAGATTCATTTGAGTGGGTACTTTGCTGAAGTATTTTTCAAATAAATGCCGGATATTGGATTCAGAATTCGCATCCCGTACCAAAGTATCGCCCAAAAACTCACAAAAGCATTGTTTGGTAATGTCATCCTTGGTAGGTCCCAACCCACCCGTTACTAGCACTAAATTGGCACGCTTGGAAACTTCGTTCAAGGTTTGGAGAATGTGCTCCCTGTCGTCTTGAATGGAGGTAATTTGGTATACCTGAACCCCAATTTTGTTGAGCTGTTGGCTGATGAAAGCCGAATTGGTATCCACAATCTGGCCGATGAGAATCTCATCGCCAATAGTCACAATTTCCGCTAACATGGATTACAGGTTGAAATCGGATTTGAGTTGCTCGAATACTTCATGAAGTGTGGCATTGACTTCGTCGACCATCGTTTGAATTGAATTGATGTTCTTCGAAGTTTTGGTCCACGATTCGATACCGGTAATTTGTTTGAGCAAGTCGATGCCAAACATCTCAATGTTGGGCTTCATTTTGTGGGCAAATTGATAGGCTAACTCCCGGTTATCGTTTTCAACGGCTTCAACCATGGCTTTCAAATCGGGTGGAATTTCGTCCAAAAAGGTTTGGGCCACCACTCCCATAAAATCGGCATCATCGCCTGCAATCTCCTTAAGGCTGTCTATGGAATATAACTTGCTCATCTTATTTAACTTTAACGGAAAACTGTTCCTTCCCTTCTATGAATCCCTTGAGTGAATCGTTTGGAAATACTTTTCCCACACCGGAAGGAGTGCCTGTAAAGATAATATCTCCAATCTTTAATGTGAAATATTTTGAAATATATTCGATTAACGCATCAATTTTCCAAAGCATCAAGGACGAATTCCCTTGTTGGACCACCTCCCCATTGCGTTCCAGGGAAAAGGAAATAGCGTCTACGGATAGGAATTCGGTTTTTGGAAGGAAATTACCAATTAGTGCCGAACCGTCGAAAGCTTTGCTTTTTTCCCAGGGCAAGCCTTTGTCTTTCAGCTTATTTTGAAGATCGCGTGCCGTAAAATCGATTCCCAATCCAATTTCATCGTAATACTTGTGCGCAAATTTTTGGTCGATGTGTTTCCCAATTTTATTGATTTTGACCAATAGTTCCACTTCATAATGGATATCCTGGGAAAATTCAGGAATCACAAAAGGATTGTTTTTTAATATGATGGCACTGTCGGGTTTTAAAAAAAGAACAGGGTCTTTGGGACGTTCACTGTCTAACTCGGCAATGTGCGCCGCATAATTTCGCCCAACACATATAATTTTCATCAACTATTGAATTTTCGGAGTTTCACTCGAGTCAACACTTTTTTAGTATACAGTGGGAAATCGGCATTGAGCAACCATCCAAAATATCCGGGCTCTTTTTCCAATACTTCTTCAACCAAAACACCCTTATGCTTTCCAAAATTAAATACCTCCTCGCCATTCTTGTCGTAACCAATGAAGCCTGCAAAATCGGCAAACTCGCGATGCGAACTGAAATCGGCCAAAAAAGGAATGTTATTTTCCAAATCAGGATATTTGGCCAATTGCGCTTTCAGCACCTCGTAAGTGGCCATGGTATCGGCGGCGGCACTGTGGGCATCTTCCAAGGTTTTATCGCAATAGAACTTGTAGGCAGCTTCGAGGGTGCGTTTTTCCATTTTGTGAAAAATGGTCTGCACGTCTACGGACAAGGCCTTTTTCATATCAAAATCGATTTCGGCCCGCAAAAGTTCTTCCGCAAGTAAAGGAATGTCAAAACGATTGCTGTTAAAACCACCCAAATCGCTGTCTTTCAACAATTGGTAAACTGTGGAAGCCAATTCGCGAAAAGTAGGTTCACTGGCTACCATCTCGTCCGTAATACCGTGCACCGCGCTGGCCTGTTTTGGTATGGGCATTTCGGGATTGACGCGCCAAGTATGACTTTCCCTATTCCCATTAGGGAACACTTTTAGGATCGAAATTTCAACAATGCGATCGGAAGCCACATTGATGCCTGTGGTCTCAAGATCGAAAAAGCAAATGGGTTTGTGCAGTTGTAATTCCATGGTATGGTTTGTGCTACAAAAATAGGATTATTATCTTCGTTTTTCAGTATGAAGCAGCAAGTAATTCTATTCATCGCATTACTATCCCTGTGCATGACCAATGCGCAGCAGGAGCAAGTGCTAATTTCCGAAAAGAAGACTGGAAAACGCTTGGTCTTAATGGCCGAAAATACAACCGCCGATACCTTGAACGTATTCCTGATGGTCTTTGCGGAAGGCTACCGCCGTAGTGCCGATAAGCCCATATTGAAGGACATCCCCCCTTTTTCAAAAGTGCCCATGACTACACTTATCGAGCTTTCAGGTATTCCTTCCAGTTATACGTACGATCTTATTGTGAACGAAAATCGGGATAACAGCGTGTCGGTTACCTACGAAAAGCAAGTGGTGGATATTGAAAATGTCCTAAAAGGCAAAATTGTTATTTTTTCGATTTCAAACTGTGAAAAATGCGAAGTACTCGTTGCTTTGCTGGAATCGGAAAGGGTAAATTTCAGGAATTTCAATCTTGATGAAGACCCCAGCCTTTACCGGCAGTTTATGAATTTTATCAACAATGAGCTGAAAGAAAATACCCAAATACGCTTTCCTGTTATTTGGAACAAAACATATACGATTTTTGGATACGATGAACTAGAAAAGGTGGCTGGTGAGCTCAACAATTAAATAGCTCTTTTAACATCCCAAGCTTCCAAGTAATCGGCCACACGCTTCACAAATTGCCCGCCCAAAGCCCCATTGACCACACGGTGGTCGTAACTATGGGACAGGAACATTTTATAGCGGATACCAATAAAATCACCGTCCGGGGTTTCAATCACGGCAGGCACTTTACGGATGGCACCCAAGGCCAAAATACCCACTTGGGGTTGGTTGATGATGGGGGTTCCCATCACGCTTCCGAAAGTCCCCACGTTGGTCACCGTATAGGTACCTCCTTGGATTTCGTCAGGTTTCAGTTGATTGTTTCGAGCCCTGTTGGCTAGATCGTTTACGGTTTTACTCATGCCTACCAAATTGAGTTGATCGGCCTTTTTGATGACGGGAACAATGAGGTTTCCGTCGGGTAATGCGGCAGCCATCCCTAAATTGATGTCCCTCTTTTTAATGATGCGGTCACCATCTACTTGTATGTTCATCATTGGAAAATCACGAAGGGCTTTGGCCACGGCCTCCATAAAGATTGGTGTAAAGGTAAGCTTCTCGCCTTCTTGCTTTTCAAAAGCATCTTTAACCTTATTGCGCCAATTCCAGATATTGGTAACATCACATTCCACAAAACTTTGCACATGGGCCGATGTTGCCATACTTTCGACCATGTGATGGGCAATGAGTTTGCCCATACGGGTCATTTCGATGATTTCATCACCGCCATTTACAGATACCGGGGGTTTGGCTACTTGTTTTTCAGGGGTTGTCTTCACGACCGTACCCGAAGTAACTGAAGTTGTATCACTGGCAGTGAGTGCGGGTTGTTTTCCCCTGTTTTCCAAATAGGCAAGCATGTCGTTTTTGGTCACACGCCCCTCTTTACCTGTTCCTTGGATGGCATCCAATTCTGTTTGGGAAATCCCTTCGGCAGCAGCCATGTTCTTGACCAAAGGAGAATAGAAGCGTTCGCCGCTGCTTTCGATGGTTGGCTGAACCGATGCCTTAGCGTTTTCAACACGACCTTCTACTTCGCTAATGATTTCTTGCGAAACTTCAGGGGTTTTTGGTTCTACAAGAGCCTCCGCTTCAACAGGACTCATTTGCCCATTGGTTTCAATGATGGCAAGGGTTTGCCCTACTTGCACCACATCGTCTACGTTGAAAAGTTGTTCCACCAAAACGCCTTCCACTTCACTGGGGACCTCACTGTCTACCTTGTCGGTGGCAATTTCAAGAACAGCCTCATCCATTTCAATGGAATCGCCCACACTTTTAAGCCAATTCGTGATAGTTGCCTCAGCAACGCTTTCACCCATTTTTGGTAATTTCAGTTCAAATCTTGCCATAGTCTTTCGATACTCACTTGGTCTAAGTGGATGCAAAATTAATGAAATTTGAGGGTTTTGCTTTGCTATTTTCTAAAAGGTTTGCCAAAAATTGTCGCTCGTTTAAAGCATTCACAAATTAAGTTGGTGCACCTCCCCTTTCATATCGCTTTGATCGCTGCCAATGATAAAGTTTCTTCCGGGAGGTTTGATGCGAAAAGAATTGTCCCGATTTTTCTGTTTTTGCATAAATTCAAAGATGGACTTATAAGGAAGGTAATCGGCATCAAAGACCAGCATTTTGTTCGATACCAAATCTTCTTCAACGGCCCGTTTGGCGACCGATTTTACGGGCAATTCGAATAATTCAGAAATTGCTCTCAAAAAATTCAGGTTTTCGGTGAGTACCCACACTTCATCCAAATAATGCTTAGTGTGCTTTTCCTTTTTATGCTTTTTGAAGAATTTAGTGACGGCAATCCCTCCAAAAACCAAGGCGTTCAATAGCGGGTTTTTACTGAAATGCTTGCGATAGAAAATATGCATGGCCCCATAAAACCGGTTCAGGTAATGGGTATCCCTCTGGGTACTTTCGCCTTTATAATGCAACAGTGAAACATTACCGTAATAATGATTTTGAAGCCCTTGCTTGGAAATTTTATAGCAGAGGTCTATGTCTTCCCCATACATAAAATAATCCTCATCAAACCCACCCACTTGTACGTACAAATCGCGCCTTAAAAGCATGAAGGCTCCTGCCAGGATTTCGACTGTGCCTTCTCCTTTTTCTTGAAGGTATTTGGCATAATACCCATTTTTCCCACGGCTATAGCCCAAGAATTTCAAAAGGGACCGTTTGGGGGTGGGGAGATTTCTTTTGCTTTCCGGTAAAAAATTGCCCGTACCGTCCATGTAATAAATTCCCAAAGCACCTATCTTTTGTGTGCTTTCGATGTATTCCAGGCATTTTACAAAAGTATCTTCCGCCACAGCCGTATCGGGGTTCAGGATGCAGAGGTATTCTCCTTTGGCTGCTGCTGCTGCCAAGTTATTTGCAATACTGAACCCAAGGTTTTCTTTATTCTGAAGAAGTTTTACTTCGGGAAATTGATCCTTCACCATTGCGCAACTATCGTCTACCGAGGCATTATCCACAACAATAATTTCTGCATCCATCCCCTTGAGGGCACGTTTTACGGAAATCAAACACTGTTCAAGAAAAAAGCGAACATTGTAATTAAGGATGATTACAGAAAGCTTCACTCTTATGAACTTTTTAAAGATCCTTCAAAAGGGACCCGGTGAAGAATGCTTCTCCCAAGGGTAACTTCATCGGCATATTCCAACTCGTCCCCAACAGCAATACCACGGGCAATGGTGGTGACCAATACCTCCTTCCCTTCCAATTGTTTAAAAATGTAAAAATTGGTGGTGTCGCCCTCCATGGTCGAGCTTAAAGCGAGTATCAACTCCCGGACACTTCCCTTTTTTATCTTTTCCACCAACGTGTCGATATGAAGATCTCCAGGGCCTATTCCATCCATGGGTGATATTTTGCCCCCCAATACATGGTAATGTCCCTGAAACTGGCTGGTGTTTTCAATAGCCATCACATCGCGAATGTCCTCCACAACGCAGACCAAGGCTTCATCCCTATTGGGGTTGGCACAGATCTCGCATATTTCGGTATCTGAAATATTATGGCAGTTTTTGCAGAAATTGATCTCCTCGCGCAGTTGTTTCAAACTATGGGACAGTCGCACGGTCTGCGATTCCGGTTGCCTTAGAAGATGCAATACCAATCGCAAGGCTGTACGTTTTCCAATGCCGGGCAGTTGGGACATTTCATTGACTGCGTTTTCCAGTAGTTTAGAAGAAAAATCCATACTTTGATTGTTGCTGGAAAGATATAAAAAAAGCCTCAAAGCGAGTTCCGTTTTGAGGCTTTTCTATGGATTGCAAAGCGGTTATTGCTTCACTATTTTTTGTGTCACCACACCTTTGCTGCTATTCACTCGAACGAAGTATACCCCTCGTTGAAGTTGGGAGAGGTCCAGTTTTAGGCTTTGGTTTAAATTTTGGTCGGGTTGATAGATTACTAATTTTCCAGCAATATTGAATACCCTGAGGTCCACATCAACCTGTCCAGGATATGCTATGTTAAGGGTACCCTCATTGGGATTGGGGTACATCACAACCGATTGCGGTGTAAGGACATCATCAATTCCTTGAACCACTCCATAGAGCGGGGAAGCCCATAATCCTCTTCCATAGGTACCTGCATAAATTTTACTATCGGCCAAATTAATTTCCAATTCATTGACAATCACATTTGGAAGATTGGTTATGAACGGCTGCCAATCGGAAAAGGTATTGTCTATGTAGTAGACACCGTAATCCATACCTAGGTAAAGTCCATCATCACCGTTGTCGTGCCAAACCACAGCCAAGGCACTGAAGTTAGGGAGGTTCAAAGCATAATCCTGCCACGTTTGACCACCATCGTCCGATACTTTAACCCGATTGGACCCTGAAAGGGCCACAGCAATCTTGTCGGGATTACTAGGGTGGATGGCAATAGAATTGATGAATCCACCGGGGGTGGTCATTTGTGTCCAATCGGTTGCGCCACCATCCGTTGTACGGTAAAGAAATGCATTTCTTGAAGTGTACATTACTTGGTTGTTAGAAGGTGCTATTTTCAACTGATCGAGATTACTGCCAAACGCTTGGGAGATGGGACTCCATGTCCCTCCTTTATTAGCACTCACATAAACCCTGTCAAAACCCGAGTATATTGTATTGGTAATAAAGGGATCTTGCTCGAAAGGTGTCACCCAGTTCCCTGAATTCCCATTGGGTTCAGGAATATCGGACAAAGAAACCGCTCCGTTGTCGGTACGGTACATCCCTCCAAATTGGATCATTCCGTACATGGTAAGAGGGTTGTCTTTATCAATAAATCCTTCCATTCCATCCGCTCCAATCCAGTCGATCCAGACCCCAGTATTGGAGTTGTAAAAAGAGCTTCCATTATCCTGTGAGCCTCCTGTTACCTGAACCTGAGGTGTTTGCGTAATGCCTATTTTATAAAATTGACGAATTCCTATACCGGTAGTCAAATCTTCATAATAATTGGCATTAACATTAGAGGTATTGGCCGCTTTGTAAATGCCACCATCAGTCCCAACAAACAAATTGGTACCTACAAATTCTAAAATATCTACATCGGCATGGCAATATCCTATATTGGCAGCTGCTGCATTTCCGGGGACCCAATCTGCCGTACAATTGAAGGTGACTCCGGCATCGGTAGAACGCCAGGTCAATACCCCAGCGATGTGTACTTCATTTACATCGTTTGGATTGACCGTAATATCCATATCCCTTGGAGCCTGCCCTCCAGGGTCAAACCCTGCAGTATCGTACCCAAAATAATTCCTTCCTGTATGGTTCAACATGGTAAATGAACCTGCACTGTCCGTAGAAACATAAAACCCATTGAAGCCACCAGCCCCCGACTGTGCTTCAACCACATATACTACCGATGGGTCATCTGGGGAGATCCCCATCATTTTGGGGCCTGTACTAAAACCGGAGACTGTAGTCCAATTGAGGCCCCCATCCGTAGAAACATGCACCCCCAATCCCGATGCATAAACTGTATCGGGGTCTCCTGGTTTGAATTCCACATCGTAGCCCCTAACTTCAGCGTTGACTACTTTCACCCAGTTTGCGCCTCCATCTGAAGATCGAAAAATGCCACTATTCTGAACACTGGCATAAAGAATGTTGGGGTCGGTGGGGTGTAACAATATTTTGTTCACCAAAGAGGTTCCTGCGGTTCCCAAGAGGTTCCAAGTAGATCCTGCGTCTGTAGATTTGTAAATTAATCCAGAGGATGATCCAAAGAAATAGGTATCCGCATCGTTGGGGTCGATGGCAACCGAGTAGACATAAAGGTTTGAAAAATAATCTCCAAGGGGGGTCCAGTTGGCTCCTCCATCCAAGGTACTCCATACACCTCCTGTATTTGCACCAACAATGATATGACTATTATTGGAGGGGTCTACGGCTATCCCCGTAATCCTTCCCACTCCTGGACTCCAGTGTGTGGTAGCATTCCAGTAGTCGGGACCCAATTCCTGCCAGTCGTCAAAAAGGCTTTGTCTTTGGGAAGCGGTTTGGTTGAGGTAGGCATTGTAAGCTTCCAGTTGTGCAATGCGCTCGGTAATAGGGGTTAAATAACCCTGGTCGTCCATCAACTTATAAGCCATGTACTCCCAGCGCTTGAACTTAACGTATTCGGAATCTTCCCCTTTGTCTTTATCAACAAAATAGGCTTCGGCATTGTCGACTATTTCTTGAACGGTATGCGTTCCATCTTCAATCATTAGAAGGTATTCCTGAGCAAATGCCCCTTGCACTGTTAGGAATCCCATGAGTATTAGTAATCTTTTCATTTTCATTAGCTTGTAAGGTAGTTAAAGAATTTTTTTCAGTACCTCTCAAAAGTATGAAAAAAAATGGGGCTAGGTGGTGATTCTTTGTATTTTTACGGTCACTTCGAAATCTAACAAATGCAGCCTTTACATGTATTTTTGCTGATTGCCGGTTATTTTGCGCTCCTGTTGCTCATTTCTTATTTTACGGGTAAAGGCGATAGTAACGAAGTATTTTTTAAAGCGTCCAAACAATCTCCCTGGTACCTAGTTGCCTTTGGCATGATAGGGGCTTCCCTGAGCGGAGTTACTTTTATTTCGGTACCGGGTTGGGTAGAAACCTCAAGTTTCAGCTATTTTCAGGTAGTGTTGGGGTATATCCTTGGATATTTTGTGATTGGCACTGTACTACTGCCTTTGTATTACAAACTTAACCTAACTTCTATCTATACCTATTTAGAAGGTCGTTTTGGGAAAAGTTCTTATAAAACCGGTGCTTCCTTTTTCTTATTATCAAGAATTATTGGCGCAAGCTTTCGGTTATACCTTGTAGCTACGGTCTTACAAAATTTGGTATTCAAAAACATGCCATTTTGGGTTACGGTAACCATCACAGTACTACTGATATGGTTATATACATTTAAAAATGGAATCAAGACCATTGTATTGACCGATACCCTACAAACGCTTTTCATGTTGATAGCGGTTGGTGTTGCCATCTATTTTATTGCCAATGACTTAGGACTAGATGGCAGTACTATTTTCAATTTTGTTGCAGAAAATAAGATGTCCAAGGTGTTTTATTTTGAAGATTGGAGGTCGGAAAACTACTTTATCAAACAATTTTTAAGCGGGGCTTTTATTGCTATTGTCATGACTGGCCTCGATCAGGACATGATGCAAAAAAACCTTACTTGCCGTAACCTAAAGGACGCTCAAAAGAACATGTTCTGGTTTACCATTGTCCTCACTTTTGTAAACTTGTTGTTCCTTTCTTTAGGGGTGTTGCTTACGGTGTACGCGCAACAAAATGGCATCGATGCCCACAAAGACCAATTATTTCCAACAATTGCCGTACAATCTGGTTTAGGGATTGGAATTGCTTTCTTTTTTATTCTGGGTTTAATTGCCGCGGCCTATTCCAGCGCCGACAGCGCCCTGACTTCATTAACTACTTCGTTTAGCATTGACCTATTGGAGGTTGAAAAAGAAAGCGACCCGGGAAAGCAAGTTAGAACCCGTAAGAAGGTGCACATTGGCATGTCCTTGGTCCTTATTATGGTCATTATTGTTTTCAAATACCTCATCGCCGATGCCACTGTTATTGCAAAACTGTTCACCTTTGCAGGCTATACCTATGGCCCACTACTTGGTCTTTTTGCATTTGGACTTTTTAGCAAAACCGCGGTTAAAGATTTGTGGGTACCCGTTGTTGCCATCGTAAGTCCTATTGTGGGGTATGCCATTAGCTTCCTCTGTTCCCATTACCTGAATTTTGAATGGGGGTTCTTTATCTTGATTCTTAACGGCCTATTGACGGTAGTGGGATTAATATTGATCCGTCGAAAGCAGCACTAAAGTACAGGCTACTTCCACTGCAATACCTTCTTTCCTCAACAACTCATAAAGCTCGGGGTTTTCGGTGCCAGGGTTGAAAATGACCCGTTTCGGATGAAGGGATATCAAATAGTCGTAGTATTTTTTTTGATTAAGAGGATTCAAATAAAGCGTCACGGTATCAACTTTTTCAATTGGAATAGGGCCTGAAAAAATGGGAATACCCTTTACTTCCCCTCCACTTTTCCCCAAGGCCACTACCGCATGTCCAGCTTCCAATAAACGCCTTATGGCCATATAGGCATAGCGGTGCGGGTTTTTACTAGCCCCTAGTACCAATGTTTTTTTACGCATGTGTAGAAAAATGAATTTCGAAAGTACATGCTTTCCCTCGACTAACTATTAAATCTTCGTTAAAAAAAAGCCCATCTGTAACATCTTCGGAGACCTTTCGTCTATATAATTGAAATATTTCAGCAACTTTACTGTGAATATTTTACGTTGATGGTTAGTGTTAATAATAGCAGTAAAGGCAAAGCCCGGGGTTCTAGACTCCGGGTTTTTGTTAAGAATAGGTTAAAAAAGACAAGAACTGTAACAGGAATTTTGATAAATCGTCCTATGGATGTTGCTTCGGTAACCATCAATCAAAAAAATCAAACAACCAAACAACCAAAAAATGAGACACCTATTCCTACTCTGTGCCCTTTTTATGGGCCTTTCTTCCTTAGCCAATCCCGAACCCGAAAAATTAGGCACCATTAGTGGAACGGTTTTCGACAAAAACCTCCAACAGCCCATCCCCTACGTTACCATAGTCATCAAGGATGCCAATGGCACGGTAGTTACCGGTGGTGTTACCGATGAAAACGGAAAATTTGTCATTGAAGAAATTCCCGAGGGAAAACAAACCGTTTCCATCCAGTACATTGGATACAAAACTTACACTACCGAAGTGGAAATTACCCGACAAAACCGTAACGCGGATTTGGGGACCATTTACCTAGAAGAGGATGTTGAATCGCTGGACGAAGTAACGGTCACTGCAGAAGTTTCCACCATTCAGCAAAAGATGGATCGCAAAGTGATAACGGTTGGTAAGGATCTCGTCACTTCGGGACCGACAGCTTCCGATATCATGAACAACCTCCCGTCTGTGAGTGTGGACCAACAAACTGGTGAAATTGCATTGCGCGGAAACCAAAATGTACGGGTTATGGTGGATGGAAAATTATCGAACGTCCCGGTTGCACAACTTTTGAAACAAATTCCTTCGAGTTCCATAAAACAGATCGAATTGATTACCAATCCTTCGGCCAAGTACAATCCAGAGGGGATGAGTGGTATCATTAACATCATCCTTCATAAAAACGTCAATATTGGCTTCAACGGGAACCTCAGTACTAGTTTGACCTATGAAAAACAACCCAAATTCAATGGGTCCATCGACATGAACTACCGCAATGGAAAATTGAATTTTTACGGCAACTGGGGGCACAATACTTCCATCAACGAAAATTATGGGAACATTTTCCGCCCCGATGACAACAGTGAGCAGTTCTTCAAATTTGACGACCACAGCCAGTCCAATCTCTTCAAGGCTGGAGTGGATTTTTATTTGAACGACAAAAACACCATTTCGTTTTTCACCAATCAAAACCTTTATGACGGCCGCTTTGATGGCATCACCGATATACAGTATTATGATGACAGCAGCTTCAACCAGATTCAGGACTTTAGAAATAAATCCGAGAGCCTTTCATCCCAATACAACTTCGATTATAAATTGGATTTTGACAAGGAAGGTCACAACATCGAATTGGAAGTAGATTACAACAATTACGACAACGATGAGGACGCCGATTTTCTCTCCTATGGCTTTTCCGAGGGAAATGATTACAGCGATTTTGTGAAAACGGAAAGAGACCAGCTTACCGTGAACTTAGATTACGTAAACCCACTCTCAGAAACGACCAAGTTGGAATTGGGTGTCGAGGGGCGGCTTTTCAATTCGCTGATCGATAGGACCTCCAACCAAATGGTCGTGAATCCATTCGATATTGAAGGTACCTTCATCCAATCGCCCAGCACCAATTTTGACTACAGTCGAGACATTTATTCGGCCTACGCTACCTTCAGTAAATCGTGGGAGAAATTCAGCCTTCAAATTGGAGTTCGCGCTGAAAACGTTAAGGTGACCGCAGATACGGAAGAGTCCTATGAAGCTGGGGTGGTGACTGATGATTTGACTTACATCAATACCGACCCCGAAGTGGCTGTGACTACGGAGGGCGATAAAGTTTTCAAAAAATTCACTAACGATTACTTTCAGCTCTATCCTTCAGCATTTTTTACGTATACCCCTTCTGAAAAAAATCAGTTTCAGGTAAGCTATAGCCGACGTATCGATCGACCAGGGTTGGATCAGATCAACCCCATCCGTGAGTGGAGTACCCCTCTCATTTCTTCCTTTGGTAAGACAAGCCTTATTCCACAATTTACCAATTCCATGGAAGCCAATTATACCCGAAGCATGGAAAAAGGAAGCATCACAGCCGGAGTATTTTATAGGGTCATCGAGGACGAAATTAACCGGGCACTGTTCATCGACCGCACCGATTTGACTAAGGTCATTTTAACCTACGACAACTTCGACAACACTACGGCTTATGGGGTAGAGCTTTCCAGCAATTACCGCCCAACCAAATGGTGGAGCATCAATGGCAGTTTCGATTTGTACAATCAAACCCAAAAGGGTATTACGGAACGATTGACCAATACGGATAATCCAACCGAAGACGACATCATCCTTCAAACCTACGAAGTAGATAACTTTGCTTACAATTTTAGGATGTTCAACAATTTTAGGGTAACCCAAAAATTGACACTTTCTGCCTTTGGATTTTATCGCGGAAAGGCTCGAAACCTACAATTTACCATCGACCCTATGTACTTTGTGAACGTTGGTGCCCGTTATACTCTTTGGGAAGGCAGGGGAACCTTTAGTTTGAACTACAACGACATTTTCGACACCATGAAGTTTTCCTTTGATGGCGAATTGCCTTATCCACAAATTGGACAATTCAACTGGGAAAGCCACACGGTGAATGTGAGTTTATCCTATCGTTTTGGGGGTGGCAAATACCGTGCTAAGTCCAGAAAGAATCGAAACGATAATGAGAAAGATGGCGGGGGAGGATTTTTCTAATCCACAGAAAACCAGACTGTGTTAGATTTTCGTTAATTTTTTAAATCCGGTGAAACATTTCCGGAAAACGAAGGTCTATTAAGATGTAAAAAACCTAAACTCGTTTTATAATTTATTTGGATTAGCCTCTAAAATACATGGTAATACGTTAGGTAAAGCTCCTCATCCCTAAAGGTTGAGGAGCTTTTTTTTACCATCTAATGATGACGCTTCCCCAAGTAAACCCACTACCGAAAGCGGCCAAAACGACCAAATCGCCTTCTTTTATTTTGCCGACTTCCCAGGCTTCAGTCAATGCAATGGGTATGGATGCGGCGGTGGTATTGCCGTACTTTTGAATATTGTTGTAGACTTTGTCATCCGAAAGTCGGAACTTGTGCTGAATGAACTGCGAAATACGCAAATTGGCTTGATGGGGAATCAATAGATCGATGTCTTCCACCGAAAGCCCATTGGCTTGCAAGCCTTCGTTGATGACTTCGGAAAAACGCACCACGGCATTTTTGAAAACAAATTGACCGTTCATGTAGGGAAAATAACTCTCATCGTTTGGATCGTTTTCTTGAAGGATTTCCGTAACCCAGCGCGTGCCCATTCCCGGTGCTTTGACAATCAGTTCTTCGGCAAATTCCCCTTGAGCGTGCAAGTGGGAAGATAAAATACCGTGTTTAGGGCTTTCGGACCGACTTAGAACCACTGCCCCAGCGCCATCCCCAAAAATAACGGAAACTCCCCTGCCGCGGGTGGTCTTGTCCAGACCACGGGAATGCAATTCGCTTCCAATAACCAAGATGTTTTTGTACATCCCGGTTTTAATGTAATTATCGGCCAAGGACAATGCATAGACAAAGCCGGAGCACTGATTCCGAACATCCAAAGCCCCAACCGTTTTAATCTCCAATTCCTTTTGAACCATAACCCCAGGGCCTGGAAAATAGTAGTCAGGGCTTAAGGTTGCGAACACGATAAAATCGATTTCATCCTTATCGATGCCTGCCCTTTCAATGGCAATTTTGGCTGCCTTCACACCCATGGTTGCTGTGGTATCGCCACTTCCTTCCTTAATCCAACGTCGTTCCTTTATACCTGTACGTTCCTGGATCCAGGCATCATCGGTGTCCATCAATTTTGAAAGATCGTGGTTGGTGACTATGTTATCTGGGACATAAAAACCCAGGCCAGAGATTTTTGAGGAATACATAAAATTGCCCGTTTAAAATTATAGCAATATAAGTACTTCACATCTAATTTTCAGAAAATGGCAAAAAAAACCGAGGCATGTGTTTTCATGCCTCGGTTCAAACAACCTAACCAATAAGTCTTAGAGTTGATGTACTTTCACAGCAATTCTAATACTGCAATATATAAAATGTTTAATATATTTCAAAATAATTTAAACAAAATTACATGCTTCTAT
>DJVA01000020.1 GCA_002440705.1 Flavobacteriaceae bacterium UBA6268 | reverse complement strand
TAGGAATTGCCGAAGCCAACATGATGGGCATCGCTGCAGGACTTACCATTGGGGGAAAAATTCCGTTTACGGGAACTTTTGCTAACTTTTCCACAGGAAGGGTGTATGACCAAATCCGGCAGAGCATTGCCTACAGTCATAAAAATGTGAAGATTTGCGCATCACATGCTGGGCTCACCCTAGGCGAGGATGGGGCAACCCATCAAATTCTAGAGGATATCGGTTTGATGAAGATGCTCCCCGGAATGACCGTTATCAATACGTGTGATTACAATCAAACCAAAGCCGCCACTTTGGCAATCGCAGACCATAAAGGACCTGTATATTTGCGCTTTGGTCGTCCCAAAGTACCCAATTTTACGCCCGAGGACCAAAAATTTGAAATTGGAAAGGCCCTTCACCTTCAGGAAGGATCGGACGTTACCATTGTAGCAACTGGACATCTCGTATGGGAGGCGCTAACTGCGGCCGAGACACTCTACCAAAAAGGAATTACTGCCGACGTCATTAACATACATACCATTAAGCCCCTCGATAAAGAAGCCCTATTGAAAAGTATAGCAAAAACGGGATGCATTGTAACAGCCGAAGAACACAATTATCTGGGCGGCCTAGGAGAAAGTGTTGCCCGAGTACTTGCAGAAAACAACCCCACTCCCCAAGAATTTGTGGCTACACAAGATACCTTTGGGGAATCGGGAACCCCAGAACAACTCATGGATAAATACCACCTTAATGCCGATGCCATCGTAAAGGCGGCATCGAAGGTGATGGCAAGGAAATGATATCTTTTTTTGCTCCCCAATCAAAAAGCCCCGTTTATTCAACGGGGCTTTTTTTAATTAGTGATTACTACTTAACCATTAACTGTCTTCATCCAAATGATCTGGGATCCCATCCTGGTCTTCATCGGTATATTCAACCGTATTGATTGTAGTTTGTTGGGTTTCCTCGTTGTAGCTGCGATTGATTTCAAATTCGTTTGCAAGCAAGGTGGGTTCAGGATCACCAGCTTCCAAAATATATTGTCGGCTTATAATTTCTTCCGAAGTAGGACGTCCATCGTTATCATCATCGGCATCAAAATAATTGGGCAGTCCATCTTCGTCCGTGTCATCATCTTCTTCCAACTTGTTATTGTTAAGGTCTTCGAAAATGGTTGGGATCCCATCACCGTCCTGATCGCCCTGCCTCGAGGCATACAATTGGTAGGTAAATATAAGCTGTGCATAAAATGGAATAGCCGACCCATTTGGAGGACTCACGTAATAGCCCAATCCGGAAGGAATGAACACAGCACCTACACCATAATCGGTAAAGGTAAAACTGCCATCCGAGCCTTCAATGGCAGGAAATGGCGAAGTCCTGCACTCGATCATGCCATCCTGAAAGCCATTCACCACGGCGGTCAAATCAAAACTCACCGGAGTCGCGGCACTGTCAAAAAGTTTGGTATAGGCAGACCCTGGAAATTCCGTGTTCAAATACCTCCCTTCATAAATGAGGGTAGTCACATCGGGAAATTTGGGCTTGTCGCCTCCTCCTTCGACAGCATTCAAAAAATACAATTTATAGGTAACCCCTTCATCGACCCTATCGGGAACTATTTTTGAAGAAACCTGTTCCATGAGAGGGGTTTTATCAGCATTGGCCCCCGCAATAGTGTCAAACTTGATTTTGTAATCAAAACCAATGGGCGGGTTCTGGAAATCTTCGTAGTTGTAGAAATGGGTTTGTAGGAATTCTTCGATAATCCCAACAGATACCGGTGCTTCTTCTCCTCGATCCCTAGGGGGAATGTAAGTGACACCGTCGTCTTTCTTACAAGATATCAAGGAAATCAATAAGGATAAGGCAAGGAGAGCACGATTCATCATTCTCTTCATCTTCATTTTTTTGATGGCGCAAGATACAATTTTCAGTTATTTTTGTGTAAGCTTTAACGCACTTTTAGGGGATAAGTTATGAGAATCGACAAATATTTATGGTGTACACGCTATTACAAAACCCGTAATATTGCAACCCAAGCCTGCAAAAAAGGGGCCGTTAAGATACAGCAAGAAACGGTAAAGCCTTCCAGGGAAATCTATCCCGGAGATAAGATTAGTCTTCGAAAGGACCAAGTACACTATTCCTTGGAGGTATTGGAAATTCCCAACAGCAGGGTTGGAGCGAAGCTCCTGGATTTATACAGGGTGGATACTACACCCCCGGAGGCACTGGAACAATTGGAAATGCTACACTATTCCCAAGATTCCTATCGCAAAAAGGGAACGGGAAGACCCACCAAAAAAGACCGAAGGGATTTGGACGATTTCATCGATGCGGACGAATTGTAATTTGTTATCTTTGAAGCCATGAGAATTGCCACCAATACCATACTATCGCACCAACAAATTTGCCACAAAATTAAGCGCATGGCATTTCAAGTGTATGAATCCAACGTGGGGGAAAAGGAAGTTGTCATCGCCGGAATCCTGGAAAATGGTTTTGTCTTAGCAAAAAAACTAAAAGCGGAAATTGAAAAAATCGCCCCCCTCAGAGTAGTTTTATGTGAGGTAAGCATGGACAAATTGGCTCCAATTGGTACCATTGCCTGTTCTCTCGAAGTTTCAAAAATTCAAGATAAATCCTTGATTTTGGTAGACGACGTACTCAATTCGGGTACCACCCTCATCTATGGAGTACAGTTTTTTCTTAACATTCCCTTGAAACAATTCAAAACAGCGGTCCTTGTGGATAGAAACCACAAAAAGTATCCCGTTAAGGCCGATTTCAAAGGAATTTCCCTTTCTACCTCGCTCAATGAAAATGTGGTAGTGAGTTTCGCGAAAAACAATTACAGCGTTTTCCTACAATAACGCAAACAAAATCTGCTCCACTAGTTCTTTTTGGGAACGGCTGTTTGTATGCAGTTTTATAGAAGCCATCATGTAAAAAGGGCTTCTTTCAAAAAGGTGTTTTCTGATGAATTCGTTCAATGCTTCCTGAGTGGCAATGTGCGCTATCAGCGGCCGGGTTTCCTTTTCCTTCCAAAGTCGCTGTGTCAACAATTCTACACTACATTGAAGGTAAATCGTGATAACATTTGCATTGGACAGTAATTCCTGCATGACGTTACCATAACAAGGGGTTCCCCCACCCAAGGCCAAAATCATTGGATCCTTTGCATCGAGCAACTCCAATAAAAGTGTGGCCTCCTTCTTTCTAAAATAGATTTCACCCTTGGTATCGAAAATTGAAGCGATGGACATTTTCTCAACCTTCTCCATATGGGCATCCAAATCTACAAAAGGAATACCCATTGCCTTGGCAAGTTGCTTTCCAACTGTGGATTTGCCACAGCCCATGTATCCTATCAAGACGATGACCACTGTACAAATATCGCAATTAGCCATGAAAAATCCATTGAAAAAAAGGGTGTGAAATTTTCCAAAATTTTACTTGGTTTAATCCACATAATCGTATTATATTTGCACCCGCAAACACAGCATCGCGTGTGTTTTTGAAGGAGGCGGGTGGCAAGCCCGCTAAATTTTTAACGACCTGGTAGCTCAGTTGGTAGAGCACCTCCCTTTTAAGGAGGTGGTCCTGGGTTCGAGCCCCAGCCAGGTCACCAAGAAAAGTCGGGCTGTTTGTGCTTCGACTTTTTGGTTTAAACCCTCCCCTACCGAGGTGCTGGAACTGGTAGACAGGCATGGTTGAGGGCCATGTGTCCCTTAGGACGTGTGGGTTCGATTCCCATTCTCGGTACAAAACGCTGTTATTGCAGCGTTTTTTTACACCCAAAAATTTACACTGTTTAATCTTTATCTTGAAAAATTGAACGACTTGGCATTTTTCTGTATCTTCCCAAAAAATTTTGTCCATGTCCGTAAAGACTTTGTTCAGCATCAAGGACCTAGAAAATCTTAGTGGCGTCAAGGCGCATACCATCCGTATCTGGGAAAAAAGGTACCATCTTTTGGAACCACAGCGTACCGACACCAACATACGGCAATATGATGTAGCGGGGCTAAAACGTTTGCTCAATGTTTCTTTTCTTTACCATAAAGGCTACAAAATATCCAAAATTGCCAATTTCAAGGAATCGGAAATTAACGGGTTGATCCAAGAAATCGGGGAACAGGACATAGAGCACCATGCACTGCAATCCTTCAAGGCGGCCATGTTCGATTTTGACCATTACCTGTTCTCAAAGACCTACCAGGAACTGCTGAAACACAAGTCCTTCACCACTATATTTTACGATGTTTTTATCCCCCTGTTGAGTGACATTGGAACCTTATGGCAAACCGGCACGATCGATCCAGCCCATGAGCGTTTTATTTCTGAAATCGTGAAACAGGAAATAATTGTGAACATTCATGCCATTCAACAAAAAAGAAAAGAACGGATCGTTCCAAAATTTGCACTCTTCTTGCCCTATGAAGAAATCCACGAAATAGGACTGCTGTTTGCCAATTATGAAATACTAGCCGCGGGCTTCAACACCATTTACCTTGGCAACAACATCCCGATGGAAAGCCTAAAGCACCTCCTCAAACATTACCAAAGCCTGATTTTCTTATCGTATTTCACCGTAAAACCCGACCATGAGTCGGTTTGGGAGTATATGGCCCGATTCAATACCGAAATAGGTTCCCAGAAAAATTCAGCCCATCAATTATGGCTCATGGGAAGTAAAATTCAACAATTAAAAACCAAAGGACTCCCCAAAAACGTATCTATCATCTACAGTTTGAAGGAATTAAACCAACTCCTCAAAACCTTTGAATCATAAATTACGGTTAAAGGTATTTTTTTGTTTAAATATATTTTATATTTGTTAAACAAAATGAAAAAGCGCATTGCCATCATTGGTTCGGGATTTTCTTCTTTGGCTGCATCGTGTTATTTGGCCAAGGCAGGAATCGAAGTTACCGTTTTTGAAAAGAACGAAACCCTTGGTGGCAGGGCGCGGCAGTTCCAAAAAGACGGATTTACGTTCGACATGGGCCCCACTTGGTATTGGATGCCCGATGTATTTGAACGTTTCTTTGGAGATTTTGAAAAAACCCCGAGTGACTATTATGCACTGGAAAAATTGAATCCTGCTTATAGGGTTTATTTTGGTCCCAACGATTTCCTATCAATCGGCAACTCACTTAAAACCATTAAGGACACCTTTGAAGTGACAGAATCTGGTAGTTCCGTGAAATTGCAACAATTCATGGACGAAGCACAGGACCATTACGCGATTGCCATCAAAGATTTGGTGTATCGACCCGGGCTGTCACCTTTGGAATTGATTACTCCCGTTACCCTCAAAAAAGTGGGACAATTTTTTAGCACCATTAGCAGCAAAGTCCGAAAGGAGTTCAAGAATCCAAAGCTCGTTTCGATTTTGGAGTTTCCCGTATTGTTTCTGGGTGCCAAACCATCCCAGACTCCTGCATTCTATAGTTTTATGAATTATGCCGATTTTGGATTGGGAACCTTCCATCCCAAGAATGGCATGTACAGTGTAGTTGTTGGTATGAAAAAACTAGCCGAGGAATTGGGGGTTACCTTTCTCACCAATCGGCCTGTAGCAAAGATAACCGTTCAAAAAAGGAAGGCTACAGGGTTGGAAATTGACGGTAAGTTCCATGCCTTCGACGCGATACTGAGTGGAGCCGATTACCACCATACCGAAACCCTTCTGGAACCGGAATACAGACAATATTCCCAAAATTACTGGAAGAAAAAGATCTTTGCGCCATCGTGCCTTTTATTCTATGTTGGGTTCAACCAAAAGCTTCAAAACGTTTCCCACCATACGTTATTTTTTGATGTGCCGTTTGAAGCACATGCAGCAGCCATCTATGACCATCCCAGATGGCCCGAAGAACCGCTTTTCTATGCCAGCTTTCCATCCATAACGGACGCTGATTGTGCCCCAAAGGGCTGCGAGGCTGGAATTTTCCTTATCCCGCTCGCTCCAGGCTTGGACGATATTCCGGAAGTACGGGAGGAATACTTTGAAAAAATCATGGATCGGTTTGAAACCATCACCCAACAGCAAGTCAAAAAAAGCGTTATATTTAAAGAAACCTATTGTATAAAGAATTTTATTGAGGATTATAATTCATACAAAGGAAATGCCTACGGGCTGGCCAATACCTTACTTCAAACCGCATTTTTAAGACCAAAGCTTAAGAGCAAAAAAGTGAAAGGATTGTATTTTACCGGCCAACTTACGGTGCCTGGCCCAGGGGTGCCACCCTCCTTGATATCTGGAAAAGTGGTCTCTAGTTTGATTCAAAAAGAAATTGCAACGCTATGAAAGAGTTATTCGATACCCTATCCAAAACATGCTCCCAAAAGGCAACACAGCTCTACAGTACATCTTTCTCCCTTGCCACCAAGATGCTGGCCCCTTCCATTAGGCAGGATATTTACAACATTTACGGATTTGTAAGGCTGGCGGATGAAATTGTGGATTCATTCCACGATTACGATAAGAAAACCCTTTTCAATCGATTTGAAGCCGATTTGGATCTCGCCCTTAAAGAACAAATCAGCACCAACCCTATTCTAAATGCTTTTCAGCATACTGTTCATGAGTATCAAATCGACAAGGAATTGATCGATTCCTTTATGTTGAGCATGCGTTTGGATCTTACCAAAAGTGTTTATAAAAACGAAGCCGAATTCAAGCAATACATCTATGGATCGGCCGATGTGGTGGGACTTATGTGCCTAAAGGTGTTTGTGAAAGGGGATCCCTCAAAATACAATGAACTTAAGCTTGCGGCGATGCATTTGGGCTCTGCTTTCCAGAAAGTAAATTTCCTTCGGGATTTGAAATCAGATTATGAAGAACTGCATCGAAGTTACTTTCCCAATACCAATTTTACCGAACTGGACGAAGCCGCCAAAAAGCAGATAATCGAAGAAATCGAAGAAGATTTCAAGATTGGCTATGAAGGCATTCTAAAGCTTCCGGCCGAGTCCAAATTTGGTGTTTTCATGGCCTATCGCTACTACAAACGCTTATTGAAAAAATTGGGGAAAACTCCGGCACTGGAAATCAAGAATACACGAATTCGGGTTCCCAACTACGAAAAGTTTGGCCTTTTAACCCGCAGTTATGTAAAATATCATTTAAATTTGGTGAAGTAATCATGGATGCATTTCTCTGGACATTGATTTTTTTGGGTGCCTTCTGCATGATGGAATTCATGGCATGGTTTACCCACAAATATGTGATGCATGGGTTTCTATGGCGTTTGCACAAAGACCACCACAAAAAAGATCATGGAAGTTGGTGGGAGCGTAACGATTTTTTCTTCTTGTTCTACGCCTTTGTGAGTATTTTTTGTTTCATCCGTTGGAAATATTTCGGGTTTTGGGCAGGCCTCCCCATAGGTTTGGGTATTTTTGCTTATGGTATTACCTATTTTTTAGTTCATGATATTTTCATTCATCAAAGATTCAAGATATTCCGGAAGGCAAACAATTGGTATGCGCGGGGCATCCGCCGTGCCCACAAAATACACCACAAGCATTTGGGAAAGGACGATGGCGAATGCTTTGGTATGTTATTTCCGCCCCTTAAATATTTCAAAAAATAACCCATGAGCACCCTATACCTTTGGTTGGATATAGGGTCCCTCCTTGTTCCTTTTCTTTTCAGTTTTCATCCTAAAATCCAGTTTTACAGGAAGTGGAAGTCTTTTTTAATGGGAACCCTAGTGATGATGCTTTTTTTTATCCCATGGGACATCCTGTTCACACAAAACGGGTTTTGGGGGTTCAATACGAATTACCTTACCGGAATTTACTTTTTGGGGCTTCCCTTGGAGGAATGGCTCTTCTTTTTTTGCATCCCTTACGCCTGCCTATTTACCCATGAAGCCCTTAAAAAATTGGCGCCCAAATTTGTCTTCACCGAAAAGGGTACCCAAATTTTATACTTGTTGTTGCAATCGGTATTGATTGTGTGCCTATGGTACCAATACGATCAATGGTATACTTTTGTTTGCTTCTTTTACGGAATGGTGGTATTAGGATTAACCTACAACCTTCGCCCTTCAATATTGCCCCATTTCTTTACTTCCTACTTGGTCATCCTCCTTCCTTTTTTTGTGGTGAATGGCATACTTACCGGTTCTTTTATTGATGAACCAGTGGTTTGGTACCGGAATGCTGAAACCTTGGGCATACGGCTGGGGACAATCCCACTGGAAGACACCCTATATAATTTGGGAATGTTGTTAACGGTGTTGTTGGCTATGGAACTCTTTACCTCCAAAGCGGAAGTTCGGGCCCGTTGAATGGTTTTTTTGATTTCTCTGTAATTTGTAACTATCTTCGAAGAAACTAAAATTTATCCATGAGCCAGCCCGATGAGCTTATTCTTGAAATGCAACAAGGAAGCGAAAAAGCATTCTCCACTATTTACGATCGCTATTCGAAGGCGATCTATTCGATCATCCTCGTCATTTTGAAAGACCAGGAACTCGCCCAAGAGGTATTACAGGATGTCTTCATCAAAGTGTGGAAAAATGCCCACACCTATTCCCTGGAAAAAGGAAGATTTTATACTTGGCTGCTCAACATAGCCCGAAACAGTGCTATCGACAAAACCCGATCTAAATCGTACAAAAACACATCGAAGAACCTTTCCGCTGATAATTTCGTACATGTACTTGGAGGAACCGATGATTTGAGTTTAAAAACTGACACTATTGGAATTAGAAAGTTGGTTGAAAAATTAAAACCTTTGTGCATTCAACTATTGGATTTGCTTTACTTTAAGGGGTACACCCAAGTAGAAACTGCCGAGGCTATGGATACCCCGTTGGGGACCATCAAAACCCGTGCAAGAAACTGCATCAATGAACTGCGTAAAATGACCTTACAACAACCGTAGCATGGAAATGGAAGAAATCATTACATCGGGCCAATTGGAATTGTACGTTACTGGTTCCCTCTCCCAAAGGGAAGCCATGAAAGTGGAGGAACTCTTGCAACAATACCCTGAAGTAAAAAAAGAGGTAGAGGCTATCGAAAAATCATTGATTGGAATCACAGAAAATAAAAACATTTCAATACCTCCAGCGGTTTGGGAAAACATCCTTGCCCGTATTAAAGGTGTACGTACCTTACCCCCTCCCCCCAAGGGTTCTTCTTGGTCCAGTTATGTAGGATGGGCCGCTGCAGTGGTTTTCTTGGGTGGCATCTTCTGGATGTTGTTCCAAAACAATAAACTTTCCGACCAAGTTCAGTTAACTACCATTGAAAATATTCAGTTGGAAGAAAAAGTTTCGGATACCGAAAATTCCTTGGCTCAATCTGAAGCCTTGTTGGACATTTTGCGTTCCAAGGATTACAAAACCATTACGCTTCCGGGAAATCAGGCGGTAGCCCCACAGTCCTATGCCAAAGTGTATTACAGCGCCAAGGAAAAAATTGCCTACGTGGACGCACGTGGATTGCCAGAACCTCCCAATGGGAAGGTATATCAGGTATGGTCGCTCATCATGGATCCACTTACCCCCAGAAGTGTAGGTTTGCTTGAAGGCTATGAAACTTCTTCCACAAAAGTGTTCAAACTGGAAAACATTCCAGACCCAGAAGCTTTTGGAATTACCTTGGAGCCCAAAGGCGGAAGTGAGAGTCCCACACTTACACAGTTGTATACCTTGGGAATGGTTTCCCCATAATTTCAACCCACTTTAAGATAAAAGAGCATCCTTAGCGATGCCCTTCAATATGATCTATAAAAATCTAGATCCTTTAAAGCGCTTTAATCTTTTTGATTAACAGGGGTCCTAATTCGTAGGAAGCATTTAGCAATTCCAATTTCAATACCGTCACTTTTTCGGAGTCCCCATTGGCACGGTAAACTGCGGCACTCTGATAAAGGGCTATAGGCTCAAACGTGTTCCCTTCGACATACTTTTGAATTGTTTGCAATGCTTTTTCCTTTAAACCGTTTTTCAATTGGGCATAAGCCAAAAATCCATAGATGTCTGGAGTATCGCGGTTTAAGATTTCCTTTTCAGCCAGTGAAAGGGCTTCAGCAGGTTTGCTATCGGCATACAAACCTATAAGGTAGGTATTGTACATATTACCGTAGTTTCCCTCATTAACGGCAAAGGCAAAAGCTTCGGTTTCCTTCTTGGACGATTCCATATCGCCCAAGTATTCAAATACTTCAGCCCGCATTAAATGATAGTCGGGTACTTGATGCGTTACCACCACCGAATCCAAAATTCGCAATGCTTCTTCGCCCTTACCTTCTGCAGAAAAAGCCAACCACGCCAGACTTTTTTTAACATAGGCGTTATCAGGCTGGAGGGCAAGGGTTTTCAAATAATAATCATAGGATTCCCTAAGTTTTCCTGCATGGCCGTAAAAGTCGGCTAAGTTGCTGTAGGTCCAAATTTTAAGGGATTTGCTGTCACGATCTTCCGCTTCTTTTTTGGCCATTTCCATAAAATGGATGGCATCGTCCAAATGGCCTTCATGGTCGCTCCACTTTGCAATGCGGATGAGGTAATTGTAATCGCCTAAATCCTTCATTTCGGTCAAATACCCATAAGCTTCATCATAGAATCCCAGTTCCATGGCGGTATCGTAGAGCATCATGGTTGTGGCTTTTTTATCGGAAATTCCTTCATAGCTTTGCTTCAAAAGGAAATGGGCTTCCTTAAAACGATGCTGCGAAATGTAGTTATGGGCAAGGCCCCTTTGCAAACCATCCCGATAATTTACTGCCGAGACGGCAATTCCCTTTTGGTATAAGTTCTCTGCATTTTTCAAAAATTCCATCTTACCTGTTTGGGCAAACAGGCCTTCGTAAACACCTGCCAACTGGGCAATATCGCCCAATCCTGTAGAATCGGCATCCAACCTTTTTGACCAAAATTCCCGTTGGAATTTCAGTTCGTCCAATGTGGGTGTTGTCTTGGTATCTAGGTATGTATTGTAATCGTTGGGGTTTGATATTTGCGTTTTATTGGATGCATCGTTACAACCAAACAATACCAACGCAATAGTACTATAAATGATTTTTTTCATAAACTGGAAAAAAAAGAGCAACCGCAGTTGCTCCTCAAGATTTGTTAAAAGGCTATTGCATCACTGGAGTTTCCAGATAGGGAAACGGTAGGTTAAAATCGCGGTCCCCAGGCCCTACACCATCGCTCGTTAACTGAGGCGTTCCATTGTTACCGTCAAAACGAGTTCCGTCTGTACCCCCAAACATGAGGGTTAGGGAAATGTCGATTACGTCATCGGAAAGGTTCCTCCCTGTAAGCACATTGGTACCATCATAGTAGGTCGTAGGTGCATTAGGCGCTACTTGCAGTGCGTCAAATTGTGCTAGGACGGTTGTAAAAGTAGCGGCGTCCAAACCAAGAATGTTGGGTTCGTAATCGAGGCTTACCCCCAAAGCTGCACCGTATACATCGTGATAGGCTTCCAGGGTTGCCTGAAAAATGGGCTGAAATGAAGCCCTATCTGAAACCACGGAGGTATTGAAATTATTTTTCACATCGTCACTTCCGCTGAAAACCGTATTGATTCCTGGGCGCCCCATGATATCCTGTTGGGTATAGGTTCCACTAAAATCCAGCCCTTCAAAACAAGGCACACAACTTCCCCCGCAATCAATTCCTTCTTCATCACCGTTCTGGATGCCGTCGTCGCAAGTAGCCTGTTCGATAACGTTTCCATTATCATCATCATCGACACATTGTACAAAAAACAATCCCATACAAAGTGCTAGTCCTACTAATTTTATATCAATTATTCTCATCCTGTTTTCTTTATAAGTTATTGTTTTCTTTTGGTGGTTACCCAAACATTGTACGCGTTTGGAAGTCCGTCAATCCCTACTGCACCTGCCACATGGGGAGGTGCATCGCCAAGCATGCTGTTGGGTACTTCCACCGAAACAGCCAAAACATTCAAATTAATGAAGAAATCACTGGCCTGGGCGGGAGGTAAAAATCCTTCAGGAGCGGCATTTCCAGAAACCACCTGATTGAATTGGTTAAAGTCGAAATAAAAAGGATCCCTTCTCGGGCCCGCAAAAAAGGTCATCCCATTGGCAGAAGCCGTAATGGTTTCGTCCGTTCCCGAAATTTCGACTTGTCCAACGAAATCATCTACATAAATTTTGCTGTTCAAACCTGCATCGGCTGGGTCGACAACCGAAGGCCCAAAAAAATACATGATGCTGTCCCTGCGGATGGCCTGAATGACCAGGTCTTCCACAAAATCCCCCGTTTTGTCAATGTTGAACTCGACCAATACATCTTCATCAAAAATGGCATTTTCAGTAACAGCGCCTGGGGTTAAGGGACCTTGCATCGTAGCCACAAAAACTGTATTGTCGGGGTTGTCCCCTTCAAATGCAAAGAAATCGGCAATGTCTACCGAAGTGTTGGCCACCGATGGAGAATCGATGTGATCTGCCGCAATGAGGGTCACCAAAAGCATCAAAAGCCCAAAGCTTCCAAAAAGCAGATAAATTTTTTTCTTTTTCATACGAATGAATGTTATTTGGTTAAATTTACTTTCCCTTACATACGGAAAAAGTAATTTGTTGGTTTTGCAAAATACAGAAACAAGAACCTTTTAAAGCCCCAAGGCCCTACAAATTTAAAAAATGAACCCATCTTCCACAGGTTGGATCCATAAATTTATCAACGAGTTTCCCAAAAAAATGCTTGTTGATGGTTCTGGGCAGATGTCCCTCTTTTATGAAACGCTCAAGGAAACCGGTTTCATATATGGGGTTTCCGTTAAAACCGTACTTAAAGAACCTGTAAGCAGTCTGAAGCTCACCAAGGAGGAGTTAACCAAGATTAATCTGTTTCATTCCCTACTTTTTGTTTACTTCAAAGAACGTGCTTCCAGCACTTCCGAAGATGCCATTGAGGAAATGGTTTCCTTTTACCAAACTATTGAAAAGGGCAAACCCGGTTTTTTTCAACTCTTGAGTTTTACCAAAAGCCCTTCCGAGAACCTGGAGAAAATCATAGCCGCTCGTTTGCAGGAATCCAACAACCTCATCAAAAATGAAGCGGCATCCCTGTTTACGTATGCGTTGCTTTTTGGGGATGTTTTGGCGTTTCAGTACTATTTAACCCATTCCAAAGGATTGAAACACTATCTGGAAGATTTGGAGCGCACCCTAATTCTCTTTAGTGTGGAGGCCCTTCAAAGCAAAAAGAAAAAAAACAAATACGATTTATTGGCCATAGAAATGGTGATGGATGCTTCCCAGCTTTCAGGAAAATGGTCCGAAAAGCCGGAAGCTATTCAAATGGGTTTAAAGAAAAGGTCGGTTTTGGAGAAAAAATTCGTTTTGGACATCTGCTGCTTAGCTGTTTGGGATGATAAAAAATTGGATGCCGATGAATGGGCTTTTCTCCAGAAAACAGAAGCTTCCCTTGGATTGCCTAAAAAGACGCTGGAAGACAGTATTCAAACGCTAAAGGAGTTTTCGTCCAATAATGCCCCAAAAATCAAACTTTTTGAATATTCCCATCCCGTGAAGCAATTGTACAAACAATCTACTTCCACAGTTAAATTGTTGGTTTTGCGTAATAAAAATAGGCTATTAACCGAGTTAAACGAAAGTGGCGAGTTGTTGCGGCTATTGAGTCAGTCTACACTTAGGGAACTTTCCACGGAAGAAAAACAAAAAGTAAAAACACAACTATTGGACATCTGCAAAACGGTTCCTTCCCTCACTATTTTTCTATTGCCTGGGGGGTCGTTACTTCTTCCACTATTGGTAAAACTGATACCACAATTGCTCCCATCTGCCTTCAATGAAAACCGTGTAGAGGATTGACAGCTTATCTATAAAAATGTATCTTTAGCTCAGTAAAAATTGCCTAAATGATTGAAAATAAACTTTTAATCCAGGACTACCTGGAAAGTGTTGGCAAACAGTTTCAATACTACAAACTATTGGGAGAAAAGACCTTTGCGCAATTGGACGAAGCGGCCCTTTTTTGGCAGTACAATCCAGAGAGCAATAGCATCGCCATTATCGTAAATCATCTTTGGGGCAATATGCTTTCCCGTTGGACCGATTTCCTCTCCAGCGATGGCGAAAAGGCCTGGCGCAAAAGGGATGAGGAATTTGAACCACTCATCCAGAATAAGGACCAACTCCTCGAAAAATGGAATGCAGGTTGGAACTGTTTATTTGGAGCCTTACAAATGATTGATGCCCAAAATTTTAATACGGTGGTGTATATACGCAATCAGGGACATACCATCGCGGAAGCCATCAACAGGCAGTTGGCCCATTATGCGTATCATGTAGGGCAGATTGTGTACATTGGACGAATGATTGGAGGAAAAAATTGGCAAAGCTTGTCTATTCCAAAAGGAGGCTCGAAGGCTTTTAATGCTGAAAAGTTTTCCAAAGAGCGGAAAAAAGAACACTTTACGGACGAGTTCTTTAAAGAGAGTTAATTCGCCACATCACTAATGAATTTGATACGGAACAGGCGTAATTCCTCATCGTCGTATTCCCCGTCAAATTCTTCCAAAGCGGCATCGATTTTATCGGTTTCAGCTTCCAGAAAATACTCGTGGAGTTCGTCTTGTTGGTCTTCGTCCAAGACTTCATCAATCCAGTAATCGATATTTAATTTGGTACCACTGTAAACAATAGCCTCCATCTCCTTGATGAAATCGGGCATTTCAAGACCTTTTGCATCAGCTATGTCCGGCAAGGGCAATTTTCTGTCGACGCTTTGGATGATGTACAATTTGAGTCCGCTATTACTTCCCGTAGATTTTACAATAAAGTCGTCCGGCCGGATGATGTCGTTTTCTTCCACATATTCGGCAATCAGCTTAACAAAAGACGCTCCGTATTTTTTAGCCTTTCCTTCACCCACCCCATGCGCATTGGATAATTCGTCCAAAGTGACGGGATACTTAAGCGCCATGTCCTCCAGTGATGGATCCTGAAAAATCACAAAAGGAGGAAGGTTCAGTTTATCGGCCAAACGTTTGCGCTCTGCTTTCAGAATTCTGAAAAGATTTTCATCGGCTACATTACCGCCGGTCTTTTGTGAACTTACCACACTATCGTCGTTGGCTTCCTTATAGCTATGATCCTCGGCCATCATGAAGGAGCTCGGTGATTTCAGGAAATCCAATCCTGCTTCCGTAAGCTTTATGACCCCGTAAGATTCGATGTCTTTCCGCAAAAACCCGGTCACCAATACTTGCCTCAAAAGAGCCATCCAGTAATGCGCTTCGTGATCCTTACCAATGCCAAAAAACGATTGCGAGTCGGTGCGGTGCGATTTGATTAGGGCATTAATTTTTCCAACCATCACATGCACCAATTCCTTGGCCTTGTACTGCTGGTTGGTTTCTTTGATCACTTTCAAGAGGGTAGCCACTTCCGTCTCGGCCTCCTTCTTCTTTTTGGGGTGCCGCATGTTATCGTCCATGTCGCCACCTTCGCCCGTTTCATTGTCAAATTCTTCCCCAAAATAATGCAAGATGAATTTCCTCCTTGAAATGGAAGTTTCGGCATAGGCCACAACATCCTGTAACAAGGCGTGTCCAATCTCCTGTTCGGCTACAGGCTTTCCACTCATGAATTTTTCAAGCTTTTCGATGTCCTTGTAACTGTAAAATGCCAAGCAATGGCCCTCACCTCCGTCGCGCCCTGCACGGCCCGTTTCCTGGTAATAACTTTCGATACTCTTGGGCATGTCGTTATGGATGACAAATCGAACGTCTGGTTTATCGATCCCCATCCCAAAAGCAATGGTTGCCACCACCACATCGGCATCTTCCATAAGGAACATGTCTTGGTTTTTCACACGGGTTTTGGCATCCAAACCTGCGTGATAAGGAATGGCTTTTATGCCATTCACTTGCAGCGTTTGCGCCAGTTCCTCTACCCTTTTCCGGCTTAGGCAATAAATGATACCGCTTTTTCCTTGGTGTTCTTTTACAAAGCGGGTGATATCGGCATCGATGCTCTTGGTTTTGGGCCGCACTTCGTAATAAAGGTTGGGCCTGTTAAAGGAAGCCTTGAACGTATGGGCGTTTTGGATGCCCAAATTCTTTAGGATATCTTCCTGAACCTTTGGTGTAGCGGTAGCGGTAAGGCCAATAATGGGAATACGTTCTCCCAACCTATCGATGATCTTTCTCAGGTTTCGATATTCAGGCCGGAAGTCGTGCCCCCATTCACTGATACAGTGCGCCTCGTCGATGGCAACAAATGAAATGGGGACCGATTTTAGAAATTCAATATTCTCTTCCTTGGTTAGGGATTCGGGGGCTACATAGAGCAATTTGGTAATTCCGGAAGTCATGTCCATTTTAACGGTCTTTATTTCCGATTTTGTTAAGGACGAATTCAAGACATGTGCTATGCCCTCTTCCGAGGAAATGGAACGCAAGGCATCCACTTGGTTTTTCATCAAGGCAATGAGTGGGGATACCACAATGGCAGTACCATCCTTCATCAAGGCTGGCAATTGATAGCAAAGCGATTTTCCTCCCCCAGTTGGCATGATTACAAACGTATTGCTCCCAGCCAGCACGCTTTTAATGACTTCTTCTTGCAACCCTTTGAAGGATGTAAATCCGAAATATTTTTTAAGGGAGGCAAACAAATCTCTCTCGCTCACACTTCTTTGTATTTTATTTTATGACGGTGCCCTCAAAATAAATTTTTGGAACCCAATAACAATTGTAATTTTGCAACCTATTGGATGTTGTCGAATCTAATGTTTGATTAGGAAGAAGCCTGATTTGCTTTCCTTTACTAAATATAGGAAATTCTAAAAAAGTGACAAACTTAAAAAAGTCTAAATTTTGAACCATCTGAATAAAATCATTGTCGTAGCTAAAAAGACCATCGAAACGGAAGGTAATGCCATTTTGAACCTCTCCAATTTGGTCGATGAAGGATTTGCAGAAGCCGTCGACTATATTTTTCAGTCGGAAGGAAGGGTCATCGTGACCGGCATCGGAAAAAGCGCCAATATTGCAACCAAAATTGTAGCAACCCTCAATTCGACGGGAACCCCCGCAATTTTCATGCATGCTGCAGATGCCATACATGGAGACTTGGGAATCATCCAGGAAAACGACACCGTTATCTGCATTTCAAAAAGTGGCAACACTCCCGAAATTAAGGTGTTGGTGCCGCTCATCAAGGGCAGCGGTAATAAACTCATCGGACTTACTTCCAACAAAGAGTCTTTTTTGGGACAACAAAGTGATTACGTCCTACACGCCTATGTTGAAAAGGAAGCCTGTCCAAACAATTTGGCCCCAACGACAAGTACCACGGCACAATTGGTAATTGGAGATGCACTGGCCATGTGCCTATTGGACCTTAGAGGGTTTTCCAGTAGGGATTTTGCACGGTTCCACCCCGGCGGTTCCCTTGGTAAAAAATTGTATTTGCGCGTTAGTGACCTTACTTCCCTGAATGAAAAACCACAAGTTAGCCCCGACACCAATGTGAAACGTGTGATTGTTGAAATTTCTGAAAAATTATTGGGGGTCACTGCGGTTGTAGAAGACAACCAAATTGTAGGCATCATTACCGATGGGGATTTGCGGAGAATGCTTACCAAGGTAGATAACATTGGTCATCTTACGGCAAAAGATATCATGACCCAAAATCCAAAAAAAATAGACAATGATGCCATGGCGGTAAAAGCATTAGAGATGATGGATCAATTTGGCATCACTCAGATTTTGGCAGAAAAAGATGGCAAATATAGTGGGGTGGTTCACATCCATAATTTAAGCAAGGAAGGAATTATTTAATGGCAGGGAACACGAAGAAACAAGACGAAAAAGAAATGTCTTTTTTGGATCATTTGGAAGAGCTGCGTTGGCACCTCATCCGCTCTACGGTGGCCGTAGTGATCCTATCGGTAGTTGCTTTTATTATGAAAGACCTGATTTTTGACCACATCATCTTTGGTCCTAAAAAAGCCGATTTCCCCACCTACAAACTCCTCTGCAAATCGTCAAGATTGTTAGGCCTTGACAGCTTTTGTTTTACCGAGCTGCCCTTCCGAATTCAAAGCCGTACCATGGCAGGGCAATTTTCTGCACACCTTTGGACGTCCATTACCGCAGGTTTCATTCTGGCCTTTCCCTACATCCTGCGCGAATTTTGGAAATTCATCAGCCCCGGGTTGCACAGCCACGAGCGCAAAAATGCCCGAGGGTTTATTTTCGTAGCCTCGCTGCTTTTCTTCTTGGGAGTCCTGTTTGGGTACTATGTGGTAACCCCGCTATCCATCAACTTTTTGGGAACCTATCAAGTAAGCCCAGAGGTCCACAATGATTTTGATTTGAGTAGTTATATTGGATTGGTAAGAGCTTGCGCTCTTTCCTGTGGATTGATTTTTCAACTCCCCATCGTAATCTTTTTCCTAACAAAAATAGGAGTAGTAACACCCCAATTCCTCCGAAAATACCGCAAATTTGCTTTAATCATTGTGTTGGTGGTTTCTGCAGTGATTACCCCTCCCGATATTGCAAGTCAGGTAATCGTAGCCATCCCTGTACTGATTTTGTATGAAGCCAGTATTATTATTTCTAGCCGTATCATCAAGAAACAAAAGAAAAAAGCCAAAGCCTATGAGCAATCCCGTTGACGAATTCAATGCTTATCGTTCTAAAATGAACGCCAAACTGATGGAAGACAACAACAAAATCATCAAGCGGATGTTCAATTTGGATACCAATGCGTACATGGAAGGCGTACTTCCAAAAAAAACAAAGGAGCTATTGGGACTGGGAAATTCGCTAGTACTTCGCTGTGACGATTGCGTGCGCTATCATTTGGAGGAATGTTTTAAATTGGGACTTCAAAAGGAGGAAGTGGTTGAAGCCATGAGCATCTCCCTGCTTATAGGGGGCACCATTGTAATTCCCCACCTTCGAAGGGCCTTCGAATATTGGGAAGCTTTGGAAAAAGTCCACTAAATTTTAAGTCAACTATTGGGAATTTTTTAAAGCCCAATCATTCTGTGTAATCGCCCGTTTCGATTACCTTTGCAGCACTTATGAAGCTAAAAGCCGAAAATCTGGTCAAATCCTACAAAGGCCGCGAGGTGGTTAAAGGCATCACCGTTGAAGTAAACCGCGGCGAGATTGTTGGCCTTTTAGGGCCCAATGGTGCTGGGAAAACGACCTCCTTTTACATGATTGTAGGACTGATTAAACCCAATGGTGGCACCATATTTATGGATAGCACCAACATTACCGGTTATCCCATGTACAAAAGGGCCCAGAATGGTATTGGCTATTTGGCCCAAGAAGCTTCCGTATTTAGAAAATTGAGCATCGAAGATAACATCTTGAGCGTTTTGCAACTTACCAAGCTCTCCAAAAAAGAACAACATGCCAAGATGGAGTCCCTGATCGAGGAATTTGGTCTTGGCCACATTCGAAAAAACCGGGGCGATTTGTTGAGCGGCGGCGAACGACGCCGTACCGAAATTGCACGGGCATTGGCCACTAGCCCCAATTTCATTTTATTGGATGAACCCTTTGCAGGAGTAGATCCTGTGGCCGTGGAAGACATCCAACGCATTGTCGCACAACTGAAGAACAAAAATATCGGGATCCTTATTACCGACCACAACGTACAGGAAACCCTGGCCATTACAGACCGCACCTATTTGATGTTTGAAGGAAGCATTCTAAAGCACGGAATTCCGGAGGAATTGGCGGCCGATGAAATGGTACGCAAAGTGTACTTGGGTCGAAACTTCGAACTTAGAAAGAAAAAGCTAGATTTTTAGTCGGAGGTTCGCCACAAAAGCGACATCACAACATAGAGGGCTATCAATAGTGGAAGGGCCAAAAACTTCAACCATAATAGCAGCCCAATACAAATCACCACAAACACCCAGCGCTGCACATTGCTTTTAAAATCCCAGGTCTTAAACTTGAAGGCAAACAAGGGGATTTCAGCATTCATCAAAACCACACTCAATACGGTAATCCCAATCAAAAACCACTGATTGAATAGTACTTGTTCAATTAAAGGAGTATACTGAAATTCAAAAATAAGGGGAAAGCTTAATACCAACAGTGCATTGGCCGGTGTCGGAAGCCCGATGAAATGGTGTGTCTGGCGGGTATCGACATTGAATTTGGCCAAACGGTAAGCAGCGCCCAAAATGATGAGAAAGCCGATAAAGGGTACAAAATTGATCTTTCCTCCCATCCAGAGCATGGTTTCGGTCTTTTCGTAACCAAAGGAATACGATTTTCCTGCAGACGTAACTTTGTTCAACAACTGAAACATCACCAGCCCCGGGACCACCCCACAGGTGACCATATCGGCCAACGAATCGAGTTCGGCACCAAGGGCACTCTGGACCTTTAGAAGTCGCGCAGCAAGTCCGTCGAAGAAATCGAGGAAAATCCCAAGAAAAACGAAAACTGCAGCCACGACCAAATCGCCCGAAAGCGCAAATACAATGGCCACTGCACCACAGAGCAAGTTTAGGGACGTAATCATGTTGGGGATGTGCTTGACCATGGATTTTACGGTTTTCTTTGTAAAAATAGGAAAGTATTTGCGAGACCTACAATATCAAGACAAAAATGTAGTTTACTATTCTATAAAATAGTGAGATATTTGCTAAAATGTATTGCTTGAAAAAGAATTTACTCTTTTCACTGTTTTTGCTGAGTGTATCCTTGAGTGCGCAAACTACCAGAAAGTATTCCAACGAGTTTATGAACATCGGTGTGGATGCTGCTGCTTTTGGCATGGGCAATGCTGTGGTGGCCTCTACGGGAGATGTCAATTCAGGGTATTGGAATCCTGCAGGTTTGCTGAAATTGGAGGATAAGCAAATTTCATTGATGCATGCCGCTTATTTTGCCAATATTGCCAATTACGATTACGCGGCCTTTGCCATGCCTTTGGACAAGGAAAGTGTGGTGGCACTATCGGTCATTCGGTTTGGAGTAGACGACATATTGAATACCACACAGTTGATTGACGACCAAGGCAACATCGATTACAACCGTATCAGTTTGTTTTCTACAGCTGATTACGGTGTTACTTTTTCCTATGCAAGGGCACTTCCACTGGATGGGTTGCACTTGGGGGTCAATGCCAAGGTCATTAGAAGGATTATAGGGGATTTTGCCGCTTCTTGGGGCTTTGGGCTGGATGCGGCCCTTCAGTTTGAAACCAAAAGCAATTGGCGTTTTGGGGTCATGGCCCGCGATATTACCACTACCTTCAACACATGGAACATCAACGAAGAAAAATTTGCAGACATCCAAGGGGCTGTGGAAGGTCAAAACCAAGAACTCCCTGAAACCACCGAAATAACACTTCCAAAACTGCAACTGGGCATTTCAAAATCGTGGCTGTTTCATTACGATTTTTCCTTACTGACCGAAGTGGATTTTAATTTCCGCTTTGCGGAGACCAACGATATTTTTTCCTCTTCTTTCGCAAGCATGACCCCCTCCGCGGGTATTGAATTTGGGTACATCGATTTGGTATTTGTGCGTGTAGGTGCGGGAAATTTCCAAAATAGTATTCAATTGGATGGTTCGGATGCCTTGGGTTTTCAGCCCAATATTGGCGTTGGGTTTAAATACAAAGGCATCCAAGTAGATTATGCCCTCACGGATATTGGCGATCAAAGTGCCGCATTGTACAGCAATGTGTTTTCATTGAAATTGGATTGGAGCCTTTTTCGATAGCATTTCCCAATAATGTGTAACTTGCCTTAAAATTCAACTCTTGAAAAAAAAGTTACTTTTTACCCTCATCCTAGTTTGTACTCCTGCCCTTATGAAGGCACAGCCCTTCTCTATTTCCGAAGAAGCTGAAATAAGTATCATCACCGTTGGCCCAGGTAAAAATTTGTATGATAAGTTTGGCCATTGCGCCTTTCGGGTCCGGGATCCCCAAAACCAATTGGATTGGGCCTACAATTATGGGACTTACGATTTCAATACCCCAAACTTCTACACCAAATTTGCACAAGGCAAACTGCTGTACCAGCTTACAGTAGCCTATTTTGATTCCTTTCTGGAAACTTATCAGGAAGAAAACCGTTGGGTGAAAGCGCAAGTGTTGAATTTAACCTATTCTGAAAAAAATGCCCTCTTTCACTATTTACAAAATAATGCCAAACCCGAACACCGCGATTACAAATACGACTTCTTTTTTGACAACTGCGCCACGAAAATTCGCGATGTTTTGGTGGCAGTTTTGGGAAAGGAATTGCAATACAACGATTCCTTTGTAAAAGAAGCTTTTACTTTTAGGCAATTGATCCAAAAAAACGTTCGGCCCAACACTTGGGGCAGCCTAGGAATGGATGTCGCTACCGGAGCGGTCATTGATAAAAAAGCGACCGCATGGGACTATCAATTTTTGCCGCAATACGTTTATGAGGCGGCAGCAGTAGCAACAATCAATCGTCAAGGAATGGAAGAACCCTTGGTTAAAACCCCACAGTCGCTTTTTGAAAATAAACCCGAAAAGCAAGCCTCCCATTTTATTGAAAGCCCTTTGTTTATCTTCGGAATTTTAGGGTTTCTATTGGTGTTCTGCACCTATAAAGAGGCCAGAAAAAACATACGTTACCGTTTCTTGGACGGATTTATATTTTTTGTGACCGGACTTATTGGCGTGTTCCTTTTGTTGTTGTGGTTTGCCACTGATCACTCCACTACTGTTATGAATTATAATGTCCTTTGGGCTTTCCCAATTTCTTTATTATTGGCCTATTGGGTTTCTAAAAAACGACCTCCAAAGTGGATGCGACGGTATCTGGTGCTTTTGGTTTTGATGCTCCTACTCATAGGTCTGCACAGCATTACTGGCGTTCAGACTTTTGCCATAGGATTGACTCCTCTTTTTATTGCCTTGGGAATTCGATACCTCTATGTATTGGGATTCCTAAAACGGCAATCATCCCTATTGCCCGCGGAAGAAAATAATGGTGCTTAGGGTTTTAATAACGATGCTGATGTCCAAAAACAAACTTCGCTTTTTGATGTAATACAAATCGTATTGCAATTTCTCCAGTGCATCTTCTGCAGAGCTTCCGTATTTGGCGTTCACTTGGGCCCATCCTGTAACTCCAGGCTTTACAAGGTGACGTACTTCGTAAAAAGGTATTTTTTCGGAAAGTTCCTTTACAAAAACAGGACGCTCTGGCCTGGGTCCTATAACACTCATATCGCCCTTGATGACATTGATAAACTGAGGGATTTCATCAAATCGCGACCTGCGTAAAAATCGTCCAAAACGGGTAACCCTTGTATCTTTTCTGTCGGCAAATTGAGCCCCAAATTTTTCAGCATCCTTCACCATACTCCGAAGTTTGTAAATCCTGAAATGCTTTCCATTTTTTCCAACCCTGATTTGGGTATAGAAGATGGGGCCACGATTTCCGATTAAATTACCAATGATGATGATGGGCGAAATGAGCAATCCAAGAAGTAGCCCCAAGATGGAAAAAAGTAAATCCAATACACGGTGAAAAAAAAGATATAGCTTGTTTTGATTGCTCCTACTGAATGGGAAATAACGATAAAAATCCTTGTCCACATGCTGCACAGGAACCCGATGCGTGATTTCCTCATACACTTGGGTGTATTCCCTAATCGGCACTCCTTGTTCCAGCAAGGCAATCAACTGATTGTAAAGACTTACAGTAATGGCTTCAGAGGGCCCAACAGCAACCACAATTTCGCTGATGCCATAATTTTCAAGTAATTGCTTTACATCTTCAAGGGGAAATTCCTCTAAAACTTCCATCAATTCTGCTCGTTCTTTCTTTTTTCCAATATGGATAAACCCCATTACCTTGTAATTGGGATCTGATTTGTGCAAAGATGCCACCACATTGTCTACTTGTTTACGGTGGGCAATTAGCAACACCCGTTTGTGGAACCTAGGCGTTGCAATAAGCATGATGTATGCGTAACGCCAAACGAACAATGCGACGTTGATGGCTATATAAAAATAGACTATTTGCAGGCGGTTATCGGGCAATAAAGGGGTATAGAAGGGTGTCAACAGATAAAACAACACCGTAACCGAAGCAGTTAGGATGATATTTTGAACGACTACTTCAAATTTACTGGATTTTTGAAGGTCATACAGTTCAAAAATGCTAGCAAAAATGGTAAGATACAAGGCCAATACAATGGACCAAAGCCAATGTTCCTTATTGATTTTAAAATAGTCAAAATCAAAAACAATCCCTACTAAATAGAGCATGCCCAGCACAGAAACAATATCGAAAATTCGAAGTAAAATCTTTCGTTCCGATATTTCAAAATGAATACTGGTAGTTTGGGACATGCGTATGGTTTGTTTTTATAAAAGTAACTATAAATTTACGCTTCCAAAACTTCAAACCAAAGTTGTTTTACATTTTTCCAATTAAACTGCTCGGCTTTTCTCCTTGCATTTTTACATAGATTTTGAACTTCGGATGCATGGTTGCATAAAAAAACAATTGCCTCCACAAAGTCCTCAACTTTGTTAGGCGGTACCAGTAACGCATCCTTTTTATGATCCAGCAAGAAAGGAATTCCTCCAACACGGGTAGACACAACCGGCAAGCCAAGAGCCATGGCTTCAATAACACTCACGGGGGTATTGTCGAAGTTGGTGGTATTGATAAAGATATCATAGTGCAAAGCGCGTTTTATCCATTCGGCCTTATCCAGTTTACCAGTAAAGACAACCGGCAGTTTTTTTGCTTCGGCATACATTTTACATTCCTTTAAAGCGCCATCTTTTTCAGGCCCTACCATGCATAGTTCAGCCACGGGGTATAATTCCTTTAAACGTTCAAAAACCTTTATGGCAAGGAGGGGGTGGTAAATTTGCGCAAAGGATCGTACCCATAACAGTCTGGGCAAAACACTATTTCTATGTTCAAAGGGATAATTATGCAGTTCGATGGCATTGGGGATGTAGGTAATATTGGAAAAGCCAGCCTTTTGAAAAGCATCGAATAAATAGCGTGAAGGGGCTACGTTGGTCTTTGCTCCCGAAAAAAGTTTTTTGGATTGTCCAGGGTTTTTTTGCAATCGATGGGGCAAATTTCCACCATGCAGAATGGGTATGTATGGGATTTGGTACCATCGGCACAAAGTAGCCACAACAACAGCATACCAAAAATTTTGGGTACTGTAAGTGTCTACCAAAGCACAATCGACCTTTTTACGGTTTTTGAAAACAGTAAAAGCCATATCCAAGAGCCTAGTTATTTTATTTTTCCTTGAAGATGCTATTGTAACAACGAAACCTTCTCCAACTAGTTTTTTGCTCAAAGATTCGATTACCGTAATGGTGTTTCCCGAAGAGGAAAGGGCGTTGCCTATATACAAGAGGGACTTTTTCATGGCAATGCATACAACTTTAGGGTGCCAATCTCTTTTGTAGGGTTTAAAAAGGCAAACCCATTCCCTTTGGTTAAAATGTAACTTACCCCCATTTCCTTCAGGTATTTTACTTTCTCCATTGCCGGTAATTGCTTCAGAACTTTTTTATGTTGGAACCAAGTAATAAGGCCTTTAGGGTTCCCTTCAATTAAAATAGAAGCTCCTTTGTTATCTAATACTACTGACCTTTTTGCAGCTGAGCGAAGCATATAATTCCCAAAAAAAATGGATTCCGGCGGTGTATTTTTTTGAATATAATCGCTCATCAAATCAAAATCTGTTTTTTGGAAGGTTGTCCCTAGAAAAATACCTTTAAAATTTGGAAAAATTCCTTTTGTGATATCATCGCTAAAAAAGGGAACATTCGAAATTACATAAGAACTTGAAGCCAAGGCCACTAAGATATAGGTGCCCAATAGGAAAGGAAACATCCTTTTGAGTATAGGCTTCATTTCAAGTAAGGTTAAAATCAAAAAACCTATGGAAAAATAGGGTATTAAAATGGCTAATTTTTGTATTCGAATTAATTGAAAAGCCATCCTAAAATTAAGTCCGAAGGTCTTATTGATCAAGGATTCTAGGTACGCGCTCACATTGGGGAGCAGGACTATGAAGAAAAGCAATACCATTAGTGTTAGGGCCCTTTTTTGGTGAATTCCCCTTTTCCAAAAACCTACAAAAAGATAGAACACAAAGGGGAGGGCAAAAAATAAAAATTTTGGGGATAGCCATTTTTTCATAAAAAGGTACGGTGAACTGAAAAAATCAGGAATTCTGGCTGCAAATGCTTCATTGTACAACAGTCTGTCGTAGGAGATTTCCACCTCTGTTTTAAGGAAATAAGTAAATAAAAAAGGAAGCATTCCCAATATTGAAGCCATTCCCATACCCATTATTTTTTTGTAAGAAAGGTCTTTTTTGAAAAAATATTTCAAACAAAAAAGGAACACAAAAAACATTAGAACACCCCCTAACCCAGTAATGGGATGGAAATTAAATATAAAGCCAATTAAAAACGCTGCCCACCAAATGCAGGATTTTCTATTTAGAAGCAATAAAATAAACGGCAAGGGCAAAAGTGTTGCGTAAACCGTTCGGGGCATCAAGCTCCAAATATCGGATATCCCCCAAATTTCAAAGCCTGGTAACCAAACAATTCCTCGAATAAAAATTGACAGGAACAAGGCTACTAGGAAATTTTGGTCAAACACCTTAAAAAAAAGATAAAACCAGAGTAGTCCAAAAAGCAGATGGCACATTAAAAGTAAAATGTTTAATGCCTGTACATAATTGCCTTGGGTAATAAATCCAAAAAAACGTAAGGTTTTTACAAAAAAAGGAGTGTAGTATTTAAAATTATCAATGTCCCCCGCATATAAGTCTCCAGCATAAAGGCTGGGCTGGTCAAATTTCATGCACATGGGAACTATATTGTGCAAATCGGAAGAAAGTCGCTCATACCCTCCCCCTATGTTTGATATAAAAAACCCGATGCCTATACCTAAATTAAGAATAACCACCCAAAGCAATTGCTTTTTAGTCATCACTCAATTTTTTGGGAGTTTGCAAAATATCAAATTGAATTGCCTGAAGGATCAATTGAAAGCCCAGTATGACGAGCAATGCACTTATCATAATGGTTCCCAAGGGTGTTAAAGCATTTTTGCTTGCATAACTATACCAATTAAAGGCGCCAAAAACCACTCCACTTAAAAACAATAACAATCCAAACACTAAGTATATGGTTCCAATATTAAAATCATATACAAAATAACTCTTCCATATTCTCGCAATAAACTTTTTAAGAAGATTGACTGAAAATAAAAAGGGCATCTTGAAAAGCTTCATGTTTGAGGATTCGTCGCCATACAAAGCTGGCATTGGAATTTCTTTGATAAAAGCCTTTTGAAAGTACAATTCGCTGATAAGAGACGTCTCAAAAAAATAATTATGTGAAATTTTTAATTTATCCAATTGGAGGCTCATTTTTTTAGTGATGGCGAAATAGCCATTATTGAAATCGAAACAATTCCAATACCCAGTAGCCATCTTGCTTAAAAATGACAGGAAAAGGTTTCCAAACCTTCTTAACCAAGGCATTTGCTTTAGCGCTCGAAAATCCCTAAATCTGTTTCCTTTGGAAAAATCTGCTTTATATGAAATTAAAGGCTCAACCAATAAAGGAATATAAGAGGTATCCATTTGATCGTCCGCGTCCAATTTTATGATAACAGCGACTTCAGGAATTTGTTCCAAATATTTTATTCCCGCCAAGGTGGCACCGCCCACTCCCAAATTTTCTGGGTTTTTCAATACATGCACCTGGGTGAATGCTTGGAGTGAATTTACGGGCAATTCGTCTGGGCTGTCATCGTCTACAATTACAATATAATTGCAGTATTTAGAAGCTTTAGTTACTACGTTTATGATATGCTTTTGTGCATTGTAGTAAGGAATTACAATACCTATTTGGGATCGATGGGTCATTTAATGTATTTAAACGGAATTAACATAAGCACGGTTATCATCAAGAAATAACCCAAGATAGCAAACAAAGGTCTATATATGTACAAATGTTCGCCAAAATATAGTGTTACTATCATGGCAAGGACAAGTCCATTTAAGGCCAATTTAATACTTGGTATTTTCCTTTTTGAAAGAAACAAATAAGAAGTGAGCCACCTTAAAAACAAAAATACCCCTAACAGGCCTAGTTCATTAGTAAGCGATAAATATATGTTATGAGCAGAATTACCTACACCCATTCTATTAACAAACCCTTTCCCAAAGGGTAAAACTTCTGGGCTGCTCAACAAATAATAAAAATATTTTTTATGAAGTTCGTCCCTTCCCGTACTCAATTCAGAATAAACCCCTGTAAAATCCTCATAATCCTTTAAATCGTCTGGATTGTCAATGACATACGTTACGCGATCATGAATTACATCATCTATCTTTAAGTACACCGAAGGACTCATTAGCAGTATGATTGCCAATAGGCCAAAAGCTAAGATCCCAAATCGCAAAAACTTTCCCGTATTGCGAAAAAAGAAATACACCAAAAACACAATGGCGCCTACATAAGAGGTCCGGGAACCCGATAGTAACAAGCCAATCAAAGAAAGACTTAAAGTTCCAAACAACAAAATTTTGGAAATTTTAACCGACCTATAAAAACTTAAACCGACAAAAAAAGTTAAGGATATCAAGGCAAACATTCCCAAAACAATCTTGTTTGGACCCAATGTTCCCGAATTAAAACCTAAATACCCCGTATAGTATTCTTGACCCCATAAAAAAGGAATAATCCCAAGATTCTGAAGCAGAACAATGATCATTTCCAGCAAAATTAATATAATGATGAAATGCAAAAACCTGCGGTACTTAATTTTAGAGCTTAAATGATAAAATAAAAAAAAGGCCGTGAGGAAAAATACCCACATATGGTACAGGTACAAAAAGGCCTGTACAAAAACCAAAATCCTATTTTTTAAAAAAGCAAAAAATAAGGTAAGTAAAATAGAAATAGAGCAATAGATCATGAATTGATAAAAACGCTTAAGAAACAACACGTTTTTAACTTCAGCATTCATAACCTTAAAAAGGCCGATATACTTCAAGAGGAGTATAGGCCCCAGAATATCATAAAGCCTTAGTTCGTTATTTCCTTTTATGGAATAATTAATTATGGGTAAATTGTAAAAAAAACTAAAAGCCATTAAGTACAATACCACTGTAAAAAAAGGGCTCGACGTTTTTTTCTCCAATAAGGTTTTAAACGAAACTGACAATTGATTTACGATTAATGGGTCATACCTCCTAAAATATCACTGTAAATACGAATGCGATACCTCTCAAAGGTAAAATTTTGAGCTACAAGATATCCTTTTCTCGCTTTTTCCTGAAGAATAGCCTCTTGGATAGTTACTGTTTTATTCAAAATGGAGTTAAAATTTTGAGAGGTTACCGAATCTAAAATAAAGCCATTTTCCTTAGACACATACTGACCAATGCTTGATACATTAGAAACTATAGGAATACAACCAAAATTCATGGCCTCTGCAATCACTTTTGGAAACCCTTCTGAGGCGGTACTTGGAAGTAACAAAAAATGACATTTTTGGTAGAGTCGAAAAACTGCTTCCCGAGATAAGAAACCGTGAAAAATAGCTGGAAGATCTGCCTCTCTGCACTGGTTTTGATAAGCTTCAATTTTTGCTCCATTTCCAACAAAATGCAGGTTTTTTATCCAAGATTTATCGGGTAGGGCAGCAAAAACGTCAATAATTCGCTGTACCCCCTTTTCGTCTTCTAAACGCCCAACAAAACAGAAGGAATATGGCAGCAAATAAGATTTATTTTTAATGACTTCCATTCCAATGGCCCTATCCGCATTGGTAAGACAAGGATTTTCAAACGTAAGGCAATGTGTTGGTTGATTGGGCCAGCGCCCATTGATTGTAACAACTCTGGATTGGTTCTTTAAAAACGTTCGCTGCAATGCATATCCTAGAGGAGGTTTCTTTTGATTCCAATTTCCAGCATACTTGTACCACCCTTTTTTTTTGGTAAATAAAGTTAACCACGGAATTAAATAAACCCCAATACCCGTGGGGGTGCGTAATTGAAAACAATCTACTTTTTTGAGGGTTTTGGAAACGGTACAAATTGTTTTTGGCATGGTCCACAGGATCGATAATTTTGACCACCAGGATTTTCCTCCAGAAGGGACCAAAGGCACAAACGTAACATTCTGCGCAGTATAAGGCAAGGCGCTTGGAGGTGGGGTTCCTTCATAAAAAAAAGCAACATGGTATATTTTCGAAAAACTGGAGGCCAAATCATTAATTTCTGAAATGGTAGGGCCCCATCCTACAATGGTTCCCTCTTCGGTTTTATAATGCTCGGTGTGCGAAATAATCGCTAGTTTCATATACTTTCTATTACCTCAAGATACTTCTTTATTAATAGAGGCCATTCAAAATTGCTGGCCCATTTTTTGGCATTTTCAGAAAATTGATCATAATTCAGGATAATATTTTCCAAAGCCTTATCTATAGACTCGGGATCGTGCGGATCTACCAAAAAACCTGAATAGTCTTCTTTAATGGCATCCTCAATACCACAGCCCTTCGAGCCAATAGCTGGAAGGCCCAATGCATTGGCTTCTATCACTGCAATACCAAATCCTTCCACATCCCCAGTAGAAGTTTGTTCACTTAACATAATAAACACATCTTGTTCTTTTAGTAAATGTGGCTTTTCGTTTTCGCTCACCCGTCCCATAAATGAAATATGGCTAGAGACATCAAGTTCGTAGGCTAAGGCCTGTAACCGATCTATCTCCGTGGGAATACCAATTACTTTATATTGAAGTTTTGGATACCGTTTAAGAAGTAACGGAAGTGCGGTAATTACATTATGCTGTCCCTTACGCTGGGTTAAGTTTCCAACGGTTACCAAGCTAATCCCTTGACTCATTTTTTTTTGGGGGGGAAGGTTGGAACAGTCAATCATACAACCATTGGGAATTATGAAATTTGGAGTCTGTAAAGTGCCAACCAAAGATGCGGTGTACTTTGATACAGAAATGCAAGCGTCCATCTGCTTTATAGCCCAAGAAGTAAGCCTTTTTTCAATTTTACCTGGTAGGAGCAATTCACTTCCATGGAGAATGGCAATAGATTTTTTTTTAAAAACTCTTTTTAAAATTGCGCCCGTCCATAGTGAAAACTTTCCAGATACAAGTACGACATCATGCTTTCTTGCCAATGAAATGGCTTTGTTGATTCGATTAAAAAAAGTAATGAAAAGAGGGGTAATCCTTTTCGTACGATTCACCGTTACTTTTAATAACGCATCAAATGTACTTTCTTCAATTCCATCTTTCGATCTTTGATCGCATAAAACCGTAACCATTTTCCCTTCTGCAGCCAATGCGGTTCCCAATTGATAGGCATGGGTACCTATTCCGCCGGGTTGGGGAGGGAATTCGGAGGTAATAAGTAATACTTTATTTGATTTCACGGATTAGAGGGCCTTCTTTCAACTTTTTACTAGCCAATCGCCACGATAAAATTACTTGAATTCCAACGATGGGCAGTAACAATAGTGTGATAAAGATACCCAAAATCAATATTTTTCGATTTTTTTTGAAGCGATAAGGCATCACGGAGGGCGGAACTGTTTTCAACAGGGACCACAAAGCTCTTTTTGTTCCAAAATAACGGCGGAACAGGTAGAGGACACTGGGAATCGGCCGAGGAGCAAACCAATTACTGGGTCGGAAGGCATCCCAACTGCCCATTTGACGCAAGCCACCGGTGGAAGCCTTTACGTCAACACAGCTTGCATGAGGTGTTGAAACGCTTTTGATTCCTGCAAGGTATGCCCTTAAACCAAATTCCCCGTCGCCCATCCGTTGTTTTTCGAATTGCCGATCGAAAAGCCCTATTTGCCTGAAAACCGATTTATACAAGGCGGCATTACCCGTTGCAAATTGCGATGCCCTTGCAAAAAAGGAACGGTCTTCAGGAATGCGGCTTCCTTCGGGATAAAACACCCCCGCTGAAATAGAAGCATTAAAATAGTCCAAGCACTTTAGATGGTTTTCAATCCAATTGTTTTCAATCCGGACATCGTCCTCGGATAACATAATGATAGGCCCCTTGGCCTTTTCCACAGCAGTATTCCGTGCCAGCCATAGGGCAGGCTCTTCCTGGCGAAAAACTTGGATGTTCAAGCCAAAATCATCGTAAAACTTCTCCTGAAACGGTTGGGACTGGTCTACTACCAAAATTTCAAAATGAACGTAGCTTTGCTTTTCGAAATCATGAAGTACTTCTTTCAAATACCCATAGCGGTTCAAGGTTGGAATGACAACACTCACCAAGGGTTTTTCTTGAATAAGAGAAGAGGAAAAAGTAGCGTAGGAATCGTAACAAAGGGGTTGTTTGTATGGATGTAAACGCTTTAATTTCCGATTTTTCCAATAGCCCTTGCACTCCCTAAAAGGATTTTTGAAACCCAACAAACGAATGATTAGAACATAAAGTGACCAAACAGGATGAAAATATTTTCTAAGAAAGCGGTATTCGTCTTCAACAGGCAATTGACGGAAAGAAGAATAAGTTTCCGTATCGCCAATGTACCCTTTTTGGATGGCCTGCCAGGATAAATCATATTCAGCAGAAACCTCCTCTATATAGGAACTGTCCTTTACTAGTTTGTCTAACACCCCCTCTGGCAGGAAGTTAGGAATGGGAAAAACCGTATCCCCTCCTTTTCTGGGAATGGAAAAATAATGTGTGGGTTGGAGGTATTTTAAAAAATTAAATATCACTAAAAAGGTTATAAACCGACATATAGTTCATTATATTAAATTTAATAGCTATTTTCAGCATTAATTACTTTTATGAAAAGGAAAATTAAAAAAATTATAAATTATACAATTCAAAGGTATCACTCCTTAAATACCCAAACTAAAAAAAAATCCAGCATAAGCGATCAAAATCTATTCTTTTTGACAGGATATGATAAATCTGGAACAACATGGATAAAAAATTGCTTAAATGATGTTGAAAACATTAGTTGTTTGGGGTCAAATCAATATTTTGATTTTCATTTAAATTCACCCGAAAGTAAACTTTTACATTCTATCAAAGAAAATAGAATTGCGGATTCACCATATAGGATTTCAACTGAATTTTACAAAAATTCATTTATTCAGGAATTCTTGCAAAAGACATATTTATTATCCAAAAAGAATGCTATTTACTTTGGAGAGAAATCAACCGCACAGGATATTAATCTAATTCATTATTATTTCCCACAAGCAAAAATAGTAGTATTAATCAGGGATTTAAGAGATATTATTGTGTCTTTTGCATTTCATTTTGATAGAGTTTATAAAACAAAAACAAAAAATTGGTCCCCTACTAAAAGTAAATTTTATAATGATGGAACTATTAAAGATAGTTTTATCGAAAGTCAAGCTAACACAATCAAAAAGTATTATGGTCATTTAATTGCCCTACAAAATGAGAAAGTGATTTTCATAAAATATGAAGATTTAATTTCTGAGAATGGTTTTTATCACTTTAAGGAGATTCTTTCATTTATCAAATCAAAAAGTATAATAGATATAGAATCTCATGCCTTAAAGGTATGGGAAAAGAATAGTTTTAAAAATCTTTCCAAGGGGAGAAATCCTGGTGAAATAAATAACTTAAGTTTTTATAGAAGTGGAACTGCAGGCGATTATAAAAATCATTTTACTTCCCATCAAATTCAACAATTAAACAATATATTAGGAGAAGAACTGACCTATTTTGGATACCAAATAAATTAAAAAACTACTAATCTAATTGGTTCTCTTTTTTAATCTTTTTGAACTCCTCCGCAAATTGCAGACTCACTTTCTCTCTCCCTTCAGAGTTAACATGAATGCGGTCGTAAAAATTCCCCGCTTCTTTAAAGAACTGGGTATGATCGATTAGGGGAAAATTAGGTTTTTCATAGGAAAGGGTTTGCTTGTATATTGGGGACAGGTAGTAAATTAACCGTATGTTGTTGTTTTTACAGAGTGTCTCGATTTTATCTAAATAAGGATGCTGAAATGAAATGGCGGTATGTATTTCTTCTTTTCCATCCAAAGAGTCTCCTTTTTTGGGATAACCGTAATTGCCCCTTGCATCAAAACGGTTTCTTTGTTCGGGATGAATGGCAGCGTTCAACGAAGGAAAAAATAATTCGGTGTTATAATACCCAACGCCCAAAAATGGCACCCACTTACTTAGAAATAAAACGTTCGTTGCATTATTTGCCTCCGGATTGTTTTTATAATAGTCGTACACATAATCCCTTTGCACATACATTAAAAAACGATAATCATTATTGCTAAATCCCGCTTTTTTGTTTTCTAAACTTGCCAAGCCTGGGGCAAGGATACAGTAACGAGTGGATTTTCCCTCCTTCAAAAAATGTTCAAGCATTAAATAATGGGTAGACATCCCCGTATCGTCCATAGAAAGATTGAGTCCTTTAGTTCCCAAAATGGAATCTATCCTGTTTGTGTTTAACGAGGTAAGTCCTACGCTTGACCCCAAAACAATATAATCGAAATTCGTTTCGGAAACTTGATTCGCCAAAAAGGAGGGCTTGTAAAAAGAAGCATTTCGTAAAGCCCTTAAACTACTTATGGAAATAAGGGTTGCCAGTAGGGCAGTAACCAAAACAATAAAACCAATGTATTTTAAAAATGCTTTCATCAAAATTGAAAATAAATAAAAGTAGATGGGTTTTTGTATACCCCCATAAACACTATTAGCAGTACTACTGCTATTTTAGCGGGTGTCGATAACCGCACCTCGACCCTTTGTTTTCTATAAGCCCAAAATTCGAAAGCCAGCATCATGACTGTGGCAAAAGCAACAATAGTTCCCAAGAGGATAATTTTAGGACTCTTCATAAAAAAAGAGAGGTCATAATTTGAATTATAAAACATGTGACCAACATATCGTATCGCAATTGCCAAGGAATCTGCCCTAAAGAAAACCCAAGCTAACGTAACCATTGCAAAAGTAAAAACCACTGGAAAAAAATTATGAAACGTAAGTTGTTGATTTCCCACATACCGCCGATTCTTGTTTAACAACAATAAGGGAAGAAAAAGGCAGGCATGGATTCCTCCCCAAATAATAAAGGTCCAATTTGCCCCATGCCAAAATCCACTTACCAAAAAAACAATAAAGGTATTCCTAACCTGTTGCCATTTATTTCCACGGGAGCCCCCTAAAGGAATATACAGATAATCCCGAAACCAAGTGGAGAGCGAAATATGCCATCGCCGCCAAAACTCTGCAATATCCCTCGAAAAATAAGGAAACTTAAAATTGGTCATCAACCTAAAGCCAAATAGCCTTGCTACACCAATGGCAATATCTGAATAACCCGAAAAGTCACCGTAAATTTGGAATCCGAAAAGAATGGCCCCCAACCACAATTCGCTTAATGAAAAACCATATGGGGCAGAAAAAATTTCATTCACAAAATAGGAACAATTATCTGCCACCACCATTTTCTTGAACAAACCCCATACAATAAGCGACAAACCACTTTTTGCCAATTGATAGTCAAATTGATGTAATACCCTAAATTGTGGCAATAAGTGACTGGCCCTTTCTATGGGACCTGCCACCAATTGGGGAAAAAAGGCAACATAGGCCGCAAATTCGATAAACCGCGAAGTGGGTTCCAGCTTTTGCCTATAGACATCTATGGTATAGCTCAAGGTTTGGAAGGTATAGAAGGAAATACCCACGGGCAATATGATGTACAAGGTTGAGACTTGCATATGGATCCCCAATAAAGACCATGCCTCTACCCAACTTTCAATAAAAAAGTTGTAATACTTAAACAAAGCCAACAATCCTAGATTGAAAGCCAAGCTTACGAAAAGCAGCAGCCGCCTCCTTTTTTGGGTTTCTGCTTTAGGAAGGGCTAATGCTACAAAATAATCTACTAGGGTACTGGCAAAAATAAGGCTAAGAAAACGATAATCCCACCATCCATAAAACACATAACTGGCAAGGAGTAAGAGGATGTTTCTATTTTGCAATGACTTATGGAACACAAACCAATACAGCATAAAAACCGTAGGTAGAAAGACCAAAAAGGACAATGAATTAAAAATCATCTGCGAGTCAATAATTCGTCAATGGGTTGCCCATAAAAAGCAACAAATTCCTTTTGTTGCTTTTCGATGGAAAAATGAGTTTTAATTCGCTCCTTTGCAAAATCCGTAACCTCCATAAGAACGGCCTGAGGCATTTGAAGCACGTTCCAAATTTGGACTGCTAACAAATTGGGGTGCATTTTGGGAACGACCCAGCCTGTTTTTTGGTGAATTACATTTTCGCTTAATCCTCCAGCATCAGAGACAATACAGATAAGTCCCATTGCCTGGGCCTCTAGTACGGCATTACAAAAGCCTTCCGAAATGCTATACTGCAAATAAATATCGCATCTTTCATAATAATGTTTTATTTCAGACGGAATTAGTTTACCCGTTAGGGAAACTTCATGTACCAAATCCAGCTGTTGTACTGCAAATATTACTCTTTCCATTTCTTTTTTAGAACCGGTCCCAACCAATGTATAGTGAAAGGGAACACCCTCTTTTTTTAGCATGGAAAGGGCCATTAGCATGTGTTCAATCCCCTTTATAAAATGAAAGCGGGCCACGGTCAAGAACTGTATGGGCTTTGAAAGCATTTCCTTTTTTTTGGTACCGGGAATAAACAATGAGCAGTCTATGGCAGGGGTAATTTTACAGGCACGCACCGTCTTGGGCAACCCGAGTTGATGGCCTTTTTCCAATAAATGATCCGAAATAGTGTGGACCTTGTCTACACTTTTCCACAAAGCTTCATAGCAATTGGGATGCTTAAGGGGATAAGTGGTAATATCAAATCCTCTAAAACTTACGCCCATCTTCGCTCCAATAGCTTTTGCAACCCATTCGCGTTTTAAGGCTTGTGTGGCAAACCCAAAATGCAGCCAGTCCAGTTTTTGCTTTAAAATGTGTGCGTTTACATACACCGATTTTAACGCAACGCTCCAAGATTTTTTATGACTCCTCTCCAGTGAAATTAGCCTGCCTACTGGCTTCAGAAAAGGTAAAACCTTTAAAGTTAGCCACATCATGGCAAAGCCGTTCACAAGTGTAGAGGAATATACTTTTGGAGCAACGACTACATTACACAAGTTGAAATCCTTGTGGGTTTCTTGCACAAACAAGATAACTTCATGACCTTGATCCCGGAGCCCTTTTATTTTCGAACGAAAAAAAGTTTCCGAATAACCGGGTGTACTCGCTAAAACAATTCCTATCTTCATACACTAGCTATTTGACCCGACGCATCTATCTTTTCCAGGACTTTGTCATAAAAAACATATTCTTTCTCCAAACGTAATCTAGCCCTTTTTTCTTCTTCTTTCGAAATTGAAATAGGAATGTTTGTGAAACTTCGCTCCCTAAGGACTGAAAGTGGCAGCTTTAAGGTTTTGGATAAATCATCAATGGCAGCATCGAAATGTTCTTGAAAATAAATTCGATTCAACCTTCCAATATTTTCCATGGCCACAGGCACCTCCATTTTTTCAGAGAACATATACAATTGATGTTGAAGGTGTTTTTCGGGAATCAAATCGAGAAAATCTGAAAACCCATTGCCTACCCATTTTAATTGATACTGCAAAGGTTTATAGGCAGGCTCTTTTGCTTTAGCAATTTTAGGGTCCAGTTCTGAAACGTATTTTAAGTACTTGTAGAGTGACACCAACCTGCTAAAGGGATCGCGGAGCACACAAAAAGTAAAGGTGTTTTTTGGCAGGTTCAACCTCCAGAAAGGCATATGCGAATTGGCGTAAAAATAATCCCCCTTTTCTATTAAAGTAAGGTGATTTCGCACAAACACATAGGGGCTTTTTACCAATATAGGTTCCCGCTTTACATTGGCAAGCGAAAATCCCGATAACCCCCAAAAGGCAGCATTAATACTGGTTCCGGCACTTTTTCGAATGTGTACGTGATACACCCTATCATAAGCATCAAAATAGGGTTGATGCTTCCGTATGAGTTTGTGGGCCTTTGCCTCCCTTTTTTTTCGAAGGTATTTTTTTAAAAAAGTTCGCATACGCTAGGCTTCAGATTGCAGCGGATAGAACGACTGCTTAAATTGCATTAACACACGGTTTACTTTGGCCAATTCTGTTTCATTAAAACTAAGTAAATTTTCATTAGGGTCTAAAATGGCACTTTTTGGGTGGGTTTTGGAGGATGGTTTTTTATAGGCTTCCTCTATGTTTGCAATGGGCTCTATGTTAAATTGAGCACATAGTTTTAGGTAATTGTTTACGTTTATTCTTAAGTCTTCGTACTTTACTACCGCGTAGTCTTTAGCAGTGTTTCGAACGCATTGCAATGGGACTACATTTTCCAAGCACCAGCGTAAGGCCAATACTTCCATTCCTGAATAGGACTCTGCTTGAAGGATATCGACGCCAAATTCTTTTTGCACCAAGGCAACCAAATGTGGTTGGGATTGAAATCGGCTTAAATCGTACAACCACGGAAATTTTACCCGTTGCTGCGACAAAATGACATCGTACGGATTACGAATAATGTGAATGACCGGAATTTCAAAATAGTGGTGCATCCAGGCAGCGGAAAGATTGCATCGAACAAATTTGATTACATATTTTTTGGGAATCCAGGGCCACAGATGCATTTTGAGTTTGCGGTTACTATTTTGCGCAATCCAATCAGAGTCTACCTTATTCTTGAAGAGTTGGTGCAAATAAGAAATTACAGCTTCATTCCCTTCGGCACTCAACAAGTAACGGTCACACAACAAATGTCCCTTTTTGGTTCGTGAATCATGCTCTGGCTCAAACAACATACGATACCGAAATTGTTTAGAAATAGTCTCGCTTAGCCAACTTGTACCACTTCTGGCCGACCCAACAACAATGATATGTTTTCGGTATTTTGCCATTAATGCACCAAGTTTTTGTATATGCGTTCTGTATTTTCAATGAATTGCTCCATTGCAAAATGATCGTTACAGTAGTTTCGCAAACGATTTCCCAGGGCTTTTCTTTCAGCTACTTCCAAAGCCATAATTTCCTGCAATCTCTTAGCCAGTTCGGATTCGGCCGCAGGTGAAAATAACAAATACGGAAAATCCTTCAATACAAAATTAATCCCTGAAATATCCGAACCCAACACGGGTACTCCCATACTCATCGCTTCTACCAATGCCATGGGCATCCCTTCCTTTCTCCCTTCATTAAGGGTAGGGATCACATATACATCGCTCCTTGCAATAAAAGGCCTTACATCCATTTGTTTTCCTAAAAATGCTACTTGATCCATTACGCCTTGTCCCTTGCTCAACGTTTTCAAAGAGGCAATATAATCTGGGTCTCCGCCACCTACGATTTTTAACCTAACGGTATCATCATTTATAAGAGCCAAAGCCTTAATCAAGACTTCTATGCCTTTTACAGGCACCAAATTGGCCACTGTGACAATCTCAAAGGAACGCCCTTTGGTTTTGGAGGGGAAATGATCTGGCGAGTAATAGTGGGTATTAATTCCCAAGGGAACCAATTCTTGGTTTTTTTTATTGGGAAAATAGGACCTCATCTCTTCATTGATTGTAAAAATAAAATGCGCCAAATAACTCCTGATTTTCCAATGTTTGTTTCCCCAACTCATCGCTTTTTTGGTATAGACAAATTTAGCTCCTGCCCGTCTTGCCGCAAGGGGCTCGGTCCAATCACTGCTCCAGTGCCAAGAATGGACAATATCGAACTTATGCTTTTTTAAAAACCCAACCACGGGCTGCATCCTCCTTGCCAATGAAAAATAGGGGCGATAGGCTGTGGTGGTTTTTATGATAAAAATGGGAAGTCCTAGTTTTTCAATTTCCTGAAAGAAAGCCCCTTTGTTGTGATCACAGGCAATGGAAACATCAAACTCTTCCTTATCCAAGCCATTGGCCAAATCGAATAGCACCTTTTTACTGCCAGCGGTTTCAAAGTTGGGTATGGTCAAAAGAATTTTAATCTTCCTTTTCATCTTCAAAAAGTTTTAACCGCAAGGCAAGCGTTAACAATATGCTGAGCGGATGCGAATAGGCAACTTTATCCTGGGTGAGAAATTGATGGTAAAAATGAGAAATGACCGATTCATCCAGAAAATGCTTTAGCGATCCATGAAATAAATACTCCTGCAGTAAAGCATCGTTCTTGGGCCCCAAAAACTGAAGTTCCCAATTACGTTGCACAAAAGGTTTCCGAGACAGGCCCTGCATTGCTCTCTTTGCTTTATTAACGGCCCTGTAAGGAAGGTTATAGGGTACCTTACTAAGGTGATAATTATACAAATGAAATGGTTTTTTTTCTTCCCAGGTAATTCTTGCCAGCTTAGGATTTCGCTTCATAATATACGCAATCTGAAGTTTCCGGTCAGCCAAATAAGCCTCTGGAATCGTACAGATAAACTCGCACATTTCGTTGGTGTAATAAGGCAAGGTAATAGGTTTTTTTGCTTCGAAGATCGATAGGTTCACCGAGGTCCACCTTGGCGCCCAATAGAGTGATTTGAACGCTCTCATTTTGGCACTCAACTGGTCTATGGGTATCCTTTCCCAAAGCGATTGCAACCTTGCATCCAGGTATGCTTCAAAAGTACCGGGTAATTTCCAGAAATTCCACATGGCTGTAGCAAGTTCCATTCCCCCTTTTTTTATCACTTTCTTCTTTATCAGTAAAAGGGCTTGGTCGTCTCGAGTTCCTGCAGGTGCTCCCCGATCAAACAGTACATCTCCCCAATGCCCCAAGGAAAATACCTCTCCCATTCCTTCAAACTTATCAATGATAGCCATTTGCCTTGGGTGGGTAAATTCACTATAACACTTATTAAGGGCTGCCAAGGATTCTATATGCTCCCAAAGGTAACCCTTTGAAATGGTAAATTCTTCAAATGCAAAATGACACTGGGCAGCAATTTTACGGGCAATGGCAGTTTCATTGTAGCCGCCCTCGAATTTGTAGCTGTAAGAAACTACCTCTTTTTTTAAATAGTGTAAGGCGGCCGCTTGCGTGCGGCTGTCCAATCCACCAGAAATAGGCAATATCACTTTTCGATTGGCAACTTGGGATGCCATTATGGATTCAAATAGATGGGTAAATTCATCCAGTGCTTTCTCAAAGGAAATATCTCTAGGGGTATAATGCCATCGAAACCAAGGGGTACTATTTGTTAAAACTCCTTGGGCGTTAAATTCATTTTGCGAAGCGGGCGGCAATACTACTTCGTCTTTCCAATACGTATCCTTTTCCAAAAAAAAACCGGTTGCAGCAAAAACACAAATGCCCTCCTTGTTCCATTGATGGGGACCCACCACTTTTGCAAAAGTAGGTTGGCGTGGAATAATGGGGGTCTGAATGGGTTGCATTAAGCGGTTAGCATCATCGTTGGGATGGGTATAAAGATAACCAAAAATAAACGGTTAATAGCACTTTGAAGCGGAAGCTTGAATGAAAATTTAAGATATGGTTTTAATTATTTTAGCAGGGTTTCCGGCAATTACACAGCGGGATGGAAATGAATGTACCACCACAGATCCTGCTCCTATGGTAACATGGTCCCCTATGGTAATATCCCCGATGATAACCGTATTGGCACCCACGGTAACATGGTCGCCAATCACTGGCAGTAAAGTATTGTCGTTGTTTTTATTGCCGATGGTCAATCCATTTCTAAATTCAAAATTTTTGCCAATTGATTTGGCATTGATAACGGTTCCAAAAGGATGGAAACACACCAACCCTCCTGCTATCTTGGTACTTCCAAATATTTTGCATTCATAACCTTTCGTAAAATAACGCCTCCAACGGTAATCGCCCTTTTTTATTCGCCAAAAGAAGAGAAATGCATACGAAGGATAATAAATCATTAAATGCTTGAATTTATCGGGAACACTGGAATTTTTACTGGTACAGCCCCTTACCAAATAGGTTCTTTCAATATCATCGATAAGCACCTGGTTTCCCAATACATAACGCTTGCAAAGCCTTGAAATAAGAACTTTCTTCAAGAGGTGCTTTGCAATAAAAATGGGTGACTTCATAATCGCGATAAATTTTTAAGGTGAAGCAAGATAACTTTAAATCGCAAATCTTATTAACGATCTGTCAAGCATTTTCGATACAAGTTTTCCATTCCTTCTATCATACTAGACATGCTGTGCTGCCTTTCCACTTTTAGCCTTGCAGCTTCTTTTTGTTTCAAGATCGTAGCATCGGGCTGTTCCAAAAAATCCATGACCGCATGGGCCATTGCCTGGGCATCCCTAACGGGAACCATGCTTTCGCCATGTGCATCCAGTAATTCCGCAACACCCCCACATTGGGTTGCAATAACGGGCAATCCCAATGCCATAGCTTCTACCACTACATTGGGCAATCCTTCACTTAAAGAGGGAAATAACAATATGCTGGAAGATTTCATGGTTTGGTAGACCTCGTTTTGATTAATTTTAGGCAATAGGAAAACACAATCGCTGAGTCCCAAGCAGTCGATTAGCACCAAAAGTTCTTCATCACCTTTTGCACCTATTATTTGGTATTGAAAATTAATCTTGTTTTTTTTCAGTATCGAACAGGCCTCCAAAGCATAGGGATAGCCTTTTATCCAGTGTGGGCGCCCCACAGAAAGTAAGCGCAGTGGATTTTGACTTTTGTAGGATTCTTGATAGGGTAATTCATCAAAATTAAACCCCGAGTAAACAATTGCATCTACTTTTTTTGAATTTTCCCAAATACGGTCCCCTACCCTCGAAATGGCTTTTGAGACCGAGTGAAATCCATCTATTTTTGGATACCACTGCCTTAGGTATTCTAAATTTTGGACATCCACCATTGCACGTATATTGACTTGGTACCCCCGCTGGCTCAAGACCACCTTGTATTTTTTTTCTTCAAGAAGACTTTCGCACCAAGGCAGTAAAGATGGCCATTGCACATGCACGATGTCCGGATTTAGCAAGCCTAACGCCAGATTCAAATTTTGCTGCTGCAATGCCTTTTTACGAAAATGCACGGTATTTTTAATTAACTGAATGACTGCATTGCCATTTCCCCTTTTGAAAAGACTTTTCCAAGACCAATACGCACTGCTAAATAGTAGCCCCAACGTATTGGAAGCACTCCCCAGATGAACATATTGAAGGTTCCCATGGCTTGAGTTGCGCTTTCCGGAAAAACCCATAATGGCTACTTTATGTTTTTCCGAAAGCCCCAACGCCAATCGGTACACAAAGGTAGATGGCGCTAGGCTCCCATCGAAAATGATGATTGTAAGTGGTTTTTCCAAAGGATTAGGATGAAACATTTATATCGAACCCGTACTTCAGAGTTTTAAGTTAAAGGATTTTTTGATAAAGGGCAATAAGTCGTTCTATTTCCTTCTTGATGGTGTAACGGTCGCTAATATGAGCTATTGCCTTTTGGGAAAACGCCTCGTAGGTTTCCGGATGAGTAAACAAATTATGGATGCCTTTTGCAGCCGCTTCAACGTCCCAAGGGTCTACACACAATCCGGATTCGTTTTTGACAATGGTCTCTGGCAGGCCGCCCGCATTGGATACAATAGCAGGAACCCCGCACGATTGGGCTTCCAAGACCGCAGCTCCTAGCGATTCGGACAAGCTTAATTGAAGAAAAAAGTCATAGGTGGGGAGTTTTTCCAAAAGGATTTGGTTCGGGACTTTCTTCTGGTGGTTTACAGTGTCACTCAATTGATATTTATCCACCAAATAGTACAAAGCCCCTAGATCTGGACCATCCCCATATACATCGTATTGAACGTTATGCCCCATTTGTTTGAGGATGGAAATGGTACGCAAATGGGCATCTATGTTTTTTTCCCAAGTCATTCGGTGCGCAGAGGCTATTTTGATAATCCCCTTATTTGGCCTTTTTACCTTAGCATATCCGTGGTCGGCAACAGAAACTGGAATTACTTCAATTTTTTCCAAAGGAATTCCCCAATGCGAAGCCAAGTATTCCTTTTGATGATGGCTCACGGTCACAAAACGGGTTACTTGGTGCGACCAAGATTCGAAGAACGTTTTCCATCGTTCATAAATCCAAGGCTTTACATACGTATCACCTCCACGAAAGGTAATAACGATATTTGTTCGTTTATTATCTTTGATTTGCTTTGGATCGAGAAAAAAAGGAAATTTGCCAAAGAGGTATGAATGTTGAAGGTGAATGATGTTGTAATTAGTAGCCCATTGGCGAGCCAATGCTTCGTACTCGCCTCGAGATATGATTTTCCGTTTTAGTTTTTGAATAATGGAATTCTGGGGATACGCATCGGCTTTAGGGTTGGGCTTGAAGGCAAATGCGGTGACGTCGATCACTTTTTTTAATCCGGTTAAGGTATTCGCCATATAGGTTTGATAGCTCTTAGGCATCTCGTCATATACATACAACACTTTCATCGCTATAAACTTTTTGCTAGGGGGCGTCTCATATTCTTTTATTTTTTCTGATAAACCTATTGCTTTTTCCCGTCATTAAATACAACAAGTATCCTTTTGTAAAGTTAAGGACTAAAATAAATTTGCCTTGCCCCACGAAGCAAAATATCATTTTGTAAAAAAAAAGATGTTTCAGGGGGTCTTTTAAAATAATGGCCTTTCTAAAAAACTTCACATACCGTTTGCACAATGATGCCTTAAGCAATCCATAGGTTTTTTTGTCCTTTTTAGCGACCAAAGCCATGTGTTTTTTACGTGCTTGAATATCGGATTGCAGTTCGGCAGCATGCAACTTTTTTAATTGATGGTAAAGGGAATTTTCGTGAATTCGATATTGAATAAGCGGTCCTTCCAAAAAGAAAAGGTTCGGATTTCGGTACAACATCCTAAGGTTAAAGTCCCAATCGTCCATGTTGGTGATGGTTTCATCGAAAAGTACGGGGTTTGCAGTTAAAAAATCACGCCGCCAAACAGCGCCACAAACGTAGAAGGTAATACTTCCCTTTATGTAGGCTGCGATAAGGTCCTTCGAGTAGCATTTGCTTTTCCCGATAAATTCGCCTGTTTTCAAATGCACTTGTTCCACGGGGGCAATAACAGCATCCAGGTTATCCGTAAAGTGTTCGAGGTAAGTTTGTAACGCTTCTCGTGAATAAAGATCGTCACTATCCATAAAGTGGACAAAGGTTCCCTTAGATTTTTCAAATCCAAAATTCCTACAGCTATTGGGGCCTTTTTTTTTCTCGTCTGGGCGTTGAAGAAAGGTAAATCGGGCATCCTTACCCATATACGCTTCCAAAACTTGTGCTGTAGTGTCTGTACTGCCATCGTCTACAACGATGCACTCCCAATGTGGATAGGTTTGGTCCAAAATAGTATCCAAGGTTTCCCCAATAATGTGAGCACGGTTAAAGGTGGGGATGATGATGGAAACCATGTTATTCATGGTTGTCCGTTTTTCCAAATATATTTTTAACCTTATTTTGAATACGTCTTTTGTTTTGTTGGTACCAACTTTTTTTTGGCAAACAGACGGAAATTTCAATTTTTTTACCCACCCTTGGTTCAAGGTATCTGGGAAGCATTTCGTTTATATAGGCAATTCGTTCTTCCTTTAGTTTTCTTCCAATCTTCTTATTCGATGTAATTCCATTGCCATCATAATAAACAATACAAAGGTCCAAGTGAAAATAGGTGGCATTTTCAAACAAAAGAGCTTCATTATAAAAAACCCAATCAGCTATTAGAGCGTATTTTCTATCAAATCTTTTTTCTTTGAAAAGGTACCCTTTATGAAAAATGGCCTGATGAGTAACAATAAATTTTAGGGTATTATCAAAAGTGAGGGTATCGGGCATTATTTTCTTTTTAGGCTCCTTTCCATTTTCTCTAATAATGACGTCTCCACATACTAAATCTTCTGTTCTATTATAGAGAACAAAATTATGAATGGTTTTGGATTCATATAAAATATCCCCACTGTTTAAAAATAAAACATAGTCTCCCGTAATATGATCCAAACCCTT
>DJVA01000091.1 GCA_002440705.1 Flavobacteriaceae bacterium UBA6268 | reverse complement strand
CTATTGTGGCTCCTATTCTAGAAAGCAACCTAGATTTTGTGGTGGGCGCCCGGGTGAGATCTCTCAGGGAAAAGGGTTCCATGACCTTTCCCCAGATATTTGGAAATGCGTTAGCGACTTTTCTAATGAAACTTTTTTTTAAATCCCGCTTTACCGATTTAGGTCCCTTCCGCGCCATTAAGTACCCTAAGCTAGTGGCACTCAATATGGAAGATAAAACCTACGGATGGACTGTGGAAATGCAATTGAAAATCTTGAAAAAAAAATTCACCTATACCGAGGTTCCAGTTCCTTATCGAAATCGTATTGGTGTTTCAAAAGTTTCAGGAACCTTAAAAGGTGCTATCTTTGCAGGGGTAAAAATCCTAGGTTGGATTTTTAAATACAGTTTTAAAAAATGATTTGGGAAACCATTGTCATCATTATCTACTCCTTGGCGCTGCTTTTGATTTTCTTTTATGCACTGGCCACACTCAATTTGCTTGTAAATTACTTAAAAGCCAAGAAAAACCTTACGGCCCCAAAGTTCAATCTCTCCAATACCGAAGAAGTCCCCTTCGTCACCATTCAACTCCCGGTCTATAACGAATGCTACGTCATGGAACGGCTCTTGGATAATATCTCTAAAATTGAATATCCAAGAGAGAAGCTGGAAATTCAGGTCTTGGACGATTCCACTGACGAATCCCTTGAAAGTACGGCCCAGCACATCCAAAAGTTACGGGAAACGGGGCTTGATATCCATCACATAACACGCAGCAATCGAGATGGCTATAAAGCTGGGGCGCTAAAAGAGGGCCTTAAAATTGCCAAAGGGGAATTCATCGCTATTTTTGATGCCGACTTTCTCCCACATGAAGACTGGTTGTTGAAAACAGTACCCTATTTTAAAGATCCAGAAATTGGAGTAGTGCAGACGCGATGGTCACACCTTAACAGGGATTTCTCCATTTTAACTAAAGTCCAAGCCTTTGCGCTGGATGCTCATTTTACTCTAGAACAGGTTGGAAGAAACAGTCAAGGGCATTTCATCAACTTCAACGGAACTGCAGGAATCTGGAGGAAAGCTTGTATTTTGGATGCGGGGAATTGGCAAGGAGATACGCTTACCGAAGATTTGGACTTAAGTTACCGCGCCCAGTTGAAACAATGGAAGTTCAAATACCTGGAACAGGTAGAAACCCCAGCAGAGCTCCCAGTAATCATGAGCGCAGCCCGATCACAACAATTTCGATGGAACAAAGGCGGGGCCGAAAACTTTCAGAAAATGGGCCTCAAGGTTCTTAAAAATAAGCACATTCCCTTTAAGACCAAGCTCCACGGAATCATGCATCTTCTTAACAGTTCTATGTTCCTAAGTATTTTTGTGGTAGCCGTATTGAGCATCCCCATGTTATACATCAAAAACGAATACGAACACTTAAAAGCCTATTTCATCGTTACCAGTTTCTTTGTGATTAGTACTTTAATATTTTTTATATGCTATTGGTTTCCTTTTAAAAGAATTTATGGCGGAGGTATTTTAAAATTTGTGGAATACATTGGCATGTTTTTCGTCTTTTTTTCAGTGGCTATGGGTTTTTCCGCTCAAAATACACTTGCGGTGATTGAAGGCCATTTCAGAAAAAAAAGCGAGTTTGTTCGGACTCCAAAGTTTAACCTTTCCACGTTTCGGGACAATTGGCGCACCAACAAGTACTTGCGAAAGGGGATTCCTGCCAACGTATTTTTGGAAGGACTGCTCATGCTCTACTTTGGGTTTGGCATGTACAGTGCTTTCATCGTAGGGAACCAAGGGGGCGATTTCGGACTTTTTCCATTTCACCTGATGCTGTTTTTAGGGTTTGGTTTTGTATTTTTCAAGAGTATTACCAATCATGTCTAACTAAATCGGCCTACTATCAACCAAAACTATTCATTGTGCCTTGTGGTCTTTGTTTGCCTTTTCGGAAATGGCCTGCTGTTTGCACAGCAAACGGGTACCTCCGATTCGTTAGTGACCAAGGTTTACAATCAACAGTTCGAATTAAGGGAAGACAATGATTTCCTTCACTTTACCGACAGGTATTATTCCACAGGGACTTTTTTAGGCCTCCGAAAACTCCTCACTAGAAAAAATGACAGTGCCCCCAAGAGGCACTATGGATTTTACTTATTTCAGGAAATTTATACCCCATCGGACATCAATGGAACGAACACCCGTTTTTTTGATCGGCCCTATGCGGGGTTTTTGGGGTTTTCAAACGAAGTTTCCATTGCCACTCCACGAAATTTTTGGGAATTTAGATTCATCATGGGCATCACGGGACCTTGGTCTGGAGCTGAAAAAATACAGAGTCTTTTCCATACAACGGTTGCAGAGGATTCTCGAATCGCGACCTGGGAAGAACAACTAGCAACCAGTTTTCACAACAATTTGTACGTGAGTTATGTACACGAATGGCAATGGCAGCCCAACCCTTTTAGCGTCCACTTTGCCTTAAATCCGAGCATGGCCTTCGGAAGCAGGGACATTTATGTACAAAACGATGTGGTCTTTTATTTTGGTAAACGAAACCCCCTGATGAGCTCTACCGCTTATAAACAATTGGGAAGTTTGGATCGGGAATTCTTTTTTGCCATTCGGTTAGGGTACCGATATCTTTTTCACGATTCCATCATTGAAGGAAATATTCTTGGAGATAATTCGGTTTTTGTAGTGGAGCCGTACCACCAATTATTCCTCTATAATTTTGAAGTCTTTTACCGCAAAGGAAGGAATGATTTTAAGTTGACCTACAATTTTGAAACTCCCAGGGTTCCCAAGGCGTTCCCACATTTATATGTTTCTCTCACCTATGCCCGTTGTTATTAAACACCTCATTCTAAGCAGCTTCATGCTATGCTGCCAGGTTGTGCAGCTATTGGGACAAGAATCGATTTCCGTTACCAAAAATCAACTGGAGATACATCACGACAATGACTTTTTTTTGTTAACCGATAGGTACTATACGTTTGGTCTCGCTCTTGCCTATACCCGAAGTGCCCCGAATGGCTTTTTTACTAATTCTGGTGAAACGTTCCGTTTTGAACTATCGCAAAAAGCATTCACCCCTAACAATCTTGAAACGATTGAGATTTCTGAAATGGATCGCCCCTATGCGGGTGTTCTGAGCCTCAAAAGCGGTTGGACCAAACAATATCCTAAGGCTCTTTTACAAACTTCTTTTGAATTGGCCCTAATGGGCCCTGCTTCTGGCGTGGGCACTTTTCAGCAATGGTACCACGACCACATTGTAAAATACAAAACCCCTACTTGGGCTCATGAATTGGAAAATAAGTTCCATGCCAATATCTATCTGGCTTATGCTACGGAATGGCAATGGACGCCCAATCCCTTCTCCGTACATGTTGCAGCGCATCCACAAGTGGTAATTGGCACTTTAGATACCTACATCCAACCTGAATTACAGTTGTTTTTTGGAAGAAGGAGTGCTTTAAAGAAAAGCATGGCGTACCATCAATTGGATGATGCTGAAAGAGAAATATACTTTTCACTGGAAGGCGCTTACAGAAATGTTTTCAAAAATGCCCGTATAAACGACAATGCTATCAATTCGGGAATGTGGTTGTTAGGATTTCAATTTCACCACCGCTATAAAAAGAATGAATATCGGGTAGGGTATCATTTTCAAACTCCTGAAGCTACAAATTTGCGAAGGCACCAATACCTAAGTTTGGGGTATGCAAGAGGGTTTTGATGCTAAAACTCCACTTCCACCTCTAACCGTTCCCCATTACGGTCGATGGTAACGACCGTCTTTTGTCCTGCTTCAAAAGCAGAAAGCGCCCGCATGTAGCTCATCATATCGGTTACCGTGCTATCGCCCATTTTCTTGACGATGTCGCCTCGTTGCAACCCTGCTTTTTGTGCAGCTTTGTCCTCGCTAATCCCGTCAATGCGCATCCCTTCACCCGTAAACAAATAATCCGGAACTACCCCTAATCCTACTTTAAATCTGGGGGTTTCCTCACTTTCGTTTTTGGTTTTGCGGAAAGCCAATTTTGGATCGTCGTCCAAATCCATCACAATGTTGTAAATGTATTGGGTAATTTTTTCCATACCCTCATAATTCAATTTATCAAAATCGTCTGAAGGCTTGTGGTAATCTTCATGTTGTCCTGTGAAAAAGTGGAGTACTGGAATGTCTTCCAAATAAAAGGAGGTATGATCGCTGGGGCCAATGCCGCTTTCGTGTTCGGCAATGGTAAACCCTTGATCATTATTGGCAAAAAGCAATTGTTTAAAGGTTGGAGAAGTTCCAACACCATGAACCGCTAGGGTATTCTCAGTATTCAGTCTTCCAACCATGTCCATGTTGATCATCACATCGACCGTGCTTAAATCGATGGTTGGATGTTTTGCAAAATAATTGGAGCCGAGCAGACCCAATTCTTCCCCTGAAAAACCTATGAATAAATAATTGGTCATTACATTTTCAACCGATTTAAGCCGTTCAGCCAATTGCAACATCACGGCCACGCCACTGGCATTGTCGTCGGCACCATTATGAATGGCAGGTTCCTCACCGCGATACAACGACCCTTGCCCACCCATGCCCAAATGGTCGAAATGGGCACCAATGATAATGGTTTTGGAAGCTTGGTTATCGATATATCCAATAACATTTCTGCCAGTTTCGGTACCATCGCTTCCCTCAGTGGCAAAACTGGCTTCCTCGTGTGGATTGGAACTGGGTTTGAATATAAAATCCTGAAAATAGCCGTCTTCCCCTTTGGCCTGTATCCCCAATTCTTGAAAACGTTTCACCAAATAATCCGCGGCCATCTTCTCCCCTTCCATGCCCGTGGCCCTGCCTTTTAAAGAGTCGGAAGCCAAATACATCACGTCCTCACGCATGGAGACATGTTTAGTTTGCGTAGTTTGTTTACAGGAACTTAAAATGACCAACAAAAAAAGGGAAAGAATTAATCGCATATCTGTATTTTTGTGCAAAATTACCGAAATATGAGATATTTTCTGTCACTTCTGTTACTTTCTGCATTGATTTCTTGCAAAGGACCGGAAAATAATAAGGAGCAAAACAGCGAAACCGAAGTTGTAGCGCTTTCCCAAGACACTTTGATATATCCTGAAGAGACCCATTTTAAGTCACTTCGACAAATTACCTTCGGGGGCGACAATGCCGAGGCCTATTGGAGCTTCGATGATAAACAACTGGTATTTCAATCCAATTTCAAGGATTGGGGCGTGGGCTGCGACCAAATTTTTCTGATGAATGTTGACGATAACTTCAAGGATTCCCAGCCGCCCATGATCAGCACGGGCAAAGGCCGTACTACCTGTTCGTACTTCATGCCCGACAACGAGCATTTTTTATATGCCTCTACCCATTTGGTGGATGACAATTGCCCGGAAGTGCCTTTGCGCAAAAGCGGAAGGTATGTGTGGCCTGTCTATGACAGCTTCGACATTTTTGTAGCCGATTTGGAAGGAAACATCACCGCACAATTGACCGATTTGCCGGGTTATGATGCTGAAGCCACCGTTTCCCCAAAAGGAGATAAAATTGTTTTTACGTCAACCCGAAGTGGCGATTTGGAATTGTACACCATGGATCTTGATGGCAGCAATGTGATGCAAATTACCAATGAATTGGGTTATGATGGTGGTGCATTCTTTTCACCAGATGGATCAAAAATTATCTTCCGTGCTTCGCGTCCCAAAACCGAAGAAGCCATAAAAAAATACAAGGAACTGCTTTCTGAGGGATTGGTAGAACCTACAGAAATGGAGCTTTTTATTTGCAATGCAGATGGGAGTGATTTAAGACAACTCACCAATTTGGGCAATGCCAATTGGTGTCCGTTTTTCCTCCCTAATGGAGAAAAAGTCCTTTTTTCTAGCAATTTTGAGGCCGAACGCGGATTTCCTTTCAACCTCTACATGATTGATCTGGATGGCAAAAACCTGCAACGCATCACGCATGGAGAGACTTTCGACGCCTTTCCGGTTTTTAGCAACGACGGAAAGTACTTGATGTTTTCTTCCAACCGAAACAATGGAGGAGGCCACGACACCAACCTTTTCTTGGCCGAATGGCAAGACTAAACACATGAATGCTTAAATGGTTTCAGCAACATAAAACCCCATTGTTGTTTGCGGTAATTCTGTCGCTACTTTATTGGAGCTTTGCCTATCAATTGGTGCGCAGCGATTTTGTAAAGCTTATTACACTGTATGCTGCCCTTTTTTACCTAACCCACCTGCTTATAAAAATACAGGGGTGGAATTTTTGGATACTCGCTGTTTTGGGCTTTTTTTTTCGGCTCCTATTTTTTCCGGCTATTCCTAACCTATCACAGGATTTCTACCGCTTTTTGTGGGACGGTCAATTGATGGCTCAGGGTTATAGCCCCTATCTTTTTACCCCATCCGATTATATAAAGGATCCATCTGCCTTCGGGGTTGTAATTTCACAAGCCTCCCAGTTATTGGATGGTATGGGGAGTCTAAATGGTAGTCACTTCAGCAATTATCCTCCCGTAAATCAATTATTTTTTGCTCTGGCTGGAGTGGGTATGGGAAGTAGCATTCTTAAGGGAGCCATGATCCTTCGTTTATTATTGATTTTGGCTGATGTAGGCATCTTATATTTTGGAAGTAAGCTTTTGAAAAGTCTTAATCTTCCGAAGCACTTAATTTTCTGGTATTTCTTAAATCCATTTGTCATTATTGAATGTACTGGAAATCTTCATTTTGAAGGGATGATGGTTTTCTTCTTGATTGCAGGCCTGTACGTTCTTCAGAAAAATAAATGGGGAATCAGTGCTATTTTATGGGGCCTATCCATTATCGCCAAACTCATACCGCTCATGTTCTTGCCGCTATTGCACCAATGGTTTGTCAAACAAAACCGTTCTTTCAAAAAAGGAATTTTAAATTTGATAGGATTCTATGTTATGGTGGGTCTGGTAATAGCAGTTAGTTTTGCCCCTTTTTATTCAAAGCCTTTTTTTAACAATTACACTACCACCACTGCACTTTGGTTTCAAGATTACGAATTCAATGCTAGTGTTTTTTACATTGTTCGGTGGATAGGCTTTCAAACTGTGGGGTGGGACCCCATTCAAACTGCGGGAAAAATTCTTCCTGTAATTGTCTTTCTATTTATCACTGGAATGGGATTTCTTCGAAAAAATAATTCCTTATCCTCCTTGCTCACTGCAATGCTATTCAGCATTTCGTTCTATTTATTACTGGCCACCACGGTACATCCATGGTACCTTATTACCCCCTTAACAGTGTGTCTGTTTACCAAGTACCGTTTCCCGATTGTTTGGAGTGCCACGGTCATGTTGAGTTACAGTGCTTATGGTGAAAATGGCGTGGCGGAAAATCCATGGCTCATAGCCCTTGAATACCTTACGGTAGCTGGATTTGCGTTATGGGAAATTGGATGGAGAAAGGTTAAACCTCAAAAACCGATGCTTGATTGGCAAAACACTTAAACTCGATGATGTACCCATTGGGGTCCCGCAAAAAAAACGATTTGTGTTCCCCAGGTTTATCGGCTAGGAAGTGTGTTTCGTCAATGTAAAGAAAATCTTCGGCTTTCAACTTTTTGTAAAGATCTTGCCATACATCATTGGAAAGTATGACCCCAAAATGAAAAGACGGCAAAACTGTTTTTTCAAAGATGTAACTAGGATAATCAAATTTAAAATTTCCAGATTTCGTAAAGGTAATTTGATGCCCAAAAAGATTGATATCTACCCAGTTTTGGGATTTTCGCCCCTTGGTGGCTCCAATGATTTTGGTATAAAACTTTTGGGTGGCATCGATGTGCCTACAAGGCAAAGAAATATGAAAATTAACGTCCATGTTTCAATTTTACAGGCTGATTAACTTGCTTGAAGGTACAGAAATTTCGATTTCAAAAATCAATCAAAGCTGCAAATTATGAACATTAAAAAGTTGGTAACTTGCACTTACAACTTTTGAGCTATAAGCAAAATAAAAGCACCTTAATAATCCTCCTCATCGGACTCATCGGACACCTCTGGTGTTTCATCGTTGGATTCCTCATTGTCAAAGAAATCATCTTCCTCATCGTAATTTTCGAGGGTATCTGCCAGACGTTTGCTTACCTTCACCAAGTAAATGGTATCCTCTGTGCGAACTTCAACGGCTTCGATAATTTCATTCTGGGCATTTCGAAAAACAATGATGTCCTTGGCCTCGTAGCCATTAGGAAATTTCTCGGCAAGGAGATCCAAGATCTCTTTGTTCAATTTTTTAAAATCAACGATAACTCGCTTCATAGTTATAAGTCCAATAAATAGGCAAAAATTAAGGGCGCCACAATGGTAGCATCGCTTTCAATGATGAATTTGGGTGTATGGATGTCCAATTTGCCCCAGGTGATTTTTTCGTTGGGAACTGCTCCCGAATAGCTTCCGTAGCTGGTTGTGGAATCACTGATCTGGCAGAAATAACTCCAGAAAGGGGTGTCGGTACGTTCCATATCCTGATACAACATCGGCACGACACAGATTGGGAAATCGCCCGCAATTCCGCCGCCAATCTGGAAGAAACCAATTCCTTTTTTGGAATTTTCAGTGTACCAATCGGCCAAAAACGTCATGTATTCAATTCCACTTTTCATGGTCGAGGCTTTCAATTCGCCCTTCAACACATAACTGGCAAAAATATTTCCCATGGTACTGTCTTCCCACCCGGGGACTACAATGGGCAAATTCTTTTGGGCAGCTGCAAACATCCAGGAATCCTTAACATCAATCTCATAGTACTGTTCCAAAACACCACTCAAAAGCACTTGGTACATGAACTCATGGGGGAAATAACGTTCGCCTTTTTCTTCGGCATCCTTCCAAATCTTGAAAATGTGCTTTTGCAATCTTCGAAAGGCTTCCTCCTCTGGTATGCAGGTATCCGTAACCCGATTAAGTCCTTTTTCCAACAACTCCCACTCTTCTTGAGGGGTAAGATCGCGGTAATTGGGCACCCGTTTGTAATGCGAGTGCGCCACCAAATTCATCAAGTCCTCTTCCAGGTTGGCCCCCGTACAGGAAATGATGTGTACTTTATCTTTTCGGATGATTTCAGCAAAAATTTTACCCAGTTCCCCGGTGCTCATGGCTCCCGCCAACGAAACCAGCATCTTGGAACCTCCTTGAAGCTGTTCTTCATAAGCTTTGGCAGCATCTACCAAGGCTGCGGCATTGAAATGCAAGTAATATTTTTGAATGAATTGTGAAATGGGTCCTTTAGAAGTCATCGCTTTGGGAATTAAATTTTGAAACCCCTTTTTTGGGTTCCTTGAAGTTACTTTCGAATTCATCGCTTTCGTTGGTACCTTCAAATTTATAGCTCAGCATTTTGTAATACAACTTAGCGGCCAAAAAATCGGACGATTTTTCTTCGGGGCGGGGGCATAATTCCACAATGTCAAAGCCTACCACATTTTTTTGGGCAAATACTTCTTTCAGAAACTCCAAGGTCTCATACCAAAAAAGTCCCCCTGGTTCTGGGGTCCCCGTTGATGGCATGATCGATGGATCTAGGGCATCTAGGTCGAACGTAATGAACACATTATCTCCCAATGCCTCTATGACGTTATCCATCCAGTATTCATCGTGTGCCATATCGTGGGCAAACCACACTTTTTCCTCGTCCATCACTCGGGTTTCGGCCACATCCATACTGCGAATACCCACCTGGATCAAGTTGGTGGTCTGGCTGGCTTCATATACCGCACAGGCGTGGTTGCATTTGGAACCTTCATATTCTTTACGAAGGTCGGCATGGGCATCAATGTGCAACACCGTTAAATCGTCGAAACATTCATTGAAGGCTCTAATGGTTCCAATGGAAATGCTATGTTCGCCGCCAAAAATGGTAACAAACTTATTTCTAAGGATGTATTCTTTTACTGTCTTATGAACTTTGTCTACAACTGCTTCGGGGGAAGATTTTTCAGTAATGGCTTCTGCCAAATACACCCCTTGTTTGTAAACTTCGGTACCGGTTTCAATGTCGTAAACCTCCATGTTTTCAGAAGCATTCAAAAAAGCCTCTGGTCCTTTGTCGGCTCCTTTTTGCCAAGTGCTGGTCCCGTCATAGGGAACAGGGATCAAAACAATTTTGCTGGTTTCCAGCGCCGCGTATTGTTGCGGGATGCCGGCATACGTTTTAGTGGTCATAACCTAAAATTGAGAGCATTGCTTCGCTCGTTTGCTGTTCAGAAAATAAGTGGGTTTTCACGTTTCCTTCTTTGTCGCGATCGATCAAAACGTGTTTGGGAGCCGGAATCAAACAGTGCTGAATCCCACCAAACCCACCAATAGTCTCTTGATAGGCCCCCGTATTGAAAAACCCAATGTACAGGGGTTTATCTTTTCTAAATTTTGGAAGGTAAATGGCATTTACGTGCTGCTCACTGTTGTAATAATCATCACTATCGCAGGTAAGCCCACCCAACAGTACCCTTTCGTATTCATCATTCCATCGGTTCACGGCCAACATGATAAACCTTTTGTTGATGGCCCATGTGTCGGGCAGCGTAGTAATGAAAGACGAATTGATCATATTCCATTTCTCCCGATCGTTCTGTTGCTTTTGATATAACACTTCATAAATGGCCCCGCCACTTTCGCCTACGGTAAAACTTCCGAATTCCGTAAAAATATGGGGGACTGGTACTCCTTCTGCTTGGCAAGCTAGGTTGATTTGGTTCACGATTTCGTCTACCATATAATTGTAGTCGTATTCAAAAGCCAGGGAATTTTTGATGGGGAATCCCCCTCCAATGTTAAGACTATCCAAGGTAGGGCACACTTTTTTAAGGCGGGTATACACCTTCAAGCACTTCAACAATTCGTTCCAGTAGTAGGCATTGTCCCGGATGCCGGTGTTAATGAAAAAGTGCAGCATCTTCAATTCCACTTTTTCATTGTTCTTTACCTGGTCTTCGTAAAAAGGAACGATGTTTTTGTAGCCAATTCCCAAGCGGGAGGTATAAAACTCGAATTTTGGCTCTTCCTCGGAAGCGATACGAATGCCTATGTTAAAGTCTCTTTCAATCACCCCAGAAAGCAAATCCAACTCTTCATAATTATCGATAATAGGAATGCAGTTTTCATGGCCCCCATTGATGAGTCGGGCAATATTCTCGATGTACTCGTCCCGCTTGAAACCGTTGCAGATCACAAACGTGTCGTTATTGACTTTGCCCTCCAGCTTCATTTTTTCCACGATATTAATGTCGAATGCCGAAGATGTCTCAATATGGATATTGTTTTTCAGGGCTTCATTCAGCACATGCTTGAAATGGGAACTCTTGGTACAATAGCTATAATTGTACGTGCCCTTGTAATCGTGCTTTTTGATCGCCCTATTGAACCATCGTTTGGCCCTCTTGATGTTATCGGAAATCTTGGGAAGGTAGGTAAATTTAAGTGGGGCACCGTATTCGTTTACGAGCTCCATCAAATCGATGTCGTGATAAAACAGACGGTCTCCTTCCAAACGAAACTCCTCTTGGGGAAAGTGGTAGGTTTGATCGATCAGATCAATGTACTTAGTGTTCATTATGTATTGGCTTCTTCAAGTTGAAAACTGGTCAATCCCAAATTTTAAATATAGAAAAGATTTTTTAGGAATTGCTTAAAACAACATTAAACTATCAATGGGAGTAGGGGCCACACTTTCTTTCGAAGTATTGAAGTAACCAGGGCAGCACAAGGATTACCCATGGATTTTTCCTTTTGAGGTCCTACAAAACGGATGGATTTAAGATGCACCATGCTGTGAATCAAAAATTTTGTTGAATTTAAAACTTTACTTCGCCTTTAAAAAAGGTGGGGCAAATGTAATTTTTTTTCTGATTTGTGCCCCATGGCCCCAATTTTTTTTGAAGTTAATTTTTTTAACGCTTAAAGCATGGAAAACAGTTCTACTTCCTTCTGGGAAAGCAGTCGCCAGCGCCCCCTGGGCAAATCTTTTTTGGTAAGATGTGCAATAGTTACACAATCAATTTTTACCACTTGGTATCCAAAGTGCTCAAAAATCTCTCGAATGATGCTATTGCCCATATTCCGGATTTTTAAACCCACCTGATTTTTAGGAGCATTGGTAACATAACTGATTTCCTCCACGGTCAGTTCCTTATCCCCCAACTTAAATCCTTCAGCAATTTTTTTTAGATCGGCTGCTTTTAGGTTCTTGTCCAATTCCAAATGAAACAACCGCGGCATTCCTTTTTTGTGAAGCTTGGCCATCAAATCGTCATCATTGGTAAATAAAATCAAACCTGTCGAATTCCTACCTAAGCGCCCAATAGGCTTCACTCTGGACTGCGTAGCATTAGCAATGAGGTCCATCACCGTTAAACCTTTGGCTTCACTAGTGGTGGTAGCAACACTTTTGGGTTTATTGAGCAAAATGTAGGCCTTAGGATCGGGGTTAATGCGGCGACCGTCGAACTTCACCTCATCGTTGGGCATTACCTGGTGGCCCATCTCGTTCACAATCTTTCCGTTAACGGTAACCAGTCCCATGGCAATGTATTCGTCGGCTTCCCTGCGGGAACAGAGCCCGCTATTGGCGATGTACTTGTTCAAACGGATGGTGTCCTTTTTGGTGGTAGTCCCAGCTTTGTTTTGACGCCCTGCTTGGGCATTTGGATTTTCTTTTTTGAAAGGAGCATTCCCTCGTGCACTGCTTCTTTTACGTGTATTGCCACTTCCCCTTCCCGAAGCTTTTCCTTTTCCGCCAGAATCTTGTCTGCTCATAGTATTTGAATCCAAAGTTTTAGGCTACAAAGATAAAGGATTCGCCTCCCATTTGGGGGTTTTGTAACATAATCTTTGAAACGGCATTAAATCTCTGTAAAAAATCGGTTCAATAAAAGATGTACGTCCAATAAAACGATACTAAACACCCCAATCACAATCCCGAGGCGGAGGATGGTATGCAACAGGATGTAATGGATTTTTACTGCGGAAACCCACAAGAAAACCACAAAAACAACCATAGCGGCAATGGTTGCGAAGAAATAGTACCGCATGTATCCAATGTCAAAATGAAAAAGCAAAAAGTAAACAGGAATCAAGGTGGCTAAGGCCAGCAATGTAAGCATTACCTTGGAAGCCCGTTCCCCATACACTACTGGGATGGTATGGTAATTCTGCACCAAATCGCCTTTGATGTTTTCTAGGTCTTTCACTAATTCCCGCATCGAAATCAGCAAAAAGAGAAACATCGCATGCACCAAAATGACCAAGGCAAAGTTTCGGTAATAGATAAATATGGCGAAAAAAGGAATGACCGCCAAAATGGCTGCGGTGAGGTTTCCAATAAATGGGTACTTCTTTAATTTATGCGAATAGAACCAAAGGAAAAAAATGTAAACGGAAAAGAACAAAACAGCCCTAAACGAAACATAGCTCGCTAGGACCACCGATAAAAAATTCAACACAAAATAGGTAGACAATTTAGTACGCTGACTTACCAAGCGGTCCAACATGGACTTTCTTGGGCGGTTGATAAGGTCTTTTTCCCGATCGTAAAAATTATTGATGATGTACCCCCCCGCTATGGCCGTTGCAGAAGCCAATACCAACATTAATAAGTTGGGGTCGAAAAGCACTTTCCTGATAGGCAAGCCCGGCGCTAAGATGTAAACAGATGTTAAGTACTGGGCCAGAACAATCAACAGAATGTTGTACCCCCGCACTACAGAAAACAAACTGAAGAGTTTCCAAAGAAAATGTTTTTGTTTTCTGCTCAGCATCCAGAGCGCTTTTGGGAGGTTCTAAAAGTGATAGACCACTTCCAGCTTGTAGTCCTTCAGGACTTCCTGAGCCTGTTGCAGGTCTTGGGTAAAACCAAGCATGTACCCCCCACCACCTGAGCCACACAGCTTTAAATAGTAGGCGTTGGTTTCGATGCCCTTTTTCCAGAGCGTGTGAAACTCTTTGGGGATCATGGGTTTGAAATGATCCAGAACGACTTTGGAAAGGTGTTTGATGTTGCCAAATAATGACTTCACATCTCCTTTCAGAAAATCTTCGACACAGGCATCGGTATGTTTTACAAATTGGTTCTTCAACATTTTTCGGAATCCTTCCTGTTTCATTTTTTCCATGAAAATATGCACCATGGGTGCCGTTTCTCCCGAAGTGCCACTATCCAATAAAAACACGGCGCCTTTGCCGTTTTCCGTTTGTGAGGGAATCCCAGCAGGTTCAATATGGTCTTTGGAATGGATCAGGATGGGCAAGCTCAAGTAGCTGTTCAGAGGATCCAAGCCAGAGGACTTGCCATGAAAGAAGGCTTCCATTTCTGAAAATATCGCTTTCAAGGTCAGCAACTTTTCACGGGTTAGGTTTTCCAGAACCGTAACTTTATCCTTGGCATATTTATCGTATATAGCGGCAACCAAGGCCCCGCTGCTACCTACACCATACCCTTGCGGAATGCTGGAGTCAAAATACAACCCTTTGGCTACATCTTCATTAAGTTGGTCCATATCGAAAGAAACCAGGTAGGGTTTTTCTTCCTGCAACTGTTTCAGAAATAAGGCAAAGCGTTTTAAATTTTCGTTAGACTTGAATGTGGAAACGGTGTGTTGCTCGTCAATCTTTAGCGCGCCGTTGTAAAAGTTGTAGGGAATGGAAAGCCCTTTGGAGTCTTTGATAATGCCATATTCGCCAAAGAGTAGGATTTTGGAGTAGAAAAGGGGACCGTGCATAGGCTTTGTTACAATTACTTAGTAAAAATACTAATTATCTGCATCTTGTTGCAAATATAATGCATATCTCCTGAAAATTGTGTTGTAAAAAACCAAAAACAGGAACTCGTATTATTTTTAACGCTAAGATTTTTAGTACCTTAGATAACCAACGATACCATCATGAAAAATTATTTACCCCTACTTCTCTTGTTAATGGGCCTTAATGCCAGCTCCCAAACGCACATCTGGACAGGTGCTGGAGGCGATACCGATTGGTTCAACACCGCCAATTGGGATGTAAATTCGGTTCCGGATGCTTCCAGTTCTGTATTGATCCCTACCCCACTTTCGGCCTCAATTAACGCAAGTGTGGCTACAGTCAATTTTTTAGAAATTGAGGAAAACGCAACCCTTACGCTAAATAGTTCGTTAGCTGTACTTTCTGAAATGACCTTAAACGAAGGCGCCGAATTTTTCTTTGAATCGGGTACACTTACTGGCCCTGGGACTATTGAAAATTACGGCCATTTTTTCATTTTCACCCTAGACAACAAGCTTATGGACCAACTTACCTTAAACAATCACAATCTTATTGGGGTCAACGATTCGGGCGTAACCGATTTGGATGGGGGCATGGTCATCAACAACATGGAAAATGCCCAAATTGCGATTGATAGCAATGGCGGATGGATTCAGGAAACGGGTGGAGCCACACTCAATAACTTTGGCTCCATTTTGTATGTGGATGATGGCAATGCCGGTAGTTTCTACATGATTTACGACATGAACAACCATGGAATTATTGAAGTACAGGATCAAAAAACCTTCTTGTTTTTGACCATTGGGGCTACTTTCCACAATTATGAAGACGGTACCCTAACGGGCTCGGGAGCTTTTGACATCACGGCCAATTTTGTGAACGAAGGCCTTATTGCGCCTGGCTCCAATGGGTTGGGTACTTTGGAAATTGTCAACAATTTTTCCATGTCGAACACCGCCAAATTGGTTATTGAAATTGAAGGCCCCAACCCGGGAGAGTTTGATGTAGTGGATGTTTTTTCGCAACCTGACTTGTCCGGCGAAATTGAAATACAATTGGGTAATTACGATTACTCCAATCTACCGGCAACATTCAAAATTCTAACTACCAACTTTGGTATTAATTCGTGTAATTTCCCCTCGCAGATTGAAGCAATGGCCAATAACGGAATCGACATTTTTGTATTCAATGTGCTTTGCAACCCAGACGACATTACCCTAGAACTGGAAACCATTCTCTTAGGAACGGATGATAGGTCCCGCAATGCGACCCTCTTTTCCATAGCTCCCAATCCGGGAAACAACCAAATAGTCCTAGCAACAGAAGCAAGCCTCTTGACATCAAATTCTCAACTTTCGTTGACTTTCTACAATACCCTAGGTCAAAGGGTTTTGATGAGAAATGCAACTTCAACGAATGAAATGTATGATGTTTCTGAACTGCCTAATGGGATTTACTTCTTGGAGCTTTCTTCAAATTCCAAACCCTTGGGCAACGTAAAATGGGTAAAGTTTTAGGGCAAGAGGCGTTGAGCACCTAATCCTGCGTGATCGAGGATGTATTTTCCTTCTTTACAAAAAGGTTCAAGTTCGGATGCAATGAACTTTTGAACCGATTCTTTTTCATTTTCAGGATAGAGCACGTGCACATTGGCCCCAGCATCCAAAGTAAAACAAACTTGGACTCCTGTTTCACGGCGATAGACCCAAATTCGGTTGATAATTTCCAAGGTATTGGGCTGCATCAATACAAAATAGGGTTGCGACGTGAGCATCATCGCATGGAGTGAAAGGGCTTCGCTTTCTACAATAGCCACAAACGATTCCAAATCCCCACTTCTCAGGATGGGAACAAGTTTTCCTAGATGATCATTGGCTTGTCGAAACCTTTGATCGGCATAGGGATGCCCTTGCATCAAACCGTGGCCTACGGTACTACTCACTTGCTTTACCCCTGTATCTACCAACAATATGGCGTCTTGGTAGTTTTCAAAATTCGGATGGACTTCATAAGGGTAAACCGTTCCATAAAGGTCACTGCTCTTTTCAATAGCAGCATGTTTTCCCCAAACTACCAATGGGCCTTCGATGCTTCTTGCAGCACTTCCCGATCCCAAGCGGGCCAAAAAGGACGCTTTTTGCAGGGCTTCTATTGAAAGCTTCGTAGTTGTGCTTCCCTGCAAACGCTGTTCCATGGCAACCAAGCACATGGCCAAAGCACCCATCCCACTGGCGGATGAGGCAATGCCGCTGCTATGGGGGAAACTGTTGTGGGTTTCAATAACAAAGCGAAAGCTTTTCAAAAAAGGGACATAAGGCTCGATCCTCTCAAAAAATACTTGAATTTTAGGGGCAAAACTAGGGGTTTTGGTTCCGTTCAAGAAAACGTCAAAATCAACAGCGCCCTTTTCTTTTTTGGAAAAAGACAACACGGTTTGTGTATGGCATCGGCCCAAGGTAAAACTCAAAGAAGCATTCATGGGCAGTTGCAAGCCGTGTTTCCCCCAATACTTCACCAAAGCGATATTACTGGGTGCCTGAAAGCCTATGCTTCCATGACTGGGCCAATAGGAATCTTCATAAGGAGTTTTTGGAATAAATGAGGCTTCGTTCATACCCGCTAGCTAGTCTTGCGCAAAGATACTATCTTTTGAACTTCCGATCCTTTGTTTGAAAAACTTCTTGGACATCTTTTGATGACATTTTCGGGCATCTTCGATGTATCGGTAAAAGTATTCGACATACAACATGAAATGAAGCAAAGGTATCTACAGTAATTTTAGTATATTTCCCTACCTACATTAATAGGGACAATGACTGAACTCACCGCGCAGTACCAACTTGTTTCTGCCATCATGGCCAATGACGAATCTGTTTTGAAGCAACTGTACCAAAACAACTATCGTAAGGTCGAAGCGTATATTTTAAAAAACCGAGGAAGCATGCCCCAAGCAAAGGACATATACCAGGAAGCATTTTTGGCTGTTTGGCAAAACATCAAAAAAGGGGCTTTTCAACCCCGCAATGAAAGCGCCCTGCAAGGATACCTTTTCCAGATTGCCAAGAATAAATGGACCGACGAACTGCGCTCCGCTAGGTATAAAAAAACACAACGGCAAGAATCGTTTCAAAATTTGGAAGACCACCCCAATGAAATCGATCAAGAAACCCGGGGGGAAAGCCTACATGCCTGCATGCGAGCCTTTGGTGAACTGGGGGATGAATGCAAGGAATTGCTAACCCGGTTTTATTTCAACAGGGATTCCCTTCGGGATATTGCTTCTTTTTTTAGTATTGAAGAAACTTCGGCCCGAAATAAAAAATACCGTTGCATTCAGCAACTAAAAGCCCTTGTAAACCCAAGTCTATGAAATTAACTGAAGCACTTTTGGAAACCATAGAGCGATACCTGAAGCTAGAGATGGAGCCTTCCGAAAAATTGGCTTTCGAGGAAAAACTTCAAAATGATCCCGAGCTTGTGCAAGAAGTGGAAGGCCTTAAAAATCTTTTCACGGGCATTGAAGCAGCTGCGCTAAAACGTAAGATGGAAGTTTTTCACCAAGGCATTCCCCAGGAAACCCCTGTGCGCGCTTTGCGACCAAGTAAGGACCCAAAAAAAATAATGTATCTCGTGGCAGCTTGTTTGGTAGCGCTTTTGGGAATTTTCTGGTTCTTCAAACGCGAAACCCCTCAGGAGCAACTTTTTGCCAAATACTACGCTCCAGATCCTGGATTGCCCACGACTATGAGTACCACCAATGAATATGACTTTTATCATGGAATGGTCAACTACAAACAAGGAAATTACCCTGCGGCATTGACTATTTGGGAACCCTTGCTCTTAGACAAGCCCCAAAACGATACCCTAAATTATTTTATAGGGGTAACTTATTTGGCCAAGGGAAATACCGCCGAAGCCATCCCCTTCTTGGAAAAGGTAAGTTCCCAAAAAGAAAGCATTTTTTGGGAAGATAGCCACTATTATTTAGGATTTTCGTATTTGAAAAAGGGGGACCTGGAAGCTGCCAAGCAGAATTTCGGAAAAAGCAACCATCCAGAGGCCCAAAAAATAGTCAATGCGTTGGAAAAAGAGTAAGATGAGCGGATTCAAAACATACCACTTTTCATTATTTTTTTTCTTCTACTTCGTCGCTATAGCAGCATTTTCCCAAGAAAATTCTGTGAAAGGGATTTTTCAAATTGAACGATGGATCAAAGCCGATTCGATAGCTGAAGCCCAAAAGCTCCTAGATACAAAAATTGCTTTTTTCCGAAGCACTAAAAATTATGACAGTCTCGTAAGTTACGTGGAGTTGGTAGGTAGTTTTGCCCTCTCCAACAACAACAAACAAAAAGCCTACCGAAAGGCAGAGCTGTTTGTGGAAGAACTCGAAGAAAGCAAGAATCCAGTAATCATTTCATTGGCATTGCAGACCCTAGGCTATATCTGTAGTGAAGTTCAAGGCAACCGTGCTGCCTACGGTATCTATTCAAAAGCGCTTCAAATTGCAAGAAACAGTAACGATCCCCAAAAGGCAAGACAAGCAAACATTGAATACAAACTAGGCTACGAAGCGCAAAATTTCGGGGATTTTCAATTGGCCAAAAAACATTACCTCAATGCCATTTCCCTTTTAAATGAATGGAACAGCAACGATGTAACCTTTTACCAGCAAACCTACAATGCGCTGGGAGGAATGATGTGGATGGAATCGAAACTGGACAGTACCAGTTATTATTTCAACAAATCCTTGGAAGCCCTTGCAAAAGCAGATGAAACCGATTTTATGAACGCCCTATTCCGCCCGGCACTCATCAAAATGAATTTGAGCGTGCTCAAAAACGCCTTGGGAGAAAACCAACAAGCCATTCAACTTTCCAAGGAAAGCATCGAAGGGTTTGATAAATTCATCGAAAAATCTACTGACGAGTTTAGGGTTCTAAGCGCCAAGAAACACAGGGCCACCGCTATCGAAAACCTGGGGAGTTATTACCATACTTTGGGGGAATTCAAAAAAGCCGACGCCGTTATTACTTACGCCAACCAGGAAAAGAAAAAGTTTCTGCTACCCACCGATCGCAATATGGTCATTTCTCTTATCGTCCTTGCACAGGCAAAAGTGGGGATACGGGATTTTGAATCGGCTAGAGCTTTATTGGAAGAGGCCTTAAAAATCATTGACGAAAACCCCGGAGTAGAGGATTACTGGAAATCGGGAGCGCTTTCTACCTTGGGTGGGGTTTACGAAAATTTGGGGAATTCGGAAAAGGCTTTTCACTATTACACCGAGGGAAATTTATCCTATAAAAAAGCCTTGCAGGGCGAGTATAGTAAGGACTATTTTGATGAACTCATCAACATTTCCAATTTTTATGCCCAGGCAGGGTATCCAGAAAAAGCCCTGGAAGTTGCAGAAGAGATTTACGTTGCGGGAAAAAAAAGCGATTTTAAAAATACCCTACAGGACTTTTACCATACCGTAAACCTGGCCGAGGTAAACTTCGCCATCAAGGACTATGACAAAGCCATTCAATTTGCAAAGGAGGCCCTTGCCTTTTCATTGAAAGATACCGACAATACCTTGATTGTTGAATACCGCAAACCAAAAGCGCTCTATATTCTTGCAGCGGCACAGTATTCGAAAGAAGAAAGCCCTACTGTAGAAGAACTTTCAGGATTGCTTGAAACCGTAGAAGAAGGGTTGCAAATTCTGGAAACCCGAAAAAGCACCATTAAAAACTACGACGACCTAAGCTTGTTTATCGAAGAAAACAACCAACTCTTTGAACTGGCCAAAAAAATCCGCTTAGCTCTTTACCAAAGGACACAAAACGAATCCTATCTGGACGAAGTATTGTCTCTGCATGAAAGTTCCATGTACAACCGCATTCGGTCCCGACTTAACTTACGTAACGATACCCTACGCTCCAAAATACCCAAAAAGGTAGTAGAAAGGGAGCGTTACTTAAAAAACAACCTCAACAAGATTGTTAATGAGGAAAATAAGAATGCCATCGAGTCCTTTTTTGAAGTAAACAATGCCTGGAAAAGTTTCATCGACACCCTTCAAACACAATTCCCCGACTATTACAAATTGCACTATGCCACTTTGGAAGAATCGGTAAGCAACCTTCAAAGTTCCCTAAACAACCAAACAACCTTGGTACGCTATTTTTTTATTGAAGAAAATCTCTATGCCCTCGTGATGACCCATTCCCAGAGGAAATTATTCCCCATTGACGGCAAAGAAATCGAGCCTTTGATTGCAGCTGTAGCCGCTCAGGAATTTGACGTCAAAAATATGGCTCCCAAATTGCATCAATTGTACCAACGCCTCTGGAAACCCTTTGAAAAAGAAGTCAACACCCCAAATGTGGTCATCCTTCCCGATCGGGAATTGTTCAACCTTAGTTTCGAAATGCTCACGCCAAAACCCCTGAAGGATTTTTCCGAGATTTCTACGAACAGCCTTTTGGCAAAGTACAACATCAGTTACCAATTCAGTTTGTTGGTCATAAAACCCAAACAAAAGGTATTGAACACTTACGATGCCAACTATGTGGCTTTTGCCCCTGAATTTTCGGACGAAATGAAAACCGAATACCGGCTTACGGTGAGGGATTCGTCGGCATTGGACAATGCCTATCTTAAATTGTTGCCACAGCCTTTCAGTGTGAATGTCATTAAAAAATTCACTCAAAAATTTAACGGGGATTCCTTTTTAAATGAAAGAGCTTCCAAGCAATTGTTTCAAAAATTGGCGGGGGAACACAAAATCATTCACATTGGTACCCACGCCGAAAGCGATAACATTTCCCCCGAACTTTCTCGTTTGGTATTTGCAAAGAACGCCACTCCCGAAAATGCAGACGACAATTACCTCCATACCTATGAAATCTATAATTACGACCTCTCCTCCAACTTGGCCATCCTTACTGCTTGTGAAACCGGGAAACCAAGCTATCAAGCCGGTGAAGGAATGATTTCCCTAGCACACGCTTTTAATTATGCGGGCAGTGAAAGCATTTTAACCAGTTTATGGGAAATTGATGAAGAATCCAGCTCAAACATCATTGAGCACTTTTACGAATACCTTTCGGAAGGATTGCCAAAAGATGAAGCCCTTCGAAGGGCAAAGCTGGACTATATTGCAACCGCAAAGGGCCGCACGGCTTCCCCTCAATATTGGGCCGGACTAGTCCTTATGGGAGATACGGCTCCTTTGCAATTGGAATCCCACTCCTACTTCCCCTATTGGATTTTTGGCATTGTTTTACTCCTTCTCCTAATTGCTTACTTTACCTTTCGGAAGAAGGCACCAAATTAGTTTTTTGTACAAAACCGATGACATTTTGGTAGAAGTTCGATGTATTCTGAAAAGACATCAACCTCTTAATATCAGTCATCATGAAAAAACTAACCATTCCCTTAATTATTGCCCTTGCAGGTATTGCATTGTTGGCAACAAGTTTCTTTACGGGCAGTAAGTCTTCCGGCGATCTCGATGTGGAAATTGTAAAAACAGCCACCATCATGCCCGCAGCGCACAACGTTTATGCCAACCCAGAAGCCTTGGATGGAAAGTATTACCTTTTTAAAGCAAAGATTACCAACCATACCAATAAAACCCTTGAAGATGTAACCGTAAAATACCGCATCCCAGGGTATGTGGACTGGACAGAACTTGACGTTATTGGCCAAATGTTTTCTGGACAAACCGCTTCGGTACTGTGTTACCCAAAATTTAAGGAAGACATTACCGAAAAAAATGCTGAATCTGTTGAAAAAGCTGAAATTGAAATCTCTTGGGATGGTGCAACGGACGACGACATTGTGGAAGAGGACTTTTCCTTCCGAATCTCCAATAGGAACGAATACATGTTCACTAACATCCCTTCCGAAGAAATAGTGGGATGGAGTGACGTATACAATAACGATGCCTTGCTAGCCTGTTTTGTAACTCCCAACGACCCCATCGTAAAATACTACACACAGAATGTACAGGAAAAAATCTTGAAAGGGGAAGCTGCTGGAGTTACAAAAGACCCTAAGGAAGCCATTCGCTTTTTAATGGGTATCTATGAAGCCACGCTACAATCGCACATGGTGTACAGCGGTACCAAAGGGATTCCCGAATCCATTCAGGACGTTTCACAACTTTCACAACACAACCGTTTGCCTAGAGAGGTAATTACTGGGAATACCGGACTATGTTTGGAACTGAGCTTGTTGTATGCCAGTGTGCTTTCCAATGCAGGATTGGATCCTGTAATTTTTCTTATACCAGGGCATGCCTATCCAGGATTTCACCTCAATGGCCAATATTATGCCATCGAAGCCACTGGTATAGGTGGTGAGGGTTTGGGAGGTTCCATGACCGTTGAACAAGCCTTGGAAAAAGGAATGAAGGAGTTGGGCGAGTTCATGCAATATGCTCAAAATGGGGACCCCCGATTCACTTTAGTAGATATTCATGCTGTGAATTTGGATGGCGTAACCCCAATGAACTTGAAGGACGACGAATTTTTGCGCAAAAAGGTTGACGACATTGTCGCTACCTGGGGGACCAGACAGCTTGCCGTAAATACCAATGCCATAACCCAAAATACAGGTGGTGGTGGCAATAACGGCGGCGGCGGTAATAACGGCGGTGGAAACAATAATGGAGGAGGCAATGCCAGTAGCGGTTTATCTTTCAGCATTCCTGGAGGGTGGCAAACCTATACCTATCCCCTTCCCGATCTGTCCATCTTAACGGCCCAGGTTATCTCCCCTAACCAAGAAGTGGTGGTTTCGGTATTTGATGTCCCTACCAGCAGTGCTGCCACGGCATTGCAAACGGTTGAAGCCGGTCTTTCCTATTATGGAAGTTACATGCAATACCAAGTTAACGGCAATCAAGTGGTAGGGCAAACTTCTTCCAATAACGGGGTGTTCAATTGGGTGGGTAAAACCGTCCGGGGACCTTCCGGCATCCGTTTTGTGGCGGTTGGCACCTACGATTACCTCTACAACCAAAATACCAACGTCATCAACCAAATCTATAACAGCATCCGCTAACCAAAATATACAATCATGAAAACCATAAAATATTATTCCATACTCTTTGCCGTCTTGCTGCTCTCAGGAGGCATCAATGCACAGCAGTCGCAGCAAAAGATTGAAATGAAAATCGATTCTATTGGCAATGCCAAAATTACCATGTCGATGACCATGACCGCCCAAGAATGGCAAAATTGGCTCTCGAATTTGGGCAACAATCCTGCAGCACTAAAAAGGGCCATCGAACGCAGCATGCCCGCCTATTTCCTAGACGACTTTAAATTGGACAAAGACGATATGAACCGCTCTTTTACCCTAAGTTTAAATGCCTATGGGGTCTGTAAAATAGATAAGCGCGGAAAATGGATCTTGGAAACCGATGAAAAAAATGCCAATGTAACCGAACTCACCGATCATAAGTACATGCTCGTAAGCAGTCCCCCGGAATATGGAGGAACCTTGCAACAAACCTTTTTGGTTGAGTTTCCAGAGGCCGCCCAAAATATCAAGGTAGACAAAGATGCCTTCGGTAAATCGGTTTTTGATTTCAAAATGGACGGGCCAACAAGTGGTTCTTTCAACCTCATGCGCATTGCGGGATTGGCTTTATTGATTATTGGAGGTGGATGGGCCGGAAAAAACATCCTTACTAAAACCCAGAACTCATGAAAAGTCCCATACTTCTTTTATTTAGCATCTTCAGCTTTAATGTGATACTTGCCCAAGGCATCCCAGCGCGAGTTGAAGCCAATTTGGATGACGTTTACAGTCTATACAATCTTACTGGTGATGGCGTGCTGCTAGTAATGATCGATCGCGGAGTCGATTACCGTCATCCCGATTTCTTGGATGAAAATGGCCATACCCGACTAGCTTACATCTATGACATGTTGGATCCTTCGGGGGCTGGGGACCCGGACAACCCTTATGGCATTGGAACCATTTTTACTGAAAGTGAAATTAATAGCGCATTGGATAATAACGATCCTCCCTTGTCCACCGACAGGTTTGGGCATGGAACGGCTACAACAGGCATTGCAGCCGGTAATGGTAGCGGAACAGTTGACGGTGCCTTTCAGGGAGTTGCACCAAAAGCCAAAATCATTAGTGTAAAAATTACCCAGGACGCCTTTCCGCCTTTTGGAAGCGAGCCAGGACAAAGTGGGTTTTTTGATCCCTCCTACATTCCCGTGGCCTTAGAGTTTGTGACCGACAAAATCAACGAACTGGGCATGCCCGCCGTAACCCTTATGAATATTGGATCCATTGGAGGCCCTACCGATGGAACCAGTCTTATTGCACGATCCATCGACGATTTTGTTTCTAATGGAAATACGTTCGTGTGTGGTGTGGGAGATGATGGGGGTGCCGATAATCATGCTTCAGGAACTATTGGGCAATCGCAAACAATCGAACTGGAAGTAGTAAAGGGAGAAACCGGAAACCTTCGCTTCGACCTGTGGTACAGTGAAAACGATCGTTTTACAGTGAGCATCCAACGCCCAAACGGTACTATTCATGGCCCATTTACGGCTCCATCCGGTCCTGGTGGGATTCAAGATCAAAACCTGGGCGATATTTTTATGTACCATCGCGGAGCCGATACCGAATTCTTCCAAGCTACTTCCAATAGGCGTGAATTGTTAATTGACTTTGCTGGAGTTACGGGAACCTACAAAGTAATCCTCGAGGGAGCACAGATCAATTCAGGGAATTTTCATGCAGTACTTAATCCTTCAACACACGGTAACACGAATAGGTTCAATACTTTTGTGGTGCCAGGGTACAGTATTAATGATTATGCCAGTTCCAATCTGGTCATTACTCCAGGAGACTACGTGGTGAAGAACGACTGGTTCGACATCAACGGTATCTTTCGCGACATTACTGGACAAGGCGAAACCGGGGAGATTTGGATAGGGAGCAGTAGCAGCCCTACCCAAGACGAGCGTTTGGGAATCGATTTTACTGCCTCTGGAGAAGTGTGCCATGCCGCTTATGCCGATAATACCTACTACGAGTTTTTTGAATTCAATGTGTTGCAAGGCAGCAATGGTTTGTATGGCATACAGAACGCAGTGAGTGCTGCAGCTCCATTATCCACAGGGGTCATTGCCTTAATGCTGGAAGCCAAGCCCTCACTTACCCCCAATCAAATCCGTACCATATTGCGCAATACGGCACGGGAAGATTCCTTTACGGGAGCCACTCCCAATGATACGTGGGGGTACGGTAAACTGGATGCGTTGGCTGCTATTGAAGCCAGTTTATCGATTTCGGAAGAAACCATTTCAAAGGCTCGATTATTTCCAAATCCAGTAAAAGACCGAGTGTTTCTTCAGTTCAACCAACCCCAATCCAATGTAAAAGTAACGATTACCACGGTGGGAGGGCAAACCATCCAAACCTTGGAATGGAACGCAACCTCAAAAGTGGAAATTCCCCTAAACACCGCCCCAGGGTTATATTTTTTAGTAGTCACTACTGAAGAGAGTACCGAAGCCTATAAAATCTTAAAAACGTAAATCACCTATTTTTTAAATTCGACATTTAAGAACTTTTGACCTTTTTTGGGTTTTCACTTTTCCCTAAATCAAAACCAGAACTTAACCCCTTGTGCTTCACAATATTATTATAATGAAACACATTGCATATCTATTACTTTTAACCACAAATCTGTTACTAGGCCAAGTAGGGATTGGGACCACTACACCCAGAGGAGGATTGGAGGTTTCATCCAACTCTGGTGGTGGTATCCTGATACCCCAGTATGCCTTAACAGGCTCAAACGACAATACCACTGTTTCAAATCCTCAAGGCGGTGCATTGGTAGATGGCACACTAGTTTACAATACGGCCACCATTACTGGAGTAAATAGCATCTCTCCGGGGTTTTTGTATTGGAATGGAAGTTCCTGGTCTTCCATCGCAAAGGATATTACAAATACTCAAATAATGCTAAGAAAATTTACTTCTTCAACCATCGTAACTTCTGGAGATTTTAATTTCCCTGAAGAGACTTTCAGCAACATTGATGGAGCATCCTATTCCAGTAATACAATAACACTCCCTACGGGTGTTTACATTGTGGAATCGAACATTATGACGGCCGATAGGTATGTTATCTATTGGGACTTAAGACTGGACGGCGTGGATATTGACGACGTTGGCGGCAGCACCAGCAATTACAATTACAGTCCCAACTCGAGCTATGCGCCATTAATCAGTGTGTTTGAAATAACGGCTGCTACTGGAGACATAACCTTTGAAGTTACTTTTTATGAACGCGCCGATACTTCCGTAAATCCTTCGGTAATAGCCAGCAGGAGTTTTGTGAAAATCGAAAAAATACAATAGCCTGTGCAGTTCACTTCGGCAAAAAAGTTGACCATTTTATAGATTCCTTGATGACCTTTCAATGGTCATCCGATGTAAGAGAGAAGTGTCCCAATTCACTTCCTTTTTTTGCCCAAAAATCAATCCAGAACTTAACCGCTTGTGCTAAAATTGAGCACGATATGAAACATGTAGTTTATTTCCTTTTATTCCTCTCATCCATTGTATACGGACAAGTAGGAATTAATACCTCTAGCCCACAAGGCGCCCTAGACATTACTTCCGATAACCTAGGGTTGGTGCTGCCGAGAGTGACCAGTTTGGAAGACGTTACCAACAACCAAGCAGGGCTGGCAGAAGACGGTACCATTGTGTACGATGTGTCAAGGGCCAAAACCTGCTTTAGGGTGGCGAACGTATGGATATGCATTGCCAACGATGGCACGGTAGCTGTGACCACCACGTCCTTAGTAGATCCTAATGCTGAAAAAAGCACGCAACCCAAAAAAAAGGAGGATCAGCCTGAAACCAGGAATGAAATGGCTGTCTTGGAAAAAGAACAACACTAAACATCATGAAAAAGATTGCGCTCCTTCAACTAGTGTTCCCACTGTATCTCTTTGGACAGGTGGGTATTGGAACACTGAGCCCCTATGGGATGCTAGACATCAACTCCGGCGACCTAGGCTTGTTGCTACCCAGAGTAACCAGTATTGAAGACGTTACCGATGGCCAAGGCAACTTGGCTGTGGATGGTACCGTGGTATACGATGTGTCGCGCGACAAAACCTGTTTTCGAATCGATGGCTGTTGGGTTGGTATGGGGAAAGACTCTGGCGGAAATTCCTTGGTGGAAAAAGTGAACCCCTTTTTGGGATCGGTAACCCATTACATCAAAGCCTCCAATACCGAATCGGGCGATCTCTTTGGAAGAATCCTTAGCATCAGCAAAGATGGCAATTACCTTGCCGTAGGCGCTCCATTTGAAGATTCCAATGCCACGGGGATCAATGGGAACCAATCCAATAACAGTGCTAGCGCCGCAGGAGCGGTGTATGTTTATAGACGAAGTGGGACTACCTGGGTGCAGGAAGCCTATATCAAAGCTTCAAATGCCGAAGTAGGAGATCAATTTGGTACCGGGGTAGCCCTCAGCGAAGACGGTTCTCGGTTGGCAGTTGCAGCCGATAATGAAGATTCTGGGGCTACGGGGGTGAACGGCAATCAAAGCGATAATTCCGTGGGAAGCTCGGGGGCGCTGTATGTGTTCAAAAGAACCGGGACCACATGGACCCAAGAAGCCTACATCAAAGCCTCCAATACGGGTTTTGCCGATCATTTGGGTAATTCGGCCTTGGCCATTAACGACGATGGTTCAGTATTGGCTGCGGGGGCCTATCGCGAAGATTCGAACGCTACGGGAATCAATGGGAACCAATCCGACAATTCAGCGGCTGAGGCAGGTGCAGTGTATGTCTTTTCCCGAAGTGGCACTACCTGGAGCCAACAGGCCTATGTGAAAGCCTCCAATACGGAAGCCGATGATTATTTTGGCTGGGAAGTTGCCTTAAGTGGGGATGGTACCCGAATGGCTGTTTGGGGGGCGCAAGAGGACTCCAATGCCACGGGCATCAATGGCAATCAAAGTAATAATAGTGCCTCTCGTGCAGGTGCGGTCTATATTTTTGTCAACAATGCTGGCACCTGGTCGCAAGAAGCCTATGTGAAAGCTTCCAATACGGGTGTTATCGATTTTTTTGGAAGTGCCTTGTCTTTTAATTATGATGGTTCGATGCTCGCAACGAGTGCTATTGGCGACGACTCTCCCTCTACGGGCATCAATGGGAGTCAGACTGGTGGAAACCTGACCGACAATTATGGTTCGGTCTATATTTTCAGCAGGACCGGAACCACCTGGTCGCAAGAGGCCTATATCAAACCTTCCACTGCCGATGTGGGGGACAATTTTGGATCTTCCCTAAGCCTCAATTCCGATGGCACCCGATTGGCCGTAGGGGTTTCCGGTGAAGATTCGAATGCTACTGGCGTCGATGGAAACGAATCCAACAACAGCAGTCTCAGTTCGGGAGCAGTATTCGTTTTTGGAAAAGAAGATGGCACTTGGTTTCAGGAATCCTATATTAAGGCTTCCAATACCGATGGGAGCGATGTTTTTGGAATCTGTTCCCTCAGTTCGGGCTGCAAGATGTACCTTGCCATTGGGGCTTACAACGAAGCTTCCAATGCTACCGGTATCGATGGCAACCAAAATAACAACAGTGCTTTAGGTGCTGGGGCCGTTTACATTATTGAGTGAGGGTTTCAAGGGTTTTGGGCAAGCGCTAAAACTTTCAGCATTGTGTTATAGTTGCGCGTAGTAGCAGTGACCTTCAACTTACTTTCCAACCAATTGTTGTTCATCTTGGCATCACCATACCCCTTTTCAGCATAAAAATAGACACAGGCTGATGTTATATGGGCCTCTTCCTTAGGAAAGGTGATTGCTTCTACCAAAGCCGTATGTTCTGGGGACGGTGGGTGGTGCAACAAGGTAAAATAACTCTGTTCCTTTACCCCCTCCGGAAAGGGACACCCTTCCAGGATGGACAGGAGTTCCGGAGCCGTCTTCACCACAATGGGCAGTTCCCAACCGTACTGTTTTAGGATGCTGTTGGCAATCCTTGTTTCCGCTTTGGAACAACCTTCAGCAGTATCAAAGATCCAGTTGCCGGTATGGAGGTACACCCGGGGATTTCCAAATCCCAAATCCTTCAGCAACCCCATTTGGTCGGCCTTGGGAAACTTCTTTTGTCCGCCCACGTTGATACCCCTCAAAAAAGCAATGTATGTAGGCATTAGGCCGTTTTGTTTTTGGCAAAGGTTTCGCACAAACGCAGGGTATCTTCCACATCTTGCATGGTAGTTCTAGGGTTAATAAGGCACATGCGCAACACCACTTGCTTATTAAGTAGGGTGGTGACCAGCAATGCCTCCCGGGAGGCCACTACTTTTTTGGAAATGTATTGGTTGATGGCATCCAATTGCTTTTCGGAATAGGACTTCCCAATGGGGTTGTAGCGAAAGTTGATGACCGCCAAGGTGGCTGGGGAAATGACTTCCCAGCAACTACTTTTACGCAAACGGGCTTCCACCGCTTCGGCCAGTTGCATGTTGTAGTCCACCGCCTTTCGGAATTCTTTCAAACCAAAAGTCTTGATGGACATGTAGAACTTCAGTGCGCGGAAACGTCGTGTAAGCTCTACCCCGTGGTCATAAAAGTTAATCTCTGATGGGTTGCCTTCAACATCCCGCAGGTATTCGGGCTTTTCGGTAAAGGTATGCTTCAACCAGCGGTGGTTGCGTACCAGAAGGCAGCCAATTTCATACGGTTGGTAAAACCATTTGTGAGGGTCTACGGTAAGCGAATCGGCCTTCTGGATGCCTTTCAAGAGGTGTTTGCCCTCCTTTCCCAATATGGCAGCACCCCCGTAGGCCCCGTCTATGTGATACCAGAGGTTTTCCTGTTTACAAAGTTTGGCCAATGCTTCCAGCGGATCTACGGTCCCGGTATTGGTGGTTCCCGCTGTCGCTATAAGGCAAAAGGGTTGCCATCCTTCCAGGCGGTCCTTGGCAATGGCATTCTTGAGTTTGTTTACCCCGAAGCGGAATTCCTGATCGGTGGGAATGATGCGAATCTGTTCCTTGTGAAAGCCCAGGATACGGATGGCCTTGATGTTGGACGAATGTGCTTGATCGGACAGGTAAATAACGGCCTTTGAAAAATCGTCCCCACATTTTAACTGGCGGGCCATGACTACGGCCGTAAGATTGGCCATGGAGCCTCCACTGGTAAAGATGCCCCCGCCCTTTTTCACCGGAAAGCCGAAAAGCTGTAGCAACCAGTTCATGGTAACGATTTCCAGTTCGGCGGCAGCAGGGGAAACGGCCCACCCCCCTGAAAAGATGTTGAATCCCGAAGCTAGGGTATCGCCCATGGCCCCAATGAAATTACTAGGACCGGGTACAAATGAAAAGGCCTTTGGGTGGGAAACGATGGTACTTTTTACCATGACGTGGTCCAAGACCTCCTGAAGCACCTCGAAGGGATTGGAAGGGTTTTCGGGAATGGTTTCCAAAAAGAGCTGGTCCATTTCCTCGCGCGAGCCTGTAGCTACTGGTTTTCGCTCCTGTTGTGCGTGATGGTGGGTGCTGATGGCTTCGATGACCTTTTGTCCATAAGCCTGCATGGTTTCGTAGGGCAATTGCAAAGTAGCTTTAGGGGGTTTCATGCTTTGGGGTTTTGCCAATTTGGGGGCAAAGGTACGGCTTTTGAGACGGTTTTCAAGGGAACCCTTAGGAGAACCTTCCCTTGTTGGTTCAAAACTTTTTGTAGGAATTTGTGAAAGCTACCCAAATATTCAATAACTTTCTTCTACTAACAACTAAATCAGATTATTATGTTATCAAAAAGCAACTTAATCAGTGCACTCGTTACAGCGGCTTGGGCTTATTTTGGTGGATGGCTTTTATGGGGAATGGTAGGAGACCAAATGATGGACGGCCACATGCTTACGGAGGGCCTTATGCGGGCCGACGACCAAATTGACATGGTCCACCTAATCATTGGATCCTTGGTGGTAGGGTTCTTCTTTTCGGGTATTTACCGTAAGTACGGCCAAAGCAATTACGGAGCAAGTTCCGGATTCCTGTATGGGGTGTTGATTGGGCTCCTGATTGGTTTGGGCGAGGGCTTGGTGAACTATGCCGTTATGAACATGACGGACATTACCGGAGTCTTCATCAATGCCGTAATCTACATGGTATTTTATGGCATCATGGGCTTGTTGGCCGGGTTGATCTATCAGAAGACCGCCCCCAAGGTCGCGTAATAGTTCTAGTACCGCTACGCGCACGCCCTAGTGCCTTGAAAAACCTCGTGATAACACGGGGTTTTTTGTTGCTATCCGTTTGAAAAATATTAAACTCGAGCAATTGCTCCTCATGGGCTGTACCGCATTGTACCGCACTAGTACCGCCTTTATACCGCCTTTGGTACGGCTTTGTACCGCCTTTGATACGGCTTTGGTACGGAGTAAGGATTGTTTTATGTTCTTTTTTGCATTGCCTGAAATTGTTCTCAACTTTCTTTTGCCAGTCCAAAAGAAAGTTGCAAAGAAAAAGACCCTTTTCACTTTCTTGAGGCATTTTTGCTGCGCAAAACCGGCTTGCCAACTCCGCGTCGCTGCGCTCCTG
>DJVA01000001.1 GCA_002440705.1 Flavobacteriaceae bacterium UBA6268 | reverse complement strand
TGATCCTCCAAAGCTCCGCTTTGAAAATACTTCAAACAAAAAAACGCTCAAGCAAGCTTGGCTTTTTTCCTTATTGAAGTATTTATTCGTGACCGCGGAGGGATTCAAACCCCCAACCCTCAGAGCCGAAATCTGATATTCTATCCAGTTGAACTACGCGGCCTTTTCGGTGTGCAAAGATTCCAACACCGTGCTGTCTTTTTATTTATATGGTCGTTTTAAGAGTCCGCTATTAAACGCGCCTACAAAACCATACATAAATTTCAGAGTGCGAAGATACATAATTTCCAGATGAATTGTAAAGGAAACCTAGTTGAAACCTTTTGGGGAAATGGGAAACTTGTTATTTTTACCAAGTAATAAATTACTCTTATGAAACAATTGTTGGCTATTGGTTCCCGAATTGACCATCCCGAACATGGGAAAGGGGTGGTTACCAATGTAGATTCCAAAATGTATTGGGTTACCTTCATCGAAAAAGGTTTGGAAACCATCCCCCTAGATGACCCATTCAATGTAATAGAGGCCTCGGAAGATGATCTGGACACGGTAAGTTTCTATGAGGTAGAGCGTACCCTTAGGGAGCTTCTTAAAAAATGGAGCGATGCTAGTGAAATTGTTCCCATGGCCGATAAATACAAAGGAGGAACCCTCATCATTCAACCAAAGGATACTAGTTTGGCCAATAAGGAAATACCCATCGATACTTTTTTTCACAAAATTGTGATGCTTCGGGACCGTCTTCGGGTGATGGAGCAAAAAATCAATGCACATAATGTTTTGGACGAACAGGATAAAATAGACCTGCAACAATACATTACACGCTGTTACGGAAGCTTAACAACCTTTAATATTCTTTTCAAGAATAGCTCCCAACAATTTAAAGGGGAGAGCACCAAATAATAAACATGCCCACAGAACGTTTGTAACAGATAATTAGGGATTTATAAAATATTCCTATCTTTCGTTTTCCAAATCAATGTAATGCTAAACCTACAACCCGACGAAAGCATTAGCTGGATGGCACCCTATGCCTACGCCATTGTACTATTGGGGTTTGGTTTTTTTCTGTTCAGGGTTTTTGAGAATTGGTATGCCGACTATTTCGATCGCCCATTTTACCGACATTTATTTGTTTTCAGAAGGTTGTCCAAACCTCAGTTGCAAGTATTGGCGCAAGAAATCGATTTTTTCCAAAGGCTCAAAAAGAGCGAAAAACGACAATTCGAGCATCGTGTGGCCACATTTATTGCCGAAAAAAAGTTTGTTGGAAGGGATGGATTCCAAATTACCGACCGCATCAAAGTGTTGATTGCTTCGTTGGCATGTATGTTAAGTTTTGGCCGAAAAAACTATGAATTTGCGCTGGTGGATTATATCCTGGTATATCCCGGGGAATTCTATAGCGCCATCAACGATCGTTACCATAAAGGCGAGTTTAACCCTAGGGAAAAGGCCTTGGTGCTTTCATGGAAAGATTTTGAGGAAGGGTACCAAATTACTAACGACAAACGTAATTTGGGCATTCATGAATTCATGCATGCCATGCAACTGGAGTCCAAGAGCAGCAGGGATTTGGATTCCAATCGTTTTGCCAAACAGTTCCAAAACATCCTAAAGCGTTTGACCCATCCTGAAATCAAGGCAAAGTTGGAGGATACCCAATTTTTTAGGGAATATGCCTTCACCAATCAATATGAGTTTATGGCTGTTTTGGCAGAATATTTTTTTGAGGCGCCCCAGGAATTTCAGAAATTGTTTCCAGATCTCTACACGGCTACTAAAAAAATGCTCAATTTCAGGTTTGCTGGCTATTGAAGATTCGATGCGATGTGCTTAGCAATCAATTCGGCATGGATCCTCGAGTTTTCGATGAACCATTTATGGGTTTCCATCCCGCCACAAATAACACCGGCCAAATAGAGTCCTTCTATGTTGGTCTCCATGGTAGTGTCGTTATAGGTTGGAAGGAAATTGCCATCCTCCGAAAGCTGGACACCTAAATGCTGAAGCAATGCAATGTTGGGCCGATACCCTGTGAGGGCCACTACAAAATCGTTTTCCAAAGTGAGCATCCCATCTGGGGTCTGCAACACCAATTCGTGCCATTTGATTTCTTTGATAGTGGTATCGAAATACGCTTTAATACTGCCCTCAGCAATACGGTTTTCAATATTGGGCTTTACCCAGTATTTCACCCGCTCGCCAATGCCGGGCCCACGGACAATCATGGTAACATCCCCACCTTTTTGCCAAATCTCCAATGCGGCATCCACAGCCGAATTGCTAGCACCCACAACGGCGGTTTTTTGCATGACATAAGGATGGGCTTCCTTAAAGTAGTGGGCTACTTTGGGCAACTCTTCGCCGGGTACGTTTAATAAGTTCGGAATGTCGTAGAAACCGGTAGCAAGTATCATTTTTTTTGCAACGTAGGACGATTTTTCACTTGCGATTAAAAAACCATGGGATTGCTTGCTTGCCGAAACTACTTTTTCGTGAAGTCGAATGTCCAACTGATACGATGTTGCCACCCTGCGATAATATTCCAGTGCTTCGTCCCTATGTGGCTTTGGATTGTTTGTTATGAAGGGAATGCCGCCAATTTCCAATTTTTCCGAAGTGGAGAAAAAAGTCATGTTTAATGGATAGTTGTAGAGGGAATTGACCAAGGCGCCTTTTTCCAATACCAGATAATCCAGATGGTGTTTTTTGCATTCAAGGGCGCATGCAATCCCGATGGGACCACCTCCAATAATGATTACGTCTTTTTCTGTAGCCAATAAACAAGTTTTTACAAAGATAAAAAAGCCTGCTTGAACGTTCAAACAGGCTTTTCATTTAAAAATAACGGACGGTTATTTTTTGATCACTATTTTTTGAATGTAAGTTCCTTTATTGGAAGAACCAACCAAAAAATAAAGCCCCTCATCCAAGAACTGGGCATTCCAGAAATTTGCATTGATGTCTAAAGTGGCTACTTTTTGTCCTACTGCATTGAACACTTCCAGGGAGTCTAGGGCTGTATTTTCAAGTTCATTAAGTTTAAAAAGTGTTCCCATGGTAGGGGTTACCAAGACTTTCTTATTTGAAAATTCCTCGATAGAGAGCGAAGCGTCAACAACAACAACCGCATTTGGCTGAACCAAGCCTCCCGAGCCGCTGGGAATGGTACTTTCCACAAAAGTTCCATCGGGTTGAAATTGATCTACACTGCCATTGGCGCCGTTGCCTATTAAGTAATTGTTGTTCAAGGGGTGTTCGGCGATACCTTCAGGTTGAGCCACAGCGGTCGTAAAGGTTTCTAGGTGCATTCCGTTCATGTCAAAGCGTTGCACATTGCCGGCATTCCAGTTCAGTACCAAATAATTGCCATCACTTTCCCGGTGAACGTTGGTAGGTCCGGCAAGATTGGTATTGATGAACTCACCTACATAATTTCCGCTAGCATCAAATTGGTGCACTTTGCTGCCGCCATAGGAAGAAACGTATAGATTACCGGCATCGTCCCAATCCAATCCAATGCTTGATGGGATGCCCGTATCGGTATATTCGCCCAGCGGGGTGCCATCAGTTTCGAAACGAAGCACCTTATTGATGGTATTGCTCCATTGCAATACGTAGATTTTGCCATCGGGGCCATATTTCATACGCGTTGGGCCACCAGATACAGTTGCAAAATCTTCAATATAAGCCCCGTTAGCGGCATTGTGTTTGGTAATCCTATTTCCGACCAGGCATGAGATCAATATGGCGTTTTCGCTTTCAAGGTAAAGGATGTCTTGTGGCCAACCAATTCCATTGCTGGTAAAAAATTCATTATCAACAAGCACCACTGGATTGGAACCATCCAGATTGTACCTAAGTACTTGCCAAGGCGGAACATTAAAGCCTCCGGCATCGCTCACATAAATGTAATAGTCTTGCCCATGTGAAAGATTTGTAAAAATTGTAAGAACTAGACAACCAAAAAGTAATTTTAAATTTTTCATAATCAATGTTTTAAAATTTATAGCATCGAA
>DJVA01000068.1 GCA_002440705.1 Flavobacteriaceae bacterium UBA6268 | reverse complement strand
TCCATTATGCCATCTATGCCACCATTTTCAACAATGGGGACAAGTACCCCCAAAGCGAAGAAGAATTGTTTCAGGCAGGCGAATTGCTTTACCGCTATTTCATTGGGGTATTTTTGGAAACTTATACCGTAAAAATTCAGGATGCCAACATCAACATTGGCTACAGCCAAGAGCGTATTTATGTTTTAAAATATTCCCTTCTGGAAAAAGCAGTATATGAATTGGGGTACGAAATGAATGCGCGCCCACTTTGGGCCGTCATCCCATTGGAAGGCATTTCCTCCATCATGAAACTAGACTAACCAATCAATAAAAATGAAGCACCAAGTAATCCCTCATAGTCTTTTTACGGAATTCGACATCAACCTTTTCAAAGCCGGCAAGCATTTTCGTCTCTACGAAAAATTGGGAGCCCATCTCACTGAAGTGGGTGGTCAAACCGGCGTTTATTTTGCAGTCTGGGCGCCTTCAGCCAAAGCCGTTTCAGTAATTGGGGATTTCAATTATTGGATTGAAGGAGAACATCCACTGAATGTGCGCTGGGACGGATCCGGAATTTGGGAAGGGTTTATTCCTGAAGTCCAAAAAGGCGATAAATACAAGTACAAAATCCACTCGCATCACAATGATGTGAAAACCGAAAAAGCCGATCCTTTCGCCCGAAAGTGTGAACACCCTCCCTTGACGGCCTCCGTGGTCTGGGATCTGGATTATTCCTGGAAGGACCAAAAATGGATGGAGCAGCGAAAGAAGAAAAATCAATTGGGCCAACCCTTCTCGGTGTATGAAGTGCATTTGGGTTCTTGGATGTTTCATGAAAAGGAAAAAAGACCGCTCAGTTATGTTGAATTGGCGAAGGAATTGACCCAATATGTCAAAAAAATGAACTTTACCCACGTGGAGTTCATGCCTATCATGGAGTACCCCTACGATCCATCTTGGGGCTATCAGCTTACTGGGTATTTTGCCCCTACTTCCCGATTTGGAAAGCCTGAAGATTTTATGCTGCTCGTAGACGAACTGCATAAAAACAACATCGGGGTTATCCTCGATTGGGTGCCTTCCCATTTTCCTGAAGATGCACATGGCCTGGGCTTTTTCGACGGATCGCATTTGTACGAACATCCAGACCGCCGCAAGGGTTATCATCCAGATTGGAAAAGTTTGATATTCAACTACGGAAGAAACGAGGTTCGCGCTTTCCTTATCAGTAATGCCCTATTTTGGCTGGACCGCTATCATGCCGATGGCCTTCGGGTAGATGCAGTGGCGTCCATGCTTTATTTAGACTATTCGCGCAATGAAGGAGAATGGGAACCCAATCAATTTGGAGGCCGGGAAAATTTAGAAGCCATCTCCTTTCTAAAAGAACTGAACCAAGAAATATATGCTAGTTTTGAGGGGGTACAAACGATTGCCGAAGAATCGACCTCATTCCCAATGGTTTCCAAACCCACCTATTTGGGCGGATTGGGATTTGGAATGAAATGGATGATGGGCTGGATGCACGATACCCTAGAGTATTTCAAAAAAGAACCCATTTATCGCAGGCACCATCAAAACGATCTCACCTTTAGCATGACCTACGCTTTTACGGAAAACTTCATGCTTCCATTAAGCCATGACGAAGTGGTTTACGGAAAGAAATCCTTATTGTACCGTATGCCAGGAGACGAATGGCAACGGTTTGCCAACCTTCGGTTGCTGTTTGGATACATGTTTACACATCCAGGGACAAAACTTTTGTTCATGGGTGGGGAATTTGGCCAAGGAGAAGAATGGAATTTCCAACAAAGTTTGGATTGGCACGTGCTGCAATACGACTTCCATAAAGGAATCCAGCAATTGGTGTCCGATTTGAATGCATTGTATCAAAACGAACCTGCATTGCACGAAAAACAATTTTCCAGTGAAGGATTTGAATGGATCGACTATAACGATTCCGAAAACTCGGTCCTGTCATTTATCCGCAGGGGAAACGAGGAAAAAAATCAGATTGTCGTGGTATGCAATATGACTCCTGTGCCGCGGGAAAATTACCGCATTGGCGTTCCCAAACCGGGAACCTATAAACTCATCCTAAATAGCGATGAAAAACAGTATGCTGGCAGTGATTTTACGGTAAAAAAACAATATGCTTCTGAGGCCAAGGATTGGCAATACCGTAAGGATTCGGTCTTATTGAACCTACCCCCACTGTCGGTATTGGTCTTTAAAAGGGTCAATTCCAAAGAAAAAAGTTAACGAAATCGATTTCGTTTGTTGATTACTTTCCAGAATTAATCCATTTGGATAGCTTTGCTTTCCCCTGAAAATGGTTCATTTGTAAATACTGAAATATCGAGTTGTAGCCTATGATCGTCAATACCGAACTAGAACATAAAGGAAACCAATTTCCTTCCCTGATAACCAACTTCATAAAAGAAAAAGACAAGTTTCTCATCACTTCCGAAAATGGTGTACAATTGCAAATTACGGTCATTCGGGATAGCGTGCTTCGGTTTCGGTACAATACAGAGGGGGCCTTCCCAAAAGATTTCAGTTATGCCATAGATACAGATGCCGTAAGAGGATACAACCATCTGGAATATTCTGAAGAAAGCGATCATTTCAAAATTACCACCGCCAAGTTGGTACTGCATATTGACAAAGCCAACATGCGAAAGCATATTTATGATATGGAAGGCAACCTCATCAATGAAGATGAGATTGGTTTTCATTGGGAGTATAGCTACGAACACGGCAGCGACATCGTGAAGATGAGCAAAATGGAGCAAAAATTGGAGTGCTACTATGGTCTGGGCGACAAACCCACCCACTTCAACTTAAAAGGCAAACGTTTTCAGAATTGGGTAACCGATGAATATGCCTTTGGTAAAGACCGCGACCCACTCTACAAAGCCATCCCCTTTTACATAGGCCTGCACACCAATGTTTCCTACGGGATTTTCTTTGACAATACCTTCCGGACTTTTTTTGATTTTGGCCAAGAGCGCAGGAACGTCACCAGTTTTTGGGCGCAAGGAGGCGAAATGAATTATTATTTCTTTTACGGCCCTGAAATGACCGAAGTGGTGACCAGTTATACCGATCTTACCGGAAAACCGGAATTACCCCCCCTTTGGGCACTAGGGTACCACCAGAGCAAGTGGAGCTACTTTCCGGAAAGCAACGTGAGGGAAGTAACGCAAAAGTTTAGGGATTTGAAGATTCCGTGCGATGCCATTTACCTAGACATCGATTACATGGAGGGATGGCGCTGTTTTACCTGGAACAACGATTACTTTCCGGATCCCAAAAAAATGGTCAGCGATTTGGAGGCACAGGGTTTCAAGACCGTGGCCATCATTGACCCCGGGATTAAAATTGACAAAGACTATTGGGTGTACCAAGAAGCGTTGGAAAACGACTATTTCTGTAAACGTGCAGACGGACCATTGATGCGTGGCAAAGTTTGGCCTGGCGAATGTAATTTTCCGGACTTTACCAACCCTAAAGTGCGTAAATGGTGGAGCGGTTTGTACAAAGAACTTATAGAGGATATTGGAATTAAAGGGGTCTGGAACGACATGAACGAACCAGCGGTGATGGAAGTCCCCACCAAAACCTTCCCGTTGGATGTTCGCCATGATTACGATGGCAACCCTTGCAGCCACAGCAAAGCGCACAACATTTATGGGATGCAAATGGCCAAAGCCACCTACAAAGGGTTGAAACAATTTGTTTTCCCAAAACGGCCATTTGTTATCACCCGTGCTGCCTATTCGGGAACGCAACGCTACACCTCGTCATGGACTGGCGACAATGTTGCGAGTTGGGAACATTTGTGGATTGCCAATCAGCAAATTCAACGCATGTCCATCTCGGGTATGTCCTTTATTGGGACAGATATTGGCGGTTTTGCCGAGCAACCCACTGGGGAGTTATTTGTACGGTGGATTCAACTAGGAATTTTTCATCCTTTCTGCAGGGTGCATTCATCTGGGGATCATGGCGATCAAGAGCCTTGGTCGTTTGACGAAAACGTAACCGACATTGTCCGCAAATTCATAGAACTGCGCTACAAGTTGCTACCTTACCTCTATACGACCTTCCGACAATATGTAACAGACGGTACGCCCATGATTCAGCCTTTGGTGCTTTTTGACCAACAAGATTCGCAAACCTATTACCGCACTGACGAATTCCTGCTTGGAAACCACCTTTTGATTTGCCCCATACTGGAACCCAATGCCAGAGGGCGCCGAATGTACATTCCACGCGGCAGGTGGTACAATTACTGGACCCATGAAGTGATTGAAGGAGGTAAGGAACAATGGGTAGATGCAGACATTGACAGCATTCCCTTGTTTGTAAAAGAGGGAGGAATCATCCCCAAATATCCCGTACAACAATACGTGGGTGAAAAGGAATTTGATGAAGTGGAATTAGAAGTCTATTTCAAGGAAGGAAAAGAAGAGTCCTTTTTATACGAAGACGCCCATGACGGCTATGACTATCGAAAAGGACGCTACAGTTTTCGTACGTTCAAGCTTACGGGAAAACCCAAAGAATTGATCATTCAGCAGCACAAAGAAGGAAAACACACAACACCCTACACCAAGTTTAAAATGGATTTGAAGCGTTTGCCCTTCACCATTAAAACCATAGAAGTAGACAACCAGGTTACTCCTTTGAGCCAATTGAAGGTAAATGGCAATACCACGTTGGTTATTGACAAAAACTTCACGGAATTGCACATTATTGGGAAATAAATTCTGAAGAAAAAGCTACTCGGCCAGTAGTTTTTCGATTACTTGCTTGGTTTTTTCTGAATCCCAACGGGCAGCCCCAGTTTTTTTCATCACGATAATTCCCTCTTTTGAAATAAGGAATGTGGTCGGTAATGCACTGCTTTCCAATTGTGTTGGGCTTTGCGATGCTGGATTGTAAACGGGCAAAGAAACATCTTTTTTAGCTAGAAACCGCTTCAAAACTGTTGCATCCTCGTAGGAAATAAAATAAAAATCCATCCTATTGGCATATTGGTTATAAAGACCTTCCAGTGAAGGTAGCTCTGCCAAACAGGGCGGACACCAAGTGGCCCATAAATTGACCAGTACCACGCGCCCCTTGGATTGTTCAAGATTTACTTTTTCGTTAGCAAGGCTAAACAACGACCAATTGTAATCGGTTAAACGCTCTTGGTTTTTTTCAGCAATCAAGCTTGGGCTTCCTGAAAGAAGCCTGTTCAGGAACACTTTGATTGGGGTGCCCGTTTGGGGAACGAACAACAAAATGGCAATGACCATTAATACAATTGTGGTCTTGTGCTTCTTTAGGTACGCTTTCATAGACAAAAAGACGGAAAGGGTACAGCTTTCCGTCTTAAAATTACAAAATTAAACAAACAATCACCTAGTGGCTGTACCCATTGGGAACGATCCCAAGTTCAAATTAAATGCATAAAAACTTGGTGCAGTATCAGTACCGGCTGTAGCTGCTAGTGGTTTTAATGCAAATGGCGTGGGGCTGTTATCGGGGTCAGGCTCCACAGTAATTACAACAGTACGCCCACGAATATCCAATGGAAAGGTTTCTCCTGCAGGTACATTGTTGAAAAAATCCTCCCCGGGTAACATGGGGCCTAACTTTTCAGTGCCTCCAAAACTAGAGGCCAAACCAGCATTTTCATCCATCATCGCACCGTTGGAAAACCTTCCAGTTGAAAGTGGTCCTGAATCTCCTACAACCCAACCTTCATAGATCCAACCTTCAGGAAGGTCTGGCAGGTTTAGCGAGGCAGTAGGGGGCGTCCCGGGTTGTCCAAACCAGACACCGTTTTGATCGTTACCATTGTTAGGGTCCCCTTCGGCCTCGTCGGTAGGGGTTCGAAGGAAAAAATCGCCCGAAACCATCGAAAAATCCCCAACAGCAGGTGCAACATCGGTAGACACCGCCGCGCTATCCTGATTAAAATCGCCTGCCAGATACTTTTGTGCAGAAGGGTTTGAATCGGGATCTGGATTGGGTTCTATGGTCAGTATAAATTTTGTGGCCATTTCCAGTGCGTCGGTGGGTACTTCAAAATTGCTCTGCGATAAAATACCGTTGGCGTTTACCGAAAAAACTCCGGTTGAAACAGGGGCACCGTCAACCAATACCCATCCTTCATAGCGGTAATTGGGACCTAAATCTTCCAATCCGCTAAAGGTTAAGTTCAATGTAGAAGTAGTGTCCTTTGGCGTAGCATCGTCCGAACTACAGGATGTTAAAAACAGGGTTAGGGAAATGATTCCCCATTCAATCTTTTTCATAGTGCTTAGTTTTAGAATTTTCTCCAAAACTAACACCTGTGATTGCATTAAAATGTAAGCTGGCTTACATTAGGCAGAAAATTTCAAACGAATTTCATGTCGGTGGAAATCTATTTTCTGTTCCTCCTTAAATTCATTCATGATGGCATTGAAGGTTGGACGCGAAGTACCAATCAAAGTCGCAATTTCTTTCTGCGTATAGGGGTGTTTAACTATGGTTTCACCAGTTATGGGACAACAATACCCATAATCTTTGGCCAATTCCTTCAAAAATTCTTCCACGCGTGTCCTCGCATCCTTGAAAAGAATCAGTTCTAAACGTCGTTCGAGTTTTTTAATCCGAAAGCCAATCAATTTATAGACCCTAAAGCTAAACGATTTGTTGTCCCGCATCAATTCATGCATGGTTTCCACCCCAATTGGGCAAACCGATGTTTGGTTGTCCAACGCCATGGCAAACTCGTCCCGCTTTACTTCCCCGAGGATGGCCTTCTCTCCAAACAATTCCCCTTTTGTTAGGATGGCCTTAACCACTTCCTTACCATCTTCCGTGTAATGGCCAATCTTAACTTTCCCTTTTTCAATAAGATATACCTTATTGGACGAATCTTTTTCGAAATAGATATAATCCTGTTTGTGGTAGCGGTTAAAGTGATGGGTTTCCTTGTATGCCTTGAATTTATGTGGGCAAAGAATTTGAAATAGATTGACATCTTCGAAAAACCATAAGGTATCCATCTTATTAATTTTATAAGGTTGATTGGTAATTCGGTCGAATCTTACATTAAAGGCTTACAATTGCTGGGCTCAATTCTAATTACAGCAATAAAAAAGTTATTTTTATGAAAAATATTTACCCATGGGCAATCGTAGGATTTTTATGAAACAATCCGCTCTTGTAGGAGCCGGAATCGCTATTTCACCGCATCTTTCTTTTGCAGGAAATTTGGAGGGGTCGGACAACCCCCTTAAAATTGGGCTTATTGGAGTTGGACTTCGCGGTACCAATCATTTGCAGAACATTCTCTATCGAAACGACTGTGTAATAACGGCCATTTGTGATATCGATGAACGCCGAAATGGCATTGCACTCGATTTGATCCAAAAAGCGGGCATGCCAAAGCCCAAAGTATTTGGAAAAGATGAGTATGATTACCGAAATCTCCTGGACCTCCAAGAAGTGGAGGCCGTTATTATTGCAACTCCCTGGCTATGGCATACCCGAATGGCCGTAGACGCCATGAAAGCAGGAAAATTTACTGGGGTCGAAGTTTCGGCGGCCAATACCATGGAAGAATGTTGGGATTTGGTGAATACCCACGAAGAAACTGGAAGCCATTTAATGATTCTGGAAAATGTATGCTACCGTAGGGATATCATGGCGGTCCTCAACATGGTACGTCAAAATCTTTTTGGTGAATTACTGCATTTTCGGTGCGGTTACCAGCACGACTTGCGTTTTGTAAAATTCAACGATGGGAAAACTCCGTACGGAAGAGGTGCCGAATTTGGCGAAAAAGGTATCTCCGAATCGGCTTGGCGTACCCAACATTCCCTGCTGCGAAATGCCGATGTCTACCCCACCCATGGTTTAGGGCCTATTGCTGTAATGAGTAATATAAACAGAGGGAACCGACTGATGCGCATTTCCTCGATGGCCACCAAAGGGGTTGGGCTCCATAATTACATTGTCAAGGTGGGCGGTGAAAAACACCCCAATGCAAAACTGAAATTTAAACAGGGGGATATCATTACTTCCATGATTGAAACCTACAATGGCGAGACCATTATCGTGACCCATGATTGCAACTCGCCACGCCCCTATTCGTTGGGTTTTAGGGTGCAAGGCAGTGAAGGGATTTGGGAAGTGGATGGCAACCGTATCTATATTGAAGACAAGACCGAAAAGCCCCATCAATGGGATGAAGCCACTAAATGGCTGGAACAATACGATCATCCTTTATGGAAAAAATATGCCGAAACGGCCGAAGGATCGGGTCACGGTGGGATGGACTTTTTTGTATTGCAAGCCTTTGTGGAAAGTGCCAAAAAGAACATCGCTCCGCCATTGGATGCTTACGATGCAGCTGCCTGGAGTGCCGTAACCCCGCTTTCGGAGGTTTCTATTGCCAATGGAGGTGAAGTGCAGGATTTCCCCGATTTTACCCGTGGTAACTGGGTAAAACGACTCCCCTACAATTGGATGAAAGACCACTATTAAATGACTTCCCTTCAAGAGTGAAAAAAATTGCAGTGCGTGCACCAGGTAGGGTTTGTCTTTTTGGCGATCATCAAGATTATTTGGGGTTGCCCATTATTGCCTGTGCCATTAATCGCTATATGGCATTTAGGGCTATTCCCAACGGAAAAGAGTATTTTGAAATGGTACTGCCCGATGTAGGACAAACCCGGATTATTTATATAGATCCAGAACAGCAAAAATCCGAAAAGCCAATCGATTTTTTCGTGGCTGGGCTGCGGGTAGCAAGGCGCCATGGATGTGTTCCTTCGGAAGGGCTTACGGTAACCCTCACTAGCGATATTCCTATAAACGCAGGGGTTTCCAGTTCCTCTGCCTTGGTGGTGGGATGGATACATCTCCTGCTGAAGGCTTTTGGATGCAACCAAAAGATAACACCTGATCTGATTGCAAAAATGGCTTATGAAGCCGAAGTGGTAGAGCACCATTCCCCAGGCGGAAAAATGGATCAGTATACCATTGCCATAGGAAATAGTATCTTTTTAAACACCCAAAATGACACATACTCAATCCTTGGGAGCAAACTGGAAACAATGATTTTGGCAGAATCGGGGATTGCAAAGGAAACCCTTGGAACGCTTAAAAACACTCGTGAACTTGCGGAAAAAGCTATAGAAAAAATCCTTTTTCAACAACCCAATTTTAACATTCACAAGGCAACAGTGGAAGATATCCCAAAATACGAATCTATTTTAGGCCCTCACCTTTTCCCTTATTTTGATGCTGCGGTCACTAATCACTACCTCACCCAAACAGCATTGGCCGAGTTTCAACAACCTAAGCCTGATGCCAAAAAAATGGGAGTATTGATGACACATCACCACGACGTATTAAAAAATAAATTATTGGTCTCCCATCCTAAAATTGATGCCATGCTGGAAGCGGCACAAACAGCAGGAGCATATGGTGGAAAAATTGTGGGTTCGGGAGGTGGTGGTTGCGCAGTAGTTTTGGCTCCCAAAGAAAGCGAAGTTGATATTATTCAAGCGTTTATGAAAGCTGGAGCCAAAAAAGCCTATCCTGTAAAGATTAGTAACGGTAGTTGTCACCATGATGCATAATACCTTAATCATATTGGCCGCTGGGGCTTCTTCCCGCATGAAACAATCGCTAGAGGATACTCATGATTTTAAAGGAAAAGCATTGCTCCCCTTGGGGAAAAGTCAAAAGCCCGTGATTGAATATTTGTTGCAAAATGCCAAAAAGGCCGGTTATACAAAAGTAATTTTGGTGGTTGGGAAAGAAGCCAATGCCTTTAAAGACTATCTTATAAACAACCCAATACCCGGGTTGAAGTTATCCTTTGCGCACCAAAATATCCCTGAAGGACGGGAAAAGCCCTTGGGTACCGCCGATGCAGTGTTGCAAACCCTTGAGCAATTTCCTCAATTGAGAAATGAGTGTTTCGTGGTGTGCAATAGTGATAACCTGTATTCAGTAAGGGCATTGGAATTGCTTCGAACCGAAAAAACACCCAATGCCTTCATTAGTTATGATAGGGACGGACTGGAATTTCAGAAAGAACGCATTCTTTCCTTCGCGCTCGTAATACAAAACCAAGAGGGTTATTTGCGAGACATAATTGAAAAACCTACTGAGGCAGTAGCCGAAAATTACCGGGATACCCAAGGTGTGCTTAGGGTGAGCATGAATCTTTGGAAACTTCATGGCAGGGATGCTTTTACTTATTTGCGGGATTGCCCCCTGCACCCTGCCCGACAAGAAAAGGAATTACCCAACGCCATTTTAGCAATGGTGAAAGCAGGTATTTTGGTAAAAGGAATCCCAGTAAAGGAGCATGTCCCCGATTTGACTTCGAAGGAGGATATTGCGAAGGTGGAGGCTTTTTTGGAAAAGAGGAAATAAAAAAACCCTTACGGGGAGTAAGGGTTTTCATTATACTATTCCATAATTTAAGCATTCTGCTTTTTAATTAAATTCAAGGCAGACCCCTCCCGAAACCAAGCTATTTGAGCATCGTTATAGGAATGGTTTGCCTTAATGATATCCTTGCTTCCATCCTTGTGAATCACTTCGATAGTAAGTTGCTTATCAGGAGCAAAATCGGCAATATCAACAAAGTTGAACGTATCGTCTTCCTGAATCAAATCGTAATCCTTTTCATTGGCAAAGGTAATCCCCAACATTCCTTGTTTTTTCAAGTTGGTTTCATGGATACGGGCAAAGGATTTTACCAGTACTACGGCAACGCCCAAAAAACGGGGTTCCATAGCTGCATGCTCACGGGAAGAACCTTCTCCATAGTTGTGATCGCCAACGACGATGGTTTTAATGCCCTTGGCCTTATAGGCACGTTGGGCATCGGGGACGCCTTCGTAATCGCCTGTAAGTTGGTTTTTCACCAAGTTGGTTTTCATGTTGAAGGCATTCACGGCACCAATCAAACAGTTATTGGAGATGTTATCCAAATGCCCTCTAAAACGCAACCAAGGTCCCGCCATGGAAATATGATCAGTCGTGCATTTTCCATAGGCTTTGATCAATAATTTCATGCCTTGCAAATCACTGTTTTGAATAGGCACAAAAGGCTCCAGTAATTGCAATCGTTCCGAATTAGGATCTACTTTCACCACTACATGGCTTCCATCGGCTACGGGTTCCAAATACCCATTGTCTTTAACCTCAAAACCTTTTGGAGGCAATTCCCATCCTGTTGGCTCGTCTAACATTACTTCATCGCCTTCCTCGTTGATTAAGCTATCGGTAAGCGGATTAAAATCCAATCGTCCGGCAATAGCAATAGCAGCTGTTAGCTCAGGAGACGCCACAAATGCATGGGTGTTGGGATTGCCATCGGCCCTTTTGGCAAAATTTCTGTTGAAGGAGTGAACAATTGAATTTTTTGGGGCATTTTTTGGATCTTCGTAACGTGCCCATTGACCAATACATGGTCCACAGGCGTTGGTAAATATTTTTGCCTCAAGTTTTTCGAATATTTGCAAAATCCCGTCCCTTTCAGCGGTGTAACGAACCTGTTCCGATCCAGGATTAATCCCAAATTCGGCTTTGGTTTTTAACTTTTTATCCAATGCCTGTTGTGCAATGGAAGAAGCCCTAGACAAATCCTCATAGGAAGAGTTGGTGCAGGAGCCTATCAATCCCCATTCTACTTTAAGAGGCCAGTCATTTTTTATGGCCTTATCATGCATGGTTCCTACTGGAGTGGCCAGGTCGGGAGTAAAAGGTCCATTCAAATGGGGCAATAATTCTGTAAGGTTGATATCGATTACTTGATCGAAATACTGTTCGGGGTTGGCATATACCTCAGGATCAGCAGTAAGGTAGGCTTTAATTTTATTGGCCTCGTCGGCTATTTGGGCACGGTCGGTGGCTCTTAAGTAACGTTCCATGGATTCATCGTATCCAAACGTAGAGGTAGTGGCACCTATTTCAGCCCCCATATTACAAATAGTCCCTTTTCCGGTACACGACATCGCTTTTGCACCGGGTCCAAAGTATTCCACAATGGCGCCAGTTCCTCCTTTAACGGTCAAAATTTCTGCAACCTTCAAAATCACATCCTTTGGGGCGGTCCATCCCGAAAGTTTTCCAGTTAAACGTACACCAATCAATTTTGGGAATTTAAGTTCCCATGCCATTCCTGCCATAACATCAACGGCATCGGCCCCTCCTACGCCTATTGCAACCATTCCGAGTCCGCCAGCATTTACCGTATGGGAATCGGTACCAATCATCATTCCGCCCGGAAATGCATAATTTTCCAGAACTACTTGATGGATAATCCCTGCTCCGGGCTTCCAGAATCCGATGCCGTACTTATTGGAAACGGACTCTAAAAAATGAAACACTTCGTTACTCGTAGACAGGGCCGTTTTCAAATCCTGTTCCGCGCCCACTTTAGCCTGAATCAAATGATCGCAGTGCACCGTAGTTGGAACCGCTACCTTGGATTTCCCGGCCTGCATGAATTGTAAGAGAGCCATTTGAGCGGTTGCATCTTGGCAAGCAACCCTGTCTGGGGCAAAATCAACATAATCCTTTCCCCTAACATAAGCATGGGTTGGGGTAGCCTCCCATAAGTGACTGTAAAGAATTTTTTCAGATAAGGTTAAAGGTTTTCCGGTGATTTCCCGAGCCTTATCCACGCGTGCTGGAATCTGACTGTAAACCTTTTTAATCATGTCGAAATCGAATGCCATAATTGAGTCGTTTTTGAAGTGTTGCAAAATTACGAAATTTTAACGAAGCTTAAAAATAAATCAGTGTTTTAGCTTATTTAATAAATATATTTCAAAGAATACGCCTTTTAATATTTATTTTTTATTGAAATGAAGATTTTTATGGTATTTTTTTAAAGGTTTATGAATTATTAGATCACAAACCACTTTTTCACCTTGCTGTGGTCTCTCAAATTCATCAACGGTTTTTCGTACCATCGATACAGTAAATAGGAACACAATACTGTTACCGTCATATAACCTATTGAAAAGACAACTTGATAGCCCCAGGAACCTTCTTGCAACCCAATAAAATAATGCATCAATTGAAGGACGATCGAATAATGCAGCAGGTACATGGAATAGGAAATCAGGCTAATAAAGGTAATGCTCTTCAAACTCCACCCTGTAGTTTTTTTCCAAGTTGAAAAAAAGGGAAGGGACAAGGCTATGCTCAAGGAACAACAGGGAAGGTACCATACATTCATCATCCAAGAGCCTATTTCGACAGCATCGGAAAGCTTTGTCACACCCAAATGCAATCCTAAAAACATCACAATGGAAGCCAAAAACATAGTGGTTTTATGACGTTCCCAAAGTTTTGGAAAAACATTGTACAGATAAGCTGCCAACACTCCGTAATAAATAGAATCGACTCTGTAAAGTACGACCGCTTTAAGATGGATGTTCCAAAAATCCATAGTGGTTTCTCCGTGGTTTAACTGGTAGATGATTTTGCTTCCCAAAAAAAATATAAGGACTAAAAGGGTAATGACCAGAAACACTATCTTCCGTGAAAAGGGAATTTTTAGTAAAAGCAACGCATACAAGAGTATGGGGCCCAGGAGGTAGGCAAATTCCTCTATTGGAAGACTCCACGATTCGGTAAAAAAAATATCCATCCCAAAAGTAGTATTCTGCAGAAAAAAGAAATACCTGCCCAGGGTTTCGGGCAATTCCCTTCCCAAATACCATACGATAACAATGTTGAGAATAAGAGCGAGATAATAATTGGGAAAAGTGCGAAACCAGCGCCGCACAAGAAAATAGCCCAGTTTTTTGGGGCTAAAATTGGGAGCGGTAAATAATTTGAATAAAAGATTCCCTATTAAAAATCCGCTGAGCACAAAAAAAACCTCGACCCCTAAAAATCCGGCAAATCGTAACAAGGTTTGGAAGCTTCCAGTTTGGCTAGGAAAAACCCAAAGCGAATGTGAGCATACCACAAAAAGAATGGCCATGGCACGCATAACGTCCAATCCAAAAATGCGTTGGGAGTAATTGATCTTCAAGTTGATTGGTTCAACAAAACGAAGGTAAGCAAAACCAACTTATAACTAAAAAAGTCCTTTTATGATTGTTTCTATGCTGAGTCCTTCGGCTTCCGCTTTGTAGTTCTTTATCAAACGATGACGTAGTACCCCAAGGGCTACTTTTTGAACATCTTCTATATCGGGAGAAAACTTACCATGCAACGCAGCATGAGCTTTCGCGGCAAGTATTAGGTTTTGGGAAGCGCGCGGACCCGCACCCCAATCTACATAATTGTTCACTGTTTCGTTAGCGGCTTGGGTATTGGGACGGGACTTTCCTACCATAGTAACCGCATATTCCACAACGTTATCGGCCACGGGAACCCTTCGAATTAAGTGTTGGTAATCAATAATTTCCTGTGCTGAAAAGAGGGGGTTTACCGTAACAAAATTATCAGTTGTAGTGGTTTTTACCACTTCAACTTCTTCTGCAAAACTTGGATACTCCAAATTGATCGCGAACATAAAACGATCCAATTGCGCTTCTGGTAAGGGATACGTTCCTTCTTGCTCAATGGGGTTTTGGGTGGCAAGCACAAAATAAGGCAAATCCAATTTATAGTGATGTCCAGCTACGGTTACCGCACGTTCCTGCATGGCTTCCAACAAAGCTGCTTGGGTTTTTGGAGGTGTTCGGTTGATTTCATCGGCAAGAATAATGTTCGCAAAAATGGGGCCCTTGATGAATTTAAACTCCCGGTTGTTATCCAATATTTCAGAACCAAGAATGTCACTCGGCATCAAATCGGGTGTAAACTGGATTCGTTTGAATTGAAGGCCCAAAGCTTGCGCAACGGTATTCACCAATAAGGTTTTTGCAAGTCCCGGAACCCCGATGAGCAATGCATGGCCTCCCGAAAAAATGGAAAGCAATACCTGTTCTACAACATCATCCTGTCCTACTATTACTTTCTTGATTTCCTGGGTTAAGGCATTGTATTTGGAAACAAGTTGTTTCACTGCGGTAACATCAGACATAGATTTTGTTTTAAAATTTATTCTTTCAGCCAATTACTGGAAAATTCACAATCCCTATAATCAGCATTCACACTTACATAGGTATCCTTTATTTTTTTGTTTTGCCAATCTCCTATGGCTTTTATCTGTTTTTCCTTGAGGGCCAAATCCTTGATTTTTTCGTAGTCATTGATAAAATCGGCGGGGTGTTCCGGATACCTATTGGTCACCGTTAGGATCTTGAAACTACTTTTTCCCGTAAAATCGCGGTCGGTTAAAACTGGCGACATCTCATCGTTTTTAAGGTTGTATACCTGAGCGCTTAAGGTGGGGTCCATTTTGGTAAGATCGAAATGGGTGTCCAACGTAACGGGGTTTACCAATTGACCTCCATTGTTGCGGGTTTCCTTTTCGTCGGAAAATTTCCTAGCCGCTTCAGCAAATGTAATCCTGCCAGCAGTAATTTCGGAGCGAATGGAATCTATTTTGGCCTTTGCCTGATCGATAACATCTTGTGAAACTTCAGGAAAAAGCAAGATATGCCTTACGTCGATTTCCTGTCCGCGTACTTTATCGACTTTCAAAATATGAAAACCAAACTCGGTTTCAAATGGTTCACTTACTTCACCTTCCAAAAGAGAAAAAGCTACATCCTTAAATTCTTTGGCAAAAGGAGAACTCCTTTTGATGCCCTGAATGAGCCCCCCCTTGGAAGCCGAACCAGGGTCTTTGGAATACAGCACGGCCTTGGTTGAAAAACTGGCCCCGTTTTCAATAATGTCCTGACGCATTTCATTGAGGCGATCGATGACCTTGAGTTTCGCCTCTTCGGTTATTTTGGGTTCGATCACAATTTGAGCTACTTCCACTTCGGCACTAAATACAGGGCGATCATCTTCGGGTATGGAAAAGAAAAACTGACGCACCTCCTCTGGGGTAACTTCAACGTTTTCCACTACCTTTTGCTGCATTTGATTGGCCAGGAAAATAATTTTGTTGGTTTGGAAAAGTTCTTGTCGCAATTCCTCGATGTTGTCTTTTTTGTAAAAAATGGCAACCTTTTCTTCGTCGCCACCAAATTGCTCGATGATGTAGGCCAATTGCTGTTCGATGCGGGAGGTAATTTCGGCATCTGAAACTTCAATACTGTCGATCTTGGCCTGATGGGCATAAAGCTTGTCTTCCATCAATTTGCCCAATAATTGGCAGCGGGTTACTCCTTCAATGGAAATACCTTGTTGTTGCAGTTCCAGATAACTTTTGTCGATATCGCTATCCAAAACCACATACTCTCCTATTACTGCGGCAACCCCTTCGGCCTTAAAACGCTTGAATGGCTTTACGCTATCTTTTTTAACTGCTAGAGTGGATGCCACATCCTTAATGACGTTGGTACTATCGATAACCACCTGTTGCGCTCGAATACTCACCACACAGAAAGTAATGATGAAGATGGCCCATTTAGTGTTGCGGGTAAATTTCAAAAGTATTGTTTCTAATTGCATCTTTGGTAATGTCCTTTTCAAGTTTCTTTGTTAGCTCTTGCTTTCGTTTGTTCAAAATGATTTGTCGTATCGTTGGTTCCACATAGGGTAACGGGGCAATATCGTTGCGCGCCAGTACGTCTTCGATTTTCACCAAATATACTCCTAATGAATCTTGCAGTTGCGTAAAATTGCTTTTTTTTAACACATGCTCGCCAGCTTCCAACACTATGGGGAGGCTTTGCACGAGATGCTCTTTTTTTACCCAAGTGGAATCATTGAGACTGAAGGATTTAAATTGAATGCTCCATTCATTCAATCGGTCTTGGTCTTCCATGTTGAAACGCTTGAAATGCTCCACGAGCTTATTCAAGTTTGCAAAATTGGGGGTTACTTGGATGTAACGAAGTTTCAAGAGTTCGTCATTGAGTTTAAAATTTTCCTTGTTAAGCTCGTAATAGGTCAGCAACTCGGCTTTGCTGATAGTGCTGTCCAATTGCTGGGCCACAATACTACTCTTGTAGGCTTCCGTATATAAATCGATTCTGTACTGCTCCACCAATTTCTCAAATTCGGACAACTGGGCTTGTGGAAGGTTGATGTTTGCTTGATTGATCAACAATTGTTGCGTGGCCCATCTATTGATAAAATTACTCACCAATTGGGCGCTGTCTTCCTTACTGGCAATTTGTTCCTGCAAGGGCTTTAGATCTTCTTCGTATAGGTACGAATTGTTGACCCTAGCCACAGGTTTCTGGAGGCTTTCCTGTTTAAAATACGAACAGGAACCCGCCAGTAAGAGTAGTAAAAGCCACGCAATTTGCTTCATTTAGGAGCCTAGCTCTTTTTTGATTTTTTTGAGTGTTTTTTGGTTCACTTCAACCGTATACTTATTCCGCAATTGTTCCATCCATTCCTTTTCCAATAGATTTTGGTAATCGGTAAGAACCCTTCCCTTTACCTCCTCAAATTCCATGGGGCCTGGAGGAAGGAGTTCCGTTCCTTCTACGATGGTAAACGAGCCATTTTCCTCAAATATTTTGGATTGCCCAACTTTTAATTGATATCCTGCCGGCAATTCATTGGCCCCAGTCTGAAAAGTGCCACTGGTTACCAGAACCTTAACATTTTCAGTATTCAGGAGTTTTTTAATTTCATCACCGGTCTTGTTTTCCTTCAATAGATCCATTACTTGGTTCAAATCGTCTTTGTTGGAAGTCCTATAAATTGCTCCCTTTATGCGTTCCTTCCATTGGTAATCCTGCCGGTGGTTTTCGAAATAACGTTGTTGTGCAAGGGTATCTTCCTTTGCTTTTCCCCAAACGTTCTTTTCCATCACTTCAAAAATTAATAATCCATCCCGGTATTCGTTGATAATAGAGGCATACTCCGGGTTTTCCTTTTCCAAATTTTCTCGGTAAAAGTTTTTAAGGGACATCGTTTCATACTCATCATAGAGCATTTTAATGACCGTAATTTTATCACGATAAGGTCTAATCGTATTCTGTCTTTTTGCCAGATACGCTGCAAAATCATTGTAATGATAGTCTTTGTCCCCAATAGTAAATAGGGTCTTGTTTTCTTTTGGTGAAAGCGGTTCATAGGTCCATCTTTTTTTAAGAATGCTATCCGTTACGAAATTTTGGAAGAACGGAAGATAGCCGTACCCCTGAAACCCAAATTTGTGTTTTATTTTGTCATTAACGGTGCTAACGATAACTTTGGCGCGATCACCATCTTTAATCTTGCGCTCAAACTTTTCACGCACTTCGTCCAAAGGAGGCATGTCCATTTTCTCCTCAAGCCGAATGATGTGCCAACCAAACTTTGTCTTAATAGGTTCTGAAATGTCTCCGGGGTTTTGCAAGGAAAAAGCAGTGTCCTCAAACGACTGGGCTTTGAGTTCCCCTTTGGTAAAAGGCCTTAAGCGTCCGCCATTAAGGGCGGTATTTCGGTCGTCGGAATATTTTTTGGCCAATTCTTCAAAAGATTCTCCCTGCTTTAAAAGCCCATAAATCTCATTGATGCGCTCTTCGGCATTGAAGTTTGTGGAATCCTTTCGATCCACAATCATGATGTGCGAAACAACAATAGGGGGATGGGTTTTTCGACGTTCGTTTACTTTAATGATGTGGTAACCAAATTGGGTGCGAACAATTTCTGAAATTTCACCTACCGGTGTATTGTACGCTGCATTTTCAAAAGGGTATACCATGTCGAATACACTAAAGTAACCCAATTCCCCTCCATTTTGCTTCCCTCCTGGGTCTTCTGAGTTGTTTTTTGCCAAGGTGGCAAAATCTTCCCCTTTCAAGGCCCGTTCCCGAAGCGTCTTTATTTTGTTATAAGCTGCTAAAGTATCCTGCGGAAAGGCATCCCACCCACACGTAATGAGAATATGGGAAGCGTTAATTTGTTCGAGGCTTCGGCTGTAAGCTTCCTCCACCATGTCAGAAGTAACTTTACCTTCAAAAAGGTAATTCCTGGACAATTGTTCTTCATAACGCGAAAAATCACCGATGTAGGTTTCCTTTTGGTCCAAACCTTGTGCATACCCTTCAGCTACCTTCAGTTTATAATCAATGAACAGCTTGAGGTAACCGTCGATGGATTTTTGCTCTTCGTCCTGCACCAAGTCGAGGTTCTTTTTGTAAATGGCTTCAAACTCTTTGGCATAGATTGGCTTGTCGTCTATGGTTAACAGCACATCGTGCTTCTTTTGGGAAAAAACCGAAGTGGAAGCTATCAAAGCCAAAAAACTAAGCAAAAGGATTTTCTTCATGGTTAAGATTATTTAAAAGCACCGCAAAAATAATAAAAACATAACCTTTCACAAGTGGGTTAACAGAACGTTATCATAAAAGAATGAGCTTTTTTGCTACCTTGCGTCGCCTTAGCTGCCAAGGAATGTTTTTTTAAGGGAAGGTTTTTTGTGGTGAATTAAACCATTTGACCCATTTGGGTAAAGGGTTGAAAGACGAAAAACTTTTCACTGTAAAATGCAACACGGATGGAATCTGTAAAAATGATCTGGGACTTTTATGGGCCCAATGCCGAAGCTATTGCAAAGCACCATGAAAAGCATGTGGGAGAATTTGCCATTTCTGAATGCTTGGAGACCGTAACCACAGGTACTTCAAAGATTGTTGATGGGCACTACATGGCCTTTATGATTGTGCCCAATGAACAGGTAATGCACTTACGCGAAATCCTAAAACCCCATCGCGGACAACGTTACTTTCCGGAAAATTAAAGTATTAACAACTTCTTAATTTTTTTCAATATCCCTAAATTTACCTTATAATTGCGCCAAGAAAATACACTATCATGAAATACTTCAACATCCTTTTTCTGTTTATCTGCATGTCTGGCTTTGCCCAAACCAAAGTGGGAACTATAGACATTGACTTCATTTTAAGTAAAATGCCCGAACTGGTCGATGTCCAAAAGCAAGTCGAAACCTACACAGGCGACCTACAGAAACAGTTTGACCAAAAAATGACCGCGTATCAAACAGCGGTTGGAAAATTTAAGGAAGACGAGGCTTTACTTACCATTAAGCAGAAGAAAGAACGTCAGGATTCGTTGATTTCCATGGAAGACGATCTCAACAAATTCCAACAAAACGGCAACCAACTCATTGTTTTAAAACAAGAGGAATTCATGCAGCCCCTATACGATAAAGTTGGGGGAGCCCTAGAAAAAGTGGCACAAGCTGAAGCCTATACCCAAGTTTTGCGCCGTGACAATAATGTGGTCTACATCGACAACCGTTTTGACCTAACCCTGGCGGTGCTCAAAGAAATGGGGATCGAAGTGAAACAGGAAGAATAAAAATTTGTTTTCCCAAAACAATAATAAAAGCTCCAAATGGAGCTTTTTTTTATCTTGAATAATTAGGAGCTTCCTTGGTGATGGTTACATCATGCGGGTGACTTTCATGAATCCCTGCCGCAGTTATTTTCACAAACTTTCCGGTTGCTTTTAAGGTTTCAATATCCTTGGCACCACAGTAACCCATTCCGGCACGAAGACCGCCAATGAATTGGGTCATGCTTTCCACCAAATCGCCTTTGTAGGGTACCCGTCCTACGATGCCCTCGGGAACCAACTTTTTGATATCGTCCTCCACATCTTGAAAATAACGGTCTTTGGAACCTTGTTTCATGGCTTCAACACTGCCCATGCCGCGGTAGGATTTAAATTTCCGCCCTTCGTAAATAATGGTCTCACCTGGCGATTCCTTGGTGCCCGCCAACAACGAGCCCAACATTACACTGTCTGCCCCTGCTGCAATGGCTTTGGGAATGTCTCCGGTATAACGGATGCCACCATCGGCAATCACCGGAACTCCAGAACCTTTGATCGCAGCAGCTACTTCCAGAACTGCAGAAAATTGTGGGAAACCAACCCCAGCTACTACGCGCGTGGTACAAATAGAACCCGGACCAATCCCTACTTTCACGGCATCGGCACCAGCCTCAACAAGGTATTTGGCAGCTTCTCCTGTGGCAATGTTGCCAACCACCACGTCCAATCCGGGGAATTTTTTCTTTACTTCTTTTAATATGGCAACCACTCCTTTGGTATGCCCATGAGCGGTATCAATGATTACCGCATCTACCTGTGCGTTTACCAATGCCTCTGCCCTATCCAAGGCATCAGCGGTAACACCAATGGCAGCAGCAACACGAAGCCTTCCTAAAGCATCCTTGTTGGCAATGGGTTTTTGGGTAAGCTTGGTGATGTCCCTAAAGGTAATCAACCCCAGGAGGGTACCATCGTCTGCCACCACGGGCAGTTTTTCTATTTTATTTTCCTGAAGAATGATTTCAGCATCTTTCAACGAAGTGCCTTTTCCAACAGTAACAAGATTGGTAGCCGTCATGACTTCTTCAAGCTTTCTGTTGAAATTTTTCTCAAAACGCAGGTCCCTGTTGGTCACAATACCAATAAGTTTGTGTTGGTTGTCTACAATCGGAATGCCCCCAATGCTGTACTCACGCATGGTATTTTGGGCGTCACCAACCGTATTGGTCTTTTTTAGGGTCACCGGATCTTGGATCATCCCGCTTTCCGCTCGTTTTACCCTTCGAACCTCAGCAGCCTGTTGCTCGATAGTCATGTTTTTATGTAAGACCCCAATTCCTCCTTCACGAGCCATGGCAATGGCCATGGCACTTTCGGTTACGGTATCCATGGCGGCCGAAACTACCGGTACGTTCAACGAAATATTTTTACTGAACTTGGTGGCAATGGAAACTTCCCTTGGCAATACTTCCGAATAAGCAGGTACCAAAAGAACATCGTCGTACGTTAAGCCTTCTCCTAGAATTTTGTTTTCGTGTGCAGTCATCGCAATTAAATTAGGCTTCGAAGTACGGAAGCGATTATTATTTAATTGCGTGCAAATATACAACTATTTGTTGAAATACACTTGCCATAAATTCAAATCGCATTCAGCAATCAATGCCAAACATGGCTAATCTTCCAGTTGCTCCAACTCCATTTTATACTGAAGCCGGGCTACCTGCGCCCATTGCATCATGAGTTTTTGTTCTTCTTTCGACAAATTTCCATGCATCCAAGTATAAGAGGGCAAGGGCATTTCACCCTGTTCTACTTCCTCCACCAATTCTTCAAGCTTGTGGTCTTTCCGCTTGGCGGAATACTGTGCCCAATCGGAAACGTTGAAATGCTTCTTCCCATCTTTCACATGATCGGCCAACCAAAATGAAAATGGGGCCACTTCAGCATACCAGGGATAGACGGTTTGGTTGCTATGGCAGTCGTAACAATGGCTTTTCAATAAAGCCGCGACTTCGGAAGAAGGTTTGGTTTCTTCCAAAAAGGCATTCACACTTTCATAGCCGCCTTCATTTTTTTCAGGGCGGATGAATTGGATGACCACCAAAGCTACCAGAGCAATGATTAAAATGTATTTCAGGATTTTCTTCATTTCTTTAAGGATTTAAGATATACAATAACTGCTTTTCTAATATCGTGAGCAGGTTCGTTTTCATTTGGGTGATAAACATTGATGACTCCTTTATTGTCCGGTTTCAAGAAAGGAATGTCATATCCCTTCAACAAAAAATCACTAAAGGCAATCTTATAGATTTTGGCTTCGTCTATGGGATGACCTTCCAATAACCATGAGCCATCCTCAGCGCGGGTAAAATTATAGCGTTGCAGGTAGGCCCCTTCACCACGCTGGGCCAGCCCATAATCCAAAACCTCTTTCAGCAATTTGCCGGTAACATCGGCACGCACCACACTGCCCCCGAAAGGCAATACCCGAAAAATGTCCAAACTGGTCACGTTGCCCGAAAGCATATCGTCCAAGCGGATGGAACCCCCATTTACCAATGCAGCATCGACTGGTTCGTCGAACGACCAATACATAGCTTGGGTAATGATGCTCCCCAAATTGGTTTGAATACCCCTACTGGCACTGTCCGTACCGTCTAATGGAATCTCGGCATGGTACACAATTTCGTTGGGGTTTTCCACCACTTCCTTAATTTGGGTGTTCAAAATCGATTCCCACTTGTCGACAATGGCTTTTACGGAGGGCTTTTCGGTAATTCTGTCATCAATGGGAAACAATTCCGAATCAATTTTCAGGAAGTTCGTTTTTTTATTGAAAGTAAAGGTATGGATGTAAATGGTCTTGGCATTGGCATCGGCTTTAGCAATCTTGGCATTGCCAGATTCCACTAACATGTTGTTGTGTTCGTGTCCTCCCATTATGAACGAAATTTTGGGAAAACGCTTCGCCAATTCCACATCTTCGTCTATCGCAACATGAGTAAGCCCCATGATGATATCGACCTGTTGCATTTGCAATGAAGTATACGCACTTCCTGCTTCCAAAAATACGTCGCCATAATACACAAAATCCCTAGGGTTTGAAGGCAGGGTAACACTAAAGAAACCGATATCCACTTGGGTACTATCCTTATCGGAAAGGTGCAGGGTATAGGTTTCGGGGACTGGGATGGTATCTCCTCCCCTTACGAAATGGAAAGAACGAGGACCGTCTTCCAACTGTTGAAAGCAATTGGCGGAAGTCCAATAAAAATTGGACTCATCCATTCGGTCTTGGAGCGCCTCCATGCTAATATCGAATTCGTGGTTTCCAAAAGTGACCAATTCAAAGCCCATGGCATTCATCACTTCCACCATTTGTTTTCCATAAATCCGTTCGCCTTGGTATTTGATGGTTCCCAATAAGGAGGGATTCAAAAAATCGCCTGCCAAAAAAAGAAAGGTGTTGGGCTCCTTCGTCTTTATCGAATCTACCACATGGGCCACGCGTGCCATTCCTCCATATTTTCCACCACCAAGTGGGGCGATTTCATAGACATCGTTGATTTGTACAAATTTGAAGGTAATCGCGCCATCGTCCTTTACTTTATCATCATTAACATGCAGGGAAACCTTACAGGATAGGGCAACCATCAAAACAACAATCAATAAGGGGTATTTTATCATATTAGTGGTATTTTAAAAATATTTTTGAGGCTTCATTGTGTGCACTTTCGAAAGCCATGGTATGGATGTGGGTATTTATTTTTTCCGTAGTGAAATAGCTTAGCATTTTTTCGGTGGGCATGTTACCGGTCAATTCATCCTTGGCCATGGGGCAACCACCAAATCCTTGTATGGCCCCATCGAACCTAAGGCAGCCACCTTTGAATGCCGCGTCTACTTTTTCAAACCAGCTGCTTGGGGTGGTATGCAGGTGCGCTCCAAATTCGATGTTTGGATAGCGTGGAATCAAATTGGAGAAAAGATATGCAATTACCTCGGCTGTTGAAGAACCTACCGTGTCGCTAAGCGATAAGGTACGGACCCCCATATCGGATAACCTTTCGGCCCACCTCGCCACTATTTCAACACTCCAAGGATCTCCGTAGGGGTTCCCAAAACCCATCGAAAGGTAAGTTACTACCTCTTTTTGGCAACTTTGGGCCAAGGCCAGTATTTCCTCGAGAACTTGAATAGACTGTGCAATGGTTTTATGGGTATTCCGCATCTGAAAGTTTTCTGAAATTGAAAAAGGGTACCCCAAATAATCAATTTCGGGAAACGCAAGAGCATTTTCGGCCCCCCGTAAATTGGCCACAATGGCCAATAATTTACTCTCGGTTTGCGAAAGGTCCAGAGCCTGCAATACTTCAGCCGTATCTTGCATTTGCGGGATGGCTTTGGGCGATACAAAGCTTCCAAAGTCGATGGTATCAAACCCACAACGCAATAAAGCTTGAATGTACTGTACCTTTTTCTCCGTCGGAATCCATTCCTTGATCCCTTGCATGGCATCGCGCGGACATTCGATAAGCTTTACGTCTTGCATCACGTAAAGATAAAAATTCCGAAGGATGCCCACATCCTTTTAAAATGAAAAAATACTTAAATATTTACCCCAGAACAATGAAAAGGGCAATCCCCAGAAAGACCGATATCTGCAACCATTTCAGGAAAAGTCCCATTTTTTTGTATTTCAGTAAAAAAGAAGAAATACGCCCTGCCAAGACGGCTATCAGCGAAAAGACCAAAAATGCAATAATCATGAAAGTGCCTCCCAGTAAATAAAACTGCCCGATGGTCCCAGAGGTTGGGTCCCATAAGAAAATTGGGAAAAAAGCCAAAAAAAAGAGCAGCACCTTGGGATTGACCAGATTCATTACCAAACCAATTTTAAAAAGTTCCCATTGATTTTTTCCCGGTACTTTTCCGGACAATTCTATGGATGCGTTGCTTCGGAAAACCCTTAGGGCCAAATAAAAAAGATAAACAGCCCCTATGATCTTGATCACAAACAAGGCCGTTTCGGAAGCAGCAATGATTGCGGAAACCCCAAATGCCAGCAACGTGGTGTGGACCACACATCCTGAAACCAAGCCCATGGTGGTTGCGATGCCGCTTTTTACTCCATACGACAAGGATTGGGTCAATACATAAATATTATCCGGTCCCGGTGAAAGTGCCAACAAAAAAGAAATGAAAGAAAAAGAGGCCAAATTTTCCCACATAAATTATTTCTTGAGCAGTGCTTTGTTAATCCGCTTCACCAAAGAAGGTCCTTCGTAAATGAATCCTGTATACAATTGTACCAACGAGGCCCCAGCCTCCAATTTTTCCAATGCATCATCCACAGAGTGAATCCCTCCAACTCCAATAATGGGAAAGGCATTTTGGCTCTTCGCTGCTAAAAAACGAATGACCTCCGTGGCGCGTGTTTTCAATGGTTTTCCACTTAAGCCACCCACTTCCGAATGGTTTTGGGACTGCAAACCTTCCCTGGAGAGGGTCGTATTGGTGGCAATTACCCCATCAATCTTGGTTTCCTGCACTATTTCAATGATGTCCAGTAACTGTGCATCGGTAAGATCGGGTGCTATCTTCAAAAGTATGGGTTTCGATTTTGGTTTTTCGGCATTGGCCAATTGCAACGTGCGCAGGAGTTGCATAAGAGGCTCCTTGTCCTGTAGGGCTCTAAGGTTGGGCGTGTTGGGAGAGCTAACATTGACCACAAAATAATCTACGTACTCGAAAAGGGATTCAAAACAAAAAAGGTAATCCGTTGCGGCGTTTTCATTTGAAGTCGTTTTATTTTTTCCAATATTTCCCCCTACAATAACACGCTTGTTCTTTTTCAACCTAGTCACTGCCTTTTCTACCCCTTCGTTGTTAAAACCCATTCGATTGATCAGTGCTTGGTCTTCCCTTAAGCGAAAGAGTCGCTTTTTAGGGTTTCCAGCCTGGGGCTTGGGAGTAAGGGTTCCTATTTCTATAAAACCAAATCCAAAACTCGACAATTCCTTATAGAGTTTAGCATCTTTGTCAAATCCTGCTGCGAGGCCCACCGGATTTGGAAAGTGGATCCCGAAAAGTTCCCTTCTAAGTTTTGGATGCGTGAGGCGATAGCATCCGCGAAAAAAAAATCCAAATCCCAATTGGTGCAGCACTTTTATCATTTTAAATGTAAAGTGATGGATGCGCTCTGGGTCGAATAAGAAAAGGAAAGGGCGAATCAGGAATTTGTACATCGGTTGAAAAATCTGGTACAAAAATACTATTAAAAGACTTACTTTTTAAGGGCTTATTCTTTAATTTGTGCTCAAATTACTCGCAATGATCAACACAGACCATCTTATCAATCGCTTTACCCGTTACGTTACCATCGATACGGAAAGCGACCCAACTTCCGATACCACACCGAGCACCAAAAAACAATGGGACTTAGCCAATGTATTGGTAAAGGAACTCAAGGAAATTGGCATGGAAGAGGTAACCATTGATGACCATGCGTATATTATGGCCACACTGCCAAGCAATTTGGATATCGAGGTTCCTACCGTAGGCTTTATCTCCCATTTTGATACTTCTCCCGATTTTACAGGGGCCAATGTAAGACCACAAATAGTTAAAAACTATGACGGGGGGGATATCATGCTCAATGAAAAAGAAGGAATTGTTTTATCGCCCAAGGATTTTGATGATTTATTGTTTTACAAAGGAAAAACGTTGATTACCACTGATGGCACCTCACTTTTGGGGGCAGACGATAAGGCAGGCATTGCGGAAATCGTTTCTGCAATGGAGTACCTTATTCAACACCCTGAAATCAAACACGGAAAAATACGGGTAGGGTTTACACCCGACGAAGAGATTGGAAGGGGTGCCCACAAATTTGATGTCCAAAAGTTTGGGGCCGATTGGGCCTATACAATGGATGGCAGCCAAATTGGAGAATTGGAATACGAAAATTTTAATGCTGCCGGAGCCGTGGTAACGATTCAAGGAAAAATTGTACATCCAGGATATGCCAAAGGAAAGATGATAAATAGCATGTATTTGGCCACCGATTACATCAATTCCCTACCCAGAATGGAAACCCCAGAACACACTGAAGGCAGGCAAGGCTTTTTTCACTTGCACCAAATTAAGGGTACGGTAGATCGCACCATTTTACAATACATCATTCGCGATCACGATCGCGAACATTTTGAAGCGCGTAAAAGCATGATGCAGGAGTTGGCGAATGAATTGAATGCCCAATATGGAACAGACCGGATTTCGGTAGAGATCAAGGATCAATACTTTAACATGCGTGAAAAAATTGAACCGGTAATGCATATCGTCTCCATAGCTGAGGAAGCGATGAAAAAAGCAGGGGTGAAACCCATCATCAAGCCCATCCGTGGGGGAACCGATGGATCTCAATTAAGCTTTATGGGCCTCCCTTGCCCTAATATTTTTGCTGGGGGACATAATTTTCATGGTCGCTTTGAATATGTACCCGTAGAAAGTATGCAAAAGGCCATCGAGGTAATTGTAAACATTGCCCAACTGGTTGCTAAGCAATAATTCTCAATGCAATACCATAAAAAAACCTCCGAGTTTTCGGAGGTTTTTTTACTTTGAAAGCACGCCTTCTACTTGGCGTCTTTTTGCTTTTTACTCAACTCCATGGAAATTGCAGAACGCTCAAATTTCATCTTTCCAGCACCAGACTCGATGATGCAAGTTCCATCATCACTAATTTGAAGTACTTTCCCGTGCAAGCCACTTTTGGTGACAACCTTGTCGCCTACTTTCAAATCTGCGGCAAACTGCTTTTCTTGTTTGGCCCGTTTCATTTGTGGTCGAATCATAAAGAGATAGACCACCACAAACATCAATAATAACGGAATGAGACTATTTTGCAATGTTCTGGAATTTACTGAATTAGTTTACTTTGATGGGCGACTTGGTATCGGCAGCACCTTCCTTAGGATTTACAAAGGCTTTGATACTTAGCGTTTCCTTCCCTTTTTCGGTGTTACAGGTAATGGTAACGGTTTTGGAAATCTGGTTTTTTCCACTCCCGTTGAATTTTACCAAAATTTCACCATCAGCTCCAGCGGCAATAGGGGCTTTAGGCCATTCGGGTACCGTACAACCACAGCTTCCCTTGGCATCCACAATCACTAGATCGGATTCTCCGGTATTCGTGAATTTAAAAACATGTTGTTGTGCAACACCTTGTTCGATGGTACCGAAGTCAAAAGAAGTTTCTTCGAAGGCCATCACTGGAAATTTTCCGGAATTGGCATCCCTTTCGGCAGCAGCAGCTACGTTTTCATCATTTACTTTATCGGCTGCATTGTCTTTACAGGAGGTAAAAACCAAAGCCATTAACGCTACAGCAATAAAAACGGTTTTTTTCATAGTCTTATACTTAAATTTAATTAATATGGTTTGCTTTTAAAGAGCCGCTAATGTAGGTATTTTTTTGCTTTTATGTAAGTCCGCGGCCAATTTTATTCAATTTGCCATCCCGTGTAAAATCCTTTACGATATGGTCCAATATCCCATTAATGAACACACTGCTCTTTGGGGTGGCATATTCCTTGGAAATCTCCAAGTATTCATTGATGGTGACCCGCACGGGGATGGAGGGGAAAAACAAAAACTCTGCAATTCCCATTTTAAGGATGATCAAATCCAGATCGGCAATCCGTTCCTTATCCCAATTTGGGGTTTTCCCATCAATTTCCTTGACTAGCTTTTCATCATTAAGAATGACTTTCCGCAGAAGTTGCAAACTAAACTCCCTATCGTCTTCATCCTTGTAAATTTCAGGATCAAACAGCGCAGGCCCTTTTTTGGGTGAAAGCTTATTGAGTGTCTTAACAATAGCGGTATTTACCATTGGAAAATCATCAATCCAAGTGAGGCTTTTGTCTTCTATGTATTCGTAGAGTTTTTCGTTGGGTGCAATAATTTCCTTGTAAAGGCGAATAACAAAATCCAAATCGTTTTTGAAGTTGCTATTGCCTTCCTTCAGATAGGTATCGTACCAAGGTTGTTGCCGCAGTTCATTGAAAAGTAGCGAAACGTACTCATCGTTTTGCTTCCAATGGTTGAGCTTTCGGTTTTTAAGGTACACCTTCAGCAAAGCATCTTCCGAAAGCAACTCAAAGATTTTATTGTCCACAAAAGTGCGGCTGGGGTTTTTTTCATCACTGGTAGCCAAATGTTTTTTCTGGGATTTTTCGAGATAATCCCTTGCATGGTCCCTAATGGCCACCATGAGTTCTAGTAGTAAAGCATGAAGGTCTTTGATTTGCCCAATGCTGTATTGAAGAAATTTTTCCTGTTTATCCAAAAGGTGTTCATCGGTGTGGTAATAAGCGTAGAGCGATTGCAGCACCTTAACCCTGATATGTCTTCGAGTAAGCATTTGACAAAGAACTTTTTGGTGATAAAAACAACGCACAAGGAATAGCTTGTGCGTTGCAAATATAGGAATTAATTAATCGTTTTTATTAGCCTTCATTTTTTCGGGCATCAATGCGTGCCTGTGCAATTTCAAAAGCCGCTTGATGCGTTGTAATGTGCTGGGCTTCTGCCTTGGCAAGAATTTCCAGGGTCGTGTTGTAGATATTTTCGGTTTTACGGATGATTTCTTTCTTGCCGTAATTTTCTAATTCTGCATACACATTGATGATCCCTCCTGCGTTGATCAGAAAGTCGGGAGCATAAACAATGCCACGTTCCAAAAGCAATTTTCCGTGCTTTTTCTCATCGGCCAACTGGTTGTTGGCAGCACCGGCAATAACTTTTGCCTTAAGTTGTCCTATGGTAGTGTCGTTTATGGTGGCTCCCAAGGCACAGGGCGCATAGATGTCCATAGCTTCGCTATACATATTTGGGCCTTCGTAAATAGTGGCATGGTATTTATCACGAACCCATTCCAACCGCTCACGATTGATATCATCGATGTAAACTTTGGCTCCTTCGTTCGTTAAATGCTCCACCAGTGCTTCGCCTACGTTGCCAATACCTTGAACATACACCACTTTGTCTTCCAAGACATCACTCCCGAAGGAATACTTTGCAGCAGCTTTCATCCCCATAAAAACACCATAAGCGGTGATGGGTGAAGGGTTCCCTGCCCCCCCATTGCTTTCTGAAATACCCGTTACATAAGGGGTTATTGAACGCACCAAGTCCATATCGGCAGTTTCCATTCCAACATCTTCCGCAGTAATGTATTTTCCCCCTAAGGAATGTACGAAATGTGCAAACCTTAACATCAGTTCAGGGGTTTTTTGGGTTTTGGCATCTCCCAAAATCACCGCTTTACCCCCTCCAAGGTTCAATCCTGTAATGGCCGATTTGTAGGTCATCCCACGGGAAAGACGCAGTACGTCATTCAACGCATCCCACTCAGAGGCGTATTGCCACATTCGAGTGCCGCCCAATGCAGGGCCCAAAACCGTATTGTGGATACCGATTATTGCACGCAATCCTGTATCTTTGTCGTTACAGAATACAATTTGTTCGTGATTGTCAAAAGAGGCCTGTCCAAATACAGGATCCATTTTTTTTAGCTCCTTGGAACTAATGACTTCTGTTATCATTTATGAATTTGTTAAAAACAACGCGCAAAATTATCTGTTTAATGGATTGCCCACAAAAAAATTATCTTAAAATTGATAATCTGTTAATAATTTTTAGGAAGGCATGAAGGAATTAAAACACCTCAACAAGTATTTCTACAAATACAGGGGCCGGTTGTTTGCTGGGCTCTTCATTACCGCCATTGCAACCGTGTTCAGAATTGTGGTACCTGCCAAGATTGGGGATTCAGTGGATGCCATCCGTGCAAATTTTGATGGGGAAATTTCCATGGAGGCACTCAAACACCAGCTTTTTATCAATATTTTGTTGATTCTTGGAGCTGCATTACTTTCCGGTTTTTTTACGTTTTTGATGCGCCAAACCATCATTGTCATTTCAAGATTCATCGAATTCGATTTGAAGAATGAAGTATTTCAACAATACGAGCGATTGTCACTCAGTTTTTACAAGCAAAACCGCACAGGCGATTTGATGAGCCGCATCAGTGAGGATGTTTCCAAAGTACGTATGTATGCAGGTCCAGCCCTCATGTACAGCACAACTACCGTTACGTTGTTTGTGGTGGCCATCAGTTACATGATTTATACGGCCCCAATCCTAACATTGTATGCCGTAGCACCACTTCCTATTTTATCCATCAGTATTTACCGATTAAGTGTGGCCATCCACAAACGCAGTACCGTGGTGCAACAGTACCTTTCCAAACTTACAACGTTTACCCAGGAAAGTTTCAGCGGAATTTCAGTGATAAAGGCCTACGGTTTGGAACCCCGAACCCAAATACAGTTTGAAGAGCTCTCCAATGGCAGCAAGGACAAAAACATCGACCTTACTAAAGTGCAGGCGCTGTTTTTTCCTTTGATGATCTTACTGATTGGGGTAAGCAATATCATTGTGGTGTATGTAGGCGGAAAACAATTTATGGATGGTGCCATTGAATTCGGTACGATCGTCGAGTTTTTGATCTATGTAAACATGCTTACCTGGCCGGTGGCCATTGTGGGATGGGTATCTTCCATGGTGCAACAGGCTGAAGCTTCCCAAAAACGCATCAACGAATTTCTAAAAGTAACGCCAGAAATCAAAAATCATGCAACCACCCACCGGGAGATTGTTGGTAAGATCACCTTTCAAAATGTAAGCTTTACCTACCCAGATACTAAGATACAGGCCTTGAAAGGGGTATCATTTACAATCAAACCGGGCGAGACCCTCGCTATAATAGGGAATACGGGCTCTGGAAAATCGACCATCCTAGAACTCATCGGTAGGCTTTATGATGTAACCGATGGCTATTATTTGATTGACGATGTGCCAGCAATTGACCATCATTTGGAAGATTTAAGAGGGGCTATTGGCTATGTTCCCCAGGACGCATTTTTATTCAGCGATACCATTCAGAACAATATTAAGTTTGGGAAAGGGAACGCCACAAGGGAAGAAATCATCCAAGCTGCAAAGAATGCGGCGGTACACAAAAACATCGAAGGCTTTCAAAACGGCTACGAAACCATTTTGGGAGAAAGGGGAATTTCTTTGAGTGGTGGGCAAAAGCAGAGGGTTTCAATTGCTAGGGCCATTATTAAAGACCCAAAAATCCTCCTTTTCGACGATTGTTTAAGTGCGGTCGATACCGAAACCGAGGAAGAAATCCTACAGAACCTCCATCGCATTTCACAAAATAAAACAACGCTCATTGTAAGTCACCGTGTTTCCTCCGTAAAGAATGCCGATAGGATTCTGGTTCTTGAAAAGGGAAGTATCATTCAGCAAGGTTCTCATACTGAGTTGGTAACTCAACAAGGGTATTACAAAGACCTTTACCACAAACAGCTTTTGGAAAAAGAATTGTAAAGTTTCTTTTGCTTATTTGGTTTTTTTTTAGATTTTTGGCTAAATGTTAAGTAAAAATTAACCTTATATGAGTCAGCAATCTATGATGGAGCAAGAAGAAATTTATTCTAAAGTGATGCGTGCTGGACGACGCACTTATTTTTTTGATGTCCGTGAAACCAAAGCAGGAGATTACTACCTAACCATTACCGAAAGTAAAAAGTTTACCAACGAAGACGGTTCATTTCACTACAAAAAGCACAAGATTTACCTGTACAAGGAAGACTTTGCCGATTTCAAGGAAAATTTGGATGAAATGATTCAATACGTGTTGGACGAAAAAGGGGATGAGGTTATCAGCGAACGCCATCAAAAAGATTACAAAAGGGAACTTGGGGACGAGGAAGATGAGGACGTTCACGAAACTTCGGAAACTTCCAGTTTTACCGATGTCGATTTTGATGACATATAATATTTTTCTATTTGGAAATCAAAACCGCCCAGAAATGTGGCGGTTTTTTTATCTTTAAAAAATTCCAATGTATTACCATGAGAAAATCCTTTTTGTCCGCCTGCCTATTGTTTACATCCCTTCTAATTGCACAGAACCAAAACGTAACCCTCTCCTATTACCTGCCTACTGATGTAACCTACAACCCCGCTATTCCAACCCCAAAAAGCATCCTAGGCTATGAAGTGGGCGAATGGCATGTAACGCACGACAAATTGGTTCAATACCTCTATGCCTTGGATGCTGCAAGCGACCGTATTGCCATTGAAAACCGGGGTACCACTTTTGAAGGTCGCCCCCTATTACTACTTACCATAACCACTCCTGCCAATCATGCGAAGCTAGAATCTATTAGGCAAAAACACCTCCAACTGCTTGAAAAAGGCTCGGAAACCCTAGAGACCAATTCCATGCCGGTTGTGGTGTATCAAGGTTTTTCGATCCATGGAAACGAACCCAGCGGAGCCAATGCAGGATTGGCATTGGCATACTACCTAGCAGCAGCTGAGGGGCCAAAGATGGAGGAACTGCTTCAAAATACCATCATCCTTTTCGACCCTTCTTTCAATCCGGACGGGCTACAACGTTTTTCCACTTGGGCCAATATGCACAAAAGCGTACACATCAATCCCGATCCCAACGACCGAGAATACCATGAGGTCTGGCCTGGAGGAAGGACCAATCACTATTGGTTCGATCTCAACCGCGACTGGCTCCCTGCCCAATTGCCCGAGAGCAGGGCACGTATCGAAACGTTTCACCAGTGGTACCCAAACATCCTAACGGACCACCATGAGATGGGAACCAATTCCACGTTTTTCTTTCAACCCGGAATCCCTTCAAGAACCCACCCACTGACCCCTAAGAAAAACCAGGAGCTTACCGCTGCGATCGGAACATTCCATGCGGCAGCTTTTGATAATTTGGGAAGCCTCTACTACACCGAAGAGGACTATGACGATTTTTACTACGGAAAGGGTTCTACGTTCCCGGACGTTAATGGTGGCATCGGAATCCTTTTTGAACAAGCCTCCTCAAGAGGCCATGCACAAAACAGCGACAATGGGTTGCTTACTTTTCCATTTACCATTCGCAATCAGTTTACCGCAGGTCTTTCCACCCTTAAAGCTGCCATGGCCCTCAAAGATGCCTTACTGGATTACCAACGGGACTTTTACAAAAATGCGCGCTTGGAAGCTTCCAAAGACAGCGGCGTTATCGTTTTTGGGGATGAAAAAGACGCTGCCAAAACCTACCATCTGGCTGAAATTCTAAAACGGCATCACATTCAATTATACGAACTTAAAGAAAGTTATGCCTCGGGAGGTAAAAACTACAAGAAGGGCTATGCGTATGCAGTTCCCAAGAACCAACGTCAATACCGCCTCATCAAAGCGATGTTCGAAAAACGTACGGCGTTTCAGGACAGTTTGTTTTACGACATCAGTGCTTGGACGTTTCCCATGGCCTTCAATGTAGATTACGAAGATACTTCAACAACTAAAATTGGTACTGAAGTAACCCAGTTAACCATGACGCGTCCAAACTTGCCTCACGCCAATGCCTACGCCTATTTGATGGAATGGCATGAATATTATACCCCAAAAGCCTTAAACACCTTATTGGAAAGCGGGGTACGGGTGAAGGTTTCCATGCAGCCATTTAATTTGGAGGGCAAGACCTACGATTACGGGACCCTCATGATTCCAGTACAAAACCAAGTACTCGACGAATCGGAATTGTTGAAATTGATGGAAAAGGTAGCACTTGAAAACTTTGTGAACATCCATTCGGTAACTACAGGGCTTACCCAAGGAGTCGATTTGGGAAGCCGCCAATTTAGGACCTTAAAACCGCAGAAAGTAGCCGTTTTGGTAGGTGACGGTGTTAATGCATACGATGCTGGAGAAATTTGGCACTTGCTTGACACACGGTATGCCATGACCATTACCAAACTGGAATTGGACGATGTGGCAAGAACCGACATCAGTGGGTATACAGACATCATTGCTCCAGCTTTTTGGGGTGGAGGACCCGATCCATCGGTGACCGAAAAATTGAAAAACTGGGTTCAGGCCGGCGGAACACTCGTCGCCTACAGGGGTGCCGGAAAATGGCTTAACGCTACGGAATTACTGAAAATGAAGTTTAAAACCCTAAAGGATTCTGCCAATCACATTTCCTTTGAACAAAAAGAAGATTACAACGGGGCCCAGGTGATTGGAGGTGCCATTTTTGAAGCCAAACTGGACCGCTCCCACCCTATCAATTTTGGGTTCAAAAACGATCGCTTGGCCCTCTTCCGAAACACGACCTTGTTTGTGGAGGCCGACAAAAATAGTTACAATAATCCTATCCAGTACACTTCAAATCCCTTGATGAGTGGTTACATTTCCAAAAAGAACCAAACCCTCATACCCAGTACGGTACCCTTTAAAGTGAATGGTTTGGGGAAAGGAAAAGTGATTTATTTTACAGACAATACCAATTTCAGGGCGTTTTGGTACGGAACCAACAAACTGTTGATGAATGCCCTCTTTTTTGGTGACGAAATGTAGTGTTAACTCATTTTGAGTTTTCGAAGCAGCTCTTCCGGAAGGTTACTGGTTTTACCACCATACGAATCAACCAAAAGGCCTTTCATTCCATTTGGAACTTCAATAACATACAGAATTGAATTGTCTGAAGGATTCGTCATTCCTTCAAACCGATAGTATTGTATCACATCCATGTCTTCCACCTTCAAATCGGGGGTCGGCCTTCCTGCTGCCCATTTTTCAAAATACACATTGAAATCCTCCACATAACCTTCCTTTTGGAGGGCGGTGATCGCCACAGACAAGGAATCGTAATACCGTTCCATAAAACATTTGTTTTCAAAAAGATAACACATTTTCTTCCCAAAAACAACCTTTTCATCGTTCTTTGGGTGTAACTTTATTCGTAAATTTTCAACCAATATTCAAAAAGACTCCATGGCACTTACCCCTTCCAACATGCTTCCCCTTGGTACCCAAGCGCCGGATTTCTGCTTAATGGACACGGTAACCAAGAACACCTTTTCCCTAAAACAATTGAAAGGTAAAAAAGGCACTGTGGTCATGTTCCTCTGCAACCATTGTCCTTACGTAAAACATGTAAATGAGGAATTGGTGCGCATTGCACACGACTATCGGGTTACGGGTTTTTCATTTATCGCCATTAGTAGTAACGATGCCAAGGCATACCCCCAAGACGGACCGGATGCCATGTACCGCACGGACCAAGAACAGAAATACCCCTTTCCCTATTTATACGATGAAACACAAAAAGTGGCCAAAGCCTATGATGCGGCCTGCACTCCCGACTTCTACCTCTTTGATGACCAATTGAAATTGGTCTATCGCGGGCAAATGGACAATTCCCGCCCCGGAAATGGCATCCCCGTTAACGGGAGGGATTTGCGGGAAGCCTTGGACAACGTGTTGAACAACCATCCACAACGAACGGACCAAAAGCCCAGTATGGGCTGCAACATCAAGTGGAAAGCCTCCTAGATTATTTTTTCAAGGCGTTTTTGATGTGGGCAAAATGGTGCATGCTGTGCCAAGCGTAGAGCATCACCATAGATTTTAAAGCGATTTCCTCACCCGTTTCGGGATGGCGGAAGGTTCGGTTCCACTCATCTTCAGAAAGATTACGAAAAATGTATACCATTTTTTGATGAATGGCTTCGAGGTGCGAAATAGACCACGCAATGGGAGCTTTTTGGTAGTCGTACATTTGGGCAAAGGCATCCTGGTCGTACGCCTTAATCAGTGGATTGTCTTCCGTAAGCGTCCAACGCACCCGATTGTAACAGTGCGTATGGCTGTCGGAAATATGGTGCACCAACTGCCGAATGGTCCAACCTCCCGGACGGTAGGGCTGATCGATGACAGCATCCTTTAGGTTGTAGGTAAGTTGCTTGAGTTGTTCCGGAAATAGCGCTAAAATATCAATCGCTTCCTCTCGCTGGTCTTTGGTAATTTCCTGAGGCTTTTTAAACTTGCCAATGGGGTATTTTAGTTGATCGAGTTCCATGGAGCAAAAATACTAAAATATGGCATTACTCTTTCAGTACTTTCCTCACCGCTTTTTGCCCATCGCCAAAAATTTCCAACAAAATCACCCCAGAGGGGACATGCTCCATAGGAATATGGTCGAACCCCTGGGTGACTTCCTCCAGGATACGGCCCTGAACATCGTACAGCACCACGCGGTCTATGGGCAGGGTGCTTAGCACACTAAGGTACACCCCAACCGGGTTGGGGACCAAGGTTACCGCCACCTTGGAAACCTCCGGTACCGCCAAGATGGTCAGGTTTTCGTACCAGGCCACCTTGTTATCGTTGCGCGAGGCGGAAAGCAGGTCCAGGTCGCCGTCGTTGTCCAGGTCGGCAGCAAACACTGACCTTGCCGAGTCGGCATTGCTGTTGATTACCTGTTGTGGGCCAAAAATGCCCGTGCCCGTCAGGTTCTCGTACCAGGCCACCTTGTCGTCCGAGGCCGAGGCCGAGGCCACGTCCACGTCCAGGTCGTTGTCAAAATCGGCCGCCACAATGGAGAGTACTGATCCTGCTTGATTGGTAATCAACATTCCGGTCCCAAAAGTCCCCACCCCATCAAGGTTTTCGTACCATACAATTTTGTCCTCCGCATTGGTGCCCGCCAAAACGTCCATGTCGTCATCACCATCGAGGTCGGCCACCGCCACGCAGGAAACCGCAAGGGCGGCACCCGCAATGATCTGTTGGGGGCCAAAGGTGCCCAAACCATCGGTATTCTCGTACCAGGTCACCGTTTCGGCTACAGAAGATCCAGCTACCAAGTCCAAATCGTTGTCCCCGTCCAGGTCGGCCGCTGCCACCGAGCGGTTGTTGGTAAGGGTCGAGGAGACCACTTGGGCGGGCCCAAAGGTACCCGCCCCGTCCAGGTTCTCGTACCAGGCCAGGCCCGAAAAGTCGGAGGCAGACACCACATCCAGGTCCAAATCGCCATCAAGATCGATGGCAATAGCAGCATTTGCACCATCTGCAGCATCATTGATAATTATTGGGAGTACAGAAAAATTTCCACCCCCTAAATTTTCAAACCATCCAACCGTATCAATAAAAGGAGCGGTAAAAATTACATCCAAGTCAGTATCTCCATCCAAGTCGGCAATAAAAACATTGATTGGCTCACTAATATTTCCCACCAATGTTTTGCTCCCAAAACTTCCAAGTCCATTCAAATTTTCAAACCAAGTGAGCGTATCTTCAAAATTGTTAGCTGAGACCACGTCTAGGTCCAGGTCCCCGTCCAGATCCCCTGCCGCCACGGACCACACCCCCCCGGCTTGGTCTGAAATAAGCTGTTCCGGGCCAAATACCTGGGCTTGGGTCTCCGCAGGGATCAAGCCAAGGAATACCAGGATTGCCCCAAAAATATATCGGTTAATGGCTTTTATTTGCATCCTCCCAAGTTAATCATTATTCCCTTTGTAAATGACGGTTTGCTGGGTGCTGTTGCCCGAGTTTTTTTGGATGTTGTACCAACACTATTTTTACTTCACCCCCACCAACTCCACATCAAAAACCAAGGTAGCGTCGGGTGGGATGACGCCTCCAGCACCACGACTGCCATAGGCCAAGGCACTGGGGATTACAAAACGGGCTTTATCGCCCACCTGTAACAATTGAATGCCTTCGTCCCAACCGGCAATGACCCTACCCAGTCCTACGGGAAAATCGATGGGTTCGCCCCGTTGGTAGGAACTGTCAAACACTCCGCCGTCGGTAAACATGCCCGTGTAGTGAACGGAGACTTGTTGGCCTTTATTGGGCTTGGGGCCCGTTCCTTTTTCCAGGATTTGGTAACGCAATCCGCTGGCTGTTTTCTCGAATCCCTTTGAAAGTTCCTCCAATTGATCTTCTTTGGCTTTTTGGGCCGCTGCCTCGCGTTCGGCTTTGCCTTCAACAAATTTTTGGAAGCTTTTTAAGGCATCCCATTTTTGGGCTGCCTCCCCTATTCGGATGATTTCCACGGCATCCATGGTATCGCCTTGAGCGATGGCATCGACCACCGATTGTCCTTCAATGACACTTCCAAACACCGTATGTTTATCGTCCAACCAAGGGGTTTCCACATGGGTGATGAAAAATTGGCTGCCGTTGGTGCCTGGCCCGGCATTGGCCATGGAGAGTACGCCAGGGCCTTCATGACGCAAGTCTTTATGAAATTCATCATCAAACTGGTATCCTGGTCCGCCAGCGCCACTTCCCGTGGGGTCGCCCCCTTGGATCATGAAATCGGGGATGACCCTGTGAAAGGTTAAACCGTCGTAATAGGGAGTCCCTTCCGATGCCGCCGTATTTTTCATGGTACCTTCAGCTAGGGCAACAAAATTAGCTACCGTTCCGGGGGTTTTATCGTACGTAAGTTGAATGAGGATTTCTCCTTTGGAGGTGTGAAATTTGGCGTATATTCCGTCTTGCATGGTGTGTTTTTTGAATCGCACAAAGGTAGGGATTGTGTTTTGCACGTCCAAGCGAGCATGACGTTTCTTCTTCTCAAATATTCAAAAAACAAAACCCTCCACGGGATTGCGGAGGGTTACGTTTTCATAGCAAATGGGTCTTTTTAGAGGCAATCTCATTGCTTACTTTATGTTTCATTTACTAACGTTCTCTGTAACTTGCAAAAAGCTTGCCAAAGGGCTCATTCAAATAGATGAAAGAAAAGACGCTTGGTAATCTTTCTTTCTGTATTTATAACAGTTACTTAAGGAACTACCCTACCCAAAAAAGTAAAAATAAAAAAGGGCTGCCAAGGCAGCCCTTTCTTCTAACGACCAAAAATTAAAATCACAATTAACCGATTTTAACGTCTTGTTCAAACAAAGCCCCTTCCTTGGAAATTAATTTAAAGGTATAGGTACCTTTTTGGGCTGTTTGAAAATCGAATGCTCTTCCAAGACTTACCGCATTACCCAACCAACCCTTGTAAACCAAGGTTCCATCTTCGCTGTAGATGATTAATTGATAGGTAACATTGGCAGTATTGAGGATGGAAACCTGCACCTTATCGGCCTCTTGGCTGATGGTTACATTTCCGTCGATGTCAAAAACAGGTACGTTATTGGCATAGCTGTTCATGGTCATCGCAAATAGTCCTGCAAGCATTACATTTTTGAGTGTTTTCATAACGTTTCGTTTTAATGATTAATGATGGTACAAAGATGGGGCAATCCTACCATCTACACTCCTACGCTATTTGCTGATATATGTGCTATTTTACCATAGAAGCCGTGTTAACAAATGGTTAATGTTAAAATACCACATATTTTCGTTAATTTTGCACAGATAAACCCTTTCAATCCCTATTACCTTTGAAAGAAAAAATGAAGAAGACGCCCCTTTTCGAATCCATTGCACCTTCGCATGGGAGTTCGCTTACGGTGAACAACTTTAAGGAGTTCAACAGCGAAAACCCTCCATCTTGGCACTACCATCCCGAAATGGAGATTGTGTACGTTAATGGTGGAAGCGGAAAACGGCACATTGGTAATCATATTTCCTATTACAATGACGGAGATTTGATATTCATTGGGGCCAATCTGCCCCATTTTGGTTTCACCGATCGTTTAACCAAAAACAAAAGTGAAGTAGTGATCCAGGCTAGGGAAGATTTTTTGGGCGACGATTTTTTTGAAGCACCCGAAATGGCTTCGGTAAAACAATTATTGGCACGAAGCAAGCAGGGCATCGTTTTTCACGAACAAACAAAAGAACACATAGGCCCAAAAATTGAAGCCCTTTTAGACGTACCCTCCTTTGACCGATTGATGGGATTTTTGAACCTCCTCCAAGAAATGGCCGAAAGCAAGGATTACACGATCTTAAACGCAGAAAACGTTATCCTGGAGTCCAAGCCCCAAGACACTGCCCGGCTCGATACCATTTATAGTTTTGTAAGCAGCAACTTCACGAGGGTCATTTCCCTAGAAGAAATTTCCGACAAAGTAAGCATGACCGAACCAGCCTTTAGCCGGTACTTCAAGAACAAAACGGGAAAGACCTTTACGCAGTTTGTTAACGAATACCGCTTGGTGCATGCTTCCAAGCTATTGGCCGAACAACACCTAAGTATTACCGATGTTTGTTTTGAGTGCGGCTTCAATAATTTTTCCCATTTCAGCAAAAAGTTCAAGGAATTTACCGGAAAAAGTCCTTCCCAGTACCGTAACGAACTCACAAAGGTTTTGGCATAAAAAAAGCGCCCCGATAAGAGCGCTTTAAGGGAGTTATGCAACCAAATTATTTATCTTCCATTTTCCTTCCTTCCCAAACCTCCAATGATTTTGTGTTCAATGCCACATAATCGGCATTTCCAGCTGCTTGAGCCAATTCCAGCGATTTTTTCGCTGCTTTGATGGCTCCTTTTTTGTCTCCGGATTTTGCATAAATCAACGATTGTTGACGGTAAAACCAGAAAGCGGGCTGTTCCCTCATTTCGATGGCCTTATCAATCCACATTTTTGCTTTTTCGATGTCCTTCCCGGATTCCAGGTAGTACACTGCCGCGCTGTAGTAATCGCCAGACGATGGTCCGTTCATCACCCGCTGGATGTTGGAGGTCACCAATTTATCGGTTGGAAACTGAATGGGCAAACTCACATACACATCTTCCCAGAGCATCGTTAAATTGGCCGAATCATTCTTAAGGTCGTCGAATGACATGGTGAACGTTTCCATGGGAGTGGTCATACGGTGTACCCGCATGTTGGCCATGGCAGCCACCTTGGTTTCATCCCACTTTTGTGGGGTACCCCAGTTGGAGGCATCGGAATAAAGGTACACTTCCCAAGAACCTGCTGAAGGTTTGGTGTAAATGGCATAAGAGCCTGGACCTATTTTTTTACCCTCAATGCTCACACTGTCGCTAAATGTAATTTTCGTATTGGCATTGGCCCCCGTTCTCCAAAGATTTCCATAGGGAACCAAATCGCCAAAAATTTTCCGCCCTTTCATAGATGGTCTTGAATACTCTAGGGTGACATCCGTAAGTCCCACTTTTTGTTCGATTTTTTGGAAAGGACTGGGTGCTGGAGTTTCAATCTGGGCATAACCCGCAGTGGCTAGCGCTCCAATTCCCATAAATAGTAGAAGTTTTTTGATCATAATATTTTAGTTTTTTACGTTGTTTCGACCTAAAGATACAGGTTGCAAAGTCGCGTTTTAGTTAACAAAACCTTAAAAAGGAATTAAATAAACTTTAGGAAACCGATTTGAGCTTATTCGCCATGCCAATAAATGGTTAATTGTAAGTGATTTCTTAATAAATTCAAGAATTCTGCGTATCTTTATAAACAAAAAAATGCTAAAGAATCTCAAAAGCTATTTCCGAAAAAAATCCCAGGCGCCTCCCAAAGGGCAAACCAAATGGCGACGCTTGCATATGATGAATCGAGAAGTGCTCTCCTTGAAGAAATGATATTTTGTTTAAAGATATTTGTTATTGATTAAACAAAGCTTATCTTTACACAAAAGGAGCTCTTGAAAATTCATTCATTGCATACCACCCAATGGCTTCCCACAACCATTGACACCGCTTGGGAATTTCTTTCAGACCCAAAAAACCTTTGTCGGATTACGCCTTCCGAAATGGGCTTCGAGATTATTTCCGGAGCTGATAAGGGTATGTACCCGGGGCAAATTATCGAATACTGGGTTCGACCTTTCAGCAGCATTAAAACCAAATGGATCACTGAAATTACCCACGTAGCAGACCGTTCTTATTTTGTGGACGAACAACGTTTTGGACCCTACGCCTTATGGCATCACAAACACTTTTTGAAGGAGAAAGATGAGGGGGTCGAAATGGAAGACCTCATTCACTATAAGCTCCCATTCGGAATTCTTGGCCAATGGATGGAACCGCTTTTGATTCGACCGAAATTGGAAAAAATATTTGAATTCAGGAGGCAAAAGCTTACTGAAATTTTTGATCCGCAACACGCATGAAAAGAAAAACCATACTGCTGGTTGGTGGCTCCTACGGGATTGGACAATCCCTTGCCCAGCTTTTGATCGCTGAACATAGGGTTATTGTTGCATCACGCACTCAAGGCCACCTTCCCCCCAATTGCGAATACCTTCCCTTTGATGCATTAAACGATGATGTAGCGTCGTTGCAAATTCCAGATAAGCTGGATGGATTGGTTTACTGCCCCGGAAGCATCAACCTAAAACCGTTTCACCTCCTAAAGCCCAACGATTTTTTACAAGACTTGGAGCTTAATTTTTTGGGATTGGTCAAAACCACACAGGCCCTCTTGCCCAAATTGAAACAATCGGAACAAGCCAGTTTGGTTTTTTTCAGCACCGTCGCCGTACAAAGTGGAATGCCATTTCATACGAGCATAGCGGCGGCCAAAGGGGCTGTTGAAGGATTTGCCAAATCTTTGGCTGCCGAATATGCCCCAAAATTTCGAGTGAATGTGATTGCCCCCTCTTTAACCGATACACCCCTTGCTTCCAAATTACTTTCGAGCCAGGACAAAAAAGAAAAAATGGCCACACGCCATCCCCTGAACCGAATTGGATCGTCTTTGGATATTGCACAAATGGCCGCTTTCTTGCTTAGTGACAATGCTTCCTGGATCACTGGACAAACTGTTGCAGTGGATGGAGGAATGGGGACTCTTAAAATACCTTCATGAGCAGGTCTAAAGTAACTATTTTCTGGTTTAGACGGGATTTACGCCTTGAGGACAATGTAGGTTTCTTCAAAGTACTTAACGGGAACTATCCGGTGCTGCCCTTGTTCATTTTCGATACCAATATTTTACAACGCCTACCCAAAAACGATGCTCGCGTAAATTTTATTCACGACACCCTGCAACAAATGAAAGTTGAATTGCAGTCGCTTGGTAGTGATTTGGGCATTTATCATGGTCATCCAAAAGACGTATTTGAACGAGTGTGCCGCGATTTTGATGTGCAACACATCGTATGCAATCGCGATTATGAGCCCTATGCCTTAAAGCGCGATGCAGAAATTTTAAAATTCCTTGAAGGGAAGGCCATCGGGTTTCATACCTTTAAAGACCAAGTCCTTTTTGAAATGGATGAAGTGGTAAAAGTCGATGGCTCCCCCTATGTGGTCTATACCCCATACATGAAAGCATGGATGCAAAAATGCAGCACGTTAGGCTCTCTCAAAGCCTACGATCCCAAACCCCATTACAAAAAGCTACTGAAAGGGGAAAAACTACCCAATTTGGATCTTAAAGCAATTGGTTTCGAAAATTCCGTTCAAAAAGTGAAGCCTTATACTATTTCGGAAAACACCTTGACCGATTATGAAAAAACACGGAATTTTCCTGCCATGGAGTATGGTACAACCCACCTATCCCCGCATTTGCGCTTTGGAACAATTGGATACCGTTCCCTCCTGCAAAAGGCACAACAATCCCCGAACACCACTTTTTTAAAGGAATTGATTTGGAGGGAGTTCTTCATGCAAATACTCTGGCATTTTCCCCACACGACAGATAAAGCTTTTAAATCTCAATACGACCGCATTGTTTGGAGAAATAATGAAAATGAATTTGAAAAATGGAAAGCAGGAAAAACCGGATACCCACTTGTGGATGCCGGTATGCGCGAATTGAACAGCACAGGGTACATGCACAACAGGGTGCGGATGGTTGTGGCAAGTTTTCTGTGCAAACACCTTTTGATAGATTGGCGCTGGGGCGAAACCTATTTCGCAGAAAAATTGCTGGATTACGAACTATCCAGCAATGTTGGCAACTGGCAATGGGCTGCTGGAAGTGGTGTGGACGCAGCCCCTTACTTTCGGATTTTCAACCCAACCACTCAGATAGAAAAGTTTGACAAAGATCACAAGTATCTAAAAAAATGGATACCAGAATGGGGTTCCGAGGCCTATCCAGCTCCAATAGTGGAACACAAAATGGCAAGGGAAAGATGCCTATCAGCATATAAGGCTGCTTTAGAAAATTAGTAAGAATTTTCCTTATTTATGTTTTTTGTCGATTATTTATATATATTTAACGGTGTTTTTGCGCCAGATAATTTATTGGCCCCCAAATAATTTGACCATGAAAACATTGGAAAATTGCTTCCGAAACCAAGAAATTACCGTATCCTATGACCCTAAAATCTGTACCCACTCCGACCGTTGTTGCCAGGGACTTTCAGAGGTTTTCCGCGCCTCGGTCATTCCGTGGATCGATTTGGAAGCCGCTGCTACACTCAACATTATTGAGCAAATAAAAAAATGCCCATCTGGTGCACTTAGCTTTTGTTACAATGAAGAATTGGAGCTTGTTAAATAAATGATAAACCCTTAAAAATGTTGGGTATGGCCCATCATTTTTTTTTAATGTTGCGGGATTAATACCCTACATCCCCATGAAAAAAAACCGCCACTTAATTATCCTTTTGTTTGCCTTGGCACTTTCTTCAACCTTTTGTGCCCAAGAAAAGAGTTCCCTTGAAGACCAATTTACCGAGGTCATCGACAAATCTAACCGCTATGAGGACTACAAAGTGGTGAAAATTTATAAATTGAATGAATTAAGGAAAAGCGTCTTGGATTCTGTCAAAGGCCTTGAAGCTACCATTGGAACCAACATCGACCACATCCAAACGCTTGAGGGAACTATCGATTCCTTAAAACAATCCGTAAACCAATTACAGCTACAACTAGCCGATTCACAGAAGAAAGAAGATGGAATTGTGTTTTTTGGGTTGTTGCTTAAAAAATCGACCTATCAAATCATCTTATGGACTATTATAGGGGCTTTGGTATTGCTTTCCCTTATCCTTTCGTACCGTTTTAGAAACAGCAACGCCATTACCAAAGCCTCCAATTTAAAGCTCGCTGAAACGGAAACAGAATTTGAGGCACATCGCCAACGCGCTTTGGAACGCGAGCAACAGTTGCGTCGAAAGCTTCAGGACGAAATCAATAAACAGAAAAGTTGAGTTATTAAGCGTCTACCCTGGTAATCCGGGCTCCGATAGCGCGTAGCCGCTCATCGATTTTTTCGTAGCCCCTATCAATTTGTTCAATGTTGTGGATGGTGCTCGTGCCCTTTGCCGAAAGTGCTGCAATCAACAATGAAATCCCTGCCCGAATATCGGGGGAAACCATGGTGGTTGCTTTAAGTTTCGACTTAAAATTGTGTCCAATAACCGTAGCCCGATGGGGATCGCACAAAATAATCTTGGCGCCCATATCGATTAACTTATCTACAAAGAACAAACGGCTTTCGAACATCTTTTGATGGATCAAGACACTTCCTTTGGCTTGGGTACAAATCACCAGTACAATACTTAACAAGTCTGGGGTAAACCCCGGCCAAGGGGCATCGGCTATGGTAAGGATGGAACCATCCATATCGGCTTGGATTTCGTATTCTTTTTGCTTGGGAATAAAAATATCATCGCCCTTTTTCTTGAGGGTAATTCCCAATTTTCGAAAGGTGTCTGGAATCAAGCCTAGGTTATCCCAACTTACATCCTTGATGGTAATCTCACTTTGAGTCATAGCAGCCAACCCGATCCAACTTCCTATCTCAATCATGTCTGGAAGGATTTTGTGGGTACAGCCCCCTAAGGTCTTTACTCCTTCAATGGTAAGCAGGTTGGAGCCTACCCCACTGATCTTAGCCCCCATCGCATTGAGCATTCTACACAATTGCTGCAGGTAGGGCTCACAGGCCGCATTGTAAATGGTTGTGGTTCCTTTTGCCAAAACTGCAGCCATCACAATATTGGCGGTTCCGGTTACTGAGGCTTGGTCCAGGAGCATGTAAGCCCCTTTTAAACCATTGGGTGCTTCCACCCCATAAAAGCGCTCTTCTTTGTTATAGCGAAATTGCGCCCCCAACTTGATGAACCCTTCAAAATGAGTATCCAAGCGGCGACGCCCAATCTTATCACCTCCAGGTCGGGGAATGTATCCTTTCCCAAATCGCGCCAAAAGCGGTCCCACAATCATGATGGAACCTCGAAGGGAACTTCCTTCTTTCTTGAACTGTTCCGATTCGAGGTATTTGAGGTTGATGGCATCCGATCGGAATGCATAGGTACCTTTCCCCAACTTTTGGATTTTAACCCCCAGATTGCCCAAAATTGTGATCAACTTATTGACATCCACAATATCGGGGATGTTTTCAATAACCACTTCCTCGGGGGTCAAAAGCACTGCACAAAGTATTTGAAGCGCTTCATTTTTGGCTCCTTGCGGACGGATTTCACCTTTTAATGCATGGCCGCCTTCAATCTGGAAAGTTCCCATAAATCGCTTTTGGTTTAGTGGCGTTTGCGATTATTGCGTTTGCCTTTTGATTTCTTGAAATGTTTTTTATTTTTCATCAAATCTTGAGAGTCTGAAAGGTCTTCGTCACTGTTTTTCAAATTGATTTTACCTTCGGATAGCTCATACAGGTGTTGGAAAATCACATCATCCTCGACGGTATCCTTGTTCCAACTCAAAAAACTTTTCTTCATGTGGTTTGCAATGGTAAGGATGAGGCCTGTTTTTTTGTCGCCGTCCTCCCAGCTGTTGGCCACATCGATCATCCGTTTGATATTGTTTCCGTAAAATCGGTACTTGGGATGGTTTTGTGGGTATTTTAGAGGCTCGGGGCGTTCTGCCAGTTCTTCCCTCGACGGTTTGGGATAGGGCGCTTCCACATCCAACTTGAAGTCGGAAATAATAAACAGTTGGTCCCAAAGCTTGTGCTGGAAATCGGGCACATCCCGCAAATGGGGGTTAAGGTTCCCCATTACGGCAATGATGCTCTTGGCGCATTTGTTCCGTTCTTCACGATCTTCAATGGCGATGCATTGGTTCACCATTTTCTGCAGATGCCTCCCGTATTCGGGAATGATTAAATGAGGGCGTTCGGTGTTGTATTCTAATTGATCAATCACAATAAATGTATATTTGGAAATGTACTTGTTGAAGTATGCCGCAAAATACTAAAATTATAGGGAAATCACCCCTTCTACCTTTGAAACTTCCTGATATTTTTCTACAACGGCTTCCGGCGATTCCATAGTGACTTTGATAGAGACGCTCGTAAAATTACCTTTGGAGGAGTCCCTGGTTTGTATTTCGGCCTCCATCCCATCGAAAACGGCTTCTATTTCTGCCACTTTTTCAATACTTGCGGGGATGATAAATTTATACAGGTATGGGGAAGGCCAAGTGGTGTCCTGTTCCAGTTCGTCCCTGAGCCGTTCGTAAAATTCCCGGCTTTTTTCTGATTCTGTCATGCGTGGGTTTCTTAGTACAAAGATAGCGGAAGGTGTTAATATTAACTAACTTTGTAGAAAAATGTAACGTTTGAATTCCAAAAGAATTGTTATTACAGGTGGCCCGGGTTCCGGAAAAACATCCCTCATCCGTTATTTTGAAGACCTAGGCCATGTATGCCTCCCGGAAATTTCCAGGGAGGTAACTTTTAAGGCCCAACAGCAAGGGATCTCGCAATTGTTTTTGGAGCAGCCCCTCCTCTTTAGTGAGCTACTGCTTAACGGGCGCAAAGCACAGTTTTTGGAAGCGCCCAGTCCAGAAAACACCCCATTTTTGTTTTACGACCGGGGTCTTCCCGATGTTACTGCCTACATGGATTATTTGGGTACCGAATATCCTTCTTTTTTTACCGAAACTTGCAACAACCTGCGTTACGATGCCATATTCTTATTGCCGCCTTGGGAAGAAATCTACATCCAGGATAACGAACGGTATGAATCGTATGCCCAAGCCGAGCGCCTATTTGAATTTCTACACCAAGCCTACCAAAACTATGGCTATACGGTTTATCATGTTCCCGTGGGTAGCATCCAATACCGGGGGGAATACATCCTAAAAAAAATAGCGTCCCTGTTTTGAAATCACCCTTACACATCCTACAGGAATATTGGGGATTCAACAATTTTAGGCCCCTGCAGGAGGACATCATCCAATCGGTGCTCGAAGGACGGGATACCATTGCCCTGCTTCCAACGGGTGGTGGAAAATCCCTTTGTTTTCAGATCCCTGCCATGGTTATGGAAGGCCTTTGTATAGTCATTTCGCCTTTGGTGGCCCTAATGAACGATCAGGTAGCTTCCCTGGAAAGTAAAGGCATTAAGGCCATGGCCCTTACCGGAGGACTTTCGTCAGAAGCACTCACGACACAATTGGACAATGCGCTTTACGGGCCTTATAAATTTTTATACCTTTCCCCAGAGCGCCTGCAACAGGAACAGGTGCAATGGGCCTTAAAGAAAATGAATGTCAATCTTATTGCCGTCGATGAGGCCCATTGCATTTCTCAATGGGGAAATGATTTTCGCCCTTCCTATCAAAAAATACCTGTACTGAAAGCCCTGCAGCCCTACGCACCTACAATAGCCCTTACCGCAACGGCTACTGAGGAAGTGTTGTTGGACACCATTTCAGAATTGAAACTGGAACAGCCCCAAATTTTTAAAAAATCCTTCGCAAGGACAAACCTATCCTATCAAGTGTACCAACAAAGTGACAAACTGCACCGAATTTTCCAAATGTTGAAACCCTTGAAGGAATCGGCCGTTGTGTACGTCCGAAGCCGCAATCAAGCGGAACAATGGAGCCAACGCCTTCAGCAGCAAGGCATATCGGCAACTTTCTACCATGGGGGGCTCCCTCCCAAGGTAAAACAGGAACGCTTGGATGCTTGGAAACAATATAGGGTTTCAACTATGGTAGCAACCACTGCATTTGGAATGGGAATCGACCACCCCAACGTGCGGTATGTCATTCATGCCCAACTTCCGGAAAGCTTGGAGAGCTATTTTCAGGAAGCGGGTCGAGCCGGAAGGGATGGTAAGGACGCAGAAGCTGTATTGCTCTACGAAGCACAGGACCAGCAACTACTTACCAAACAGTTTTTGGATACCCTTCCTACCTTACAAGACCTTAAAAAGTTATACCGTACCCTATGCAACTATTTTCAGATTCCTTATGGCGAAGGTGAATTTACCGAACACAGCTTCAGCCTCAACAAACTTTGCCAAACGTATCAATTGCCCATCCAACAAACTTACAACGGCCTGAACACCCTGGACCGTTTGGGAATTATCCAACTTTCCAAACAATTTGGACGCAAATCCAAAATCCAATTTTTAGTACCGTCCCAAAGTTTACTGATGGCCTTTGAAAAAAATCCTTCGTTCTCGGTGGTCGGAAAGACCCTTTTGAGAATGTATGGCGGAATTTTCGACAATCCCAATACCATCGATTTGGAGTGGGTGGCCCACAAATCGGGGTTGGCTTCAGACCTAATTGTTGGTACCCTTAAGGAAATGGCACAACAGGATTTGGTTGATTTGCAACTTTTCGAAACCGATGCCTCCATCACTTTCATGGTTCCACGGGAAGATGACCGTACCTTGAATCCATTTCGGGAAGCCATCGAACTTGTCAACAATCGCAAAGAACGGCAGGTAAAAGCTGTTCTAACTTATATTGCGAATACCAAAGTATGCTTGCAGGTACAGTTATTGCGTTATTTTGGTGAAACCACCACCCAGGAATGTGGGCGTTGTTCGGTATGCCTGGAAAAAAGGAAAAGCCAGCAACCCTTGGAGACCCAAGTCATTGCCCAAAAAATCCTTGCCTTGTTGCAGGAAACCCCAATGGATTCGCGAAACTTGCTCGAAAACCTTACTTTTGCAGAGGCAGACGTCCTTAAGGTTTTGCGGGCCTTATTGGATCGAAAACTAATCCAGTTGAACGCCGTCAACCAATACTATTGCAGTTAATGAAGGAATTACGCATCGTTTTTATGGGAACCCCCGATTTTGCCGTCGGGATATTGCGCGAGCTTGTCCAGAAAGACTATCCCATCGCAGGAGTCGTCACAGCACCCGACAAACCCTCTGGGAGGGGGCAAAAGGTAACCCCTTCTGCGGTAAAGGAATTTGCATTGACGCATCGGTTACCCCTACTTCAGCCCCATTCCTTAAAAGACGAATCCTTTCTGAACAATCTGAAAGCATGGAATGCCAATCTTCAAATTGTCGTGGCCTTTCGTATGTTGCCCAGGGTGGTATGGGATATGCCTAATTATGGGACCTTCAACCTGCATGCCTCGCTATTGCCACAATACCGTGGTGCGGCCCCCATTCAATGGGCCATCATTAATGGAGCCACGGAAACGGGGGTCACTACCTTTTTCATCGATGAACAGATAGACACCGGTGCCATCATTGCCTCCAAACGCATCGCTATTACCGATAAAGAAACCGCAGGGAGTCTTCACGATAAACTCATGACATTGGGAAGTGCGCTGGTACTGGAAACGGTTGATGCCATTGCCAAAGGGACGGTTAAAACAATGCCACAACCTCAGGATCAAAATTTAAAATCTGCTCCTAAGCTTACTGCGGAAAACACGCGCATAGATTGGAACAGGCCTTCCTTGGAAATTGACCGGCTGATCCGGGGGCTAGCCCCTTACCCCACTGCATGGACCGAATTACACAATGGCTCTAAGGTATTGAAGACCAAGATCTATGAAGGGCATATTATCCATAAGCCCAGTTTGGATGTGCCAGGGACGATAATACCATCCAACAAGGAACTTTTGGTGGCAACCCAAGATGGCTATTTGCAATTGGAGTTATTACAACTACCTGGAAAGAAAAAAATGAGCGTTCGGGATTTAATGAATGGTTTTGCTTTGGAAAAGGAGGCACAATTCGTGTAAAGCCTCGTCATTGCTGATTTCATTAAAATCCTCTTGAAAAGCATCAAGTTTATTAACAAACCCTCCAAGTTATCAACAAAAACGGCGTTTTAGCGCGTCATTCCTTGCGTGAACCGATAATCCGATTAAATTTGTAGAGCAATTATGCAATGTTTAACCAACAATTTATCATTTAATTTAAAAAGTAAACTATGAACAAATCAGATTTAATCGACGGAATGGCTGCCGATGCTGGAATCACTAAAGCAGCTGCGAAAAAAGCTTTGGAATCTTTCCTAGGAAATGTAGAAAAGTCTCTTAAAAAAGGAAATAGAGTTTCTTTGGTAGGTTTCGGATCTTGGTCTGTATCCAAAAGAGCGGCCCGTGAAGGAAGAAACCCACAAACTGGAAAAACCATCAAAATTGCTGCTAAAAAGGTAGTAAAATTCAAGGCTGGATCTGAGTTGGCAGACGCTGTAAACTAATCCCCCCAGACCTCTAAACGTCTTAGACCCTGCCCTTGGCAGGGTTCTTTTTTTTCCATGGTTCGTTTTTGGGCTCTTGTTGTGTATTCAAAAATTAATCCTTAGATTTAAATCACTAAATAGGCCCAGATGATTAGTGTGAAACCAACCAAAGGCGTACTCCTGATTGCTGAACCTTCCATCATTGGCGATGTTTCCTTCAACCGTTCCGTAGTGTTGTTGGCGGAACACAATGAGCATGGTTCCGTGGGCTTCATACTTAACAAACCCCTCAAATACCGATTAAAGGACTTCCTCCCCGAAGTGCATTCCAACCTTAAGGTCTACAATGGGGGTCCCGTAGAACAGGACAACCTTTACTTTATCCATACGGTTCCGGACCTTATCCCGGAAAGTATCGAGATTTCCAGCGGTATATATTGGGGAGGCGATTTCAACACCATTTTGGACATGCTCAATGATAATGTGCTCAAAGCCGATCAAATTCAGTTTTTCTTGGGGTATTCCGGTTGGTCTACCGATCAATTGACCAACGAACTGAAAGAAAATAGTTGGGTGGTAACCGAAAACAAATTGAAAAGCCAAATCATTGGAAAAAACAGCAAGGATTTCTGGAAGGAAAAGATGATCGAATTTGGGGGCGATTACCTTATTTGGTCTAACGCCCCGGAAGATCCCAGTTTCAATTAGCCCAGCCGGGCACGGGCATTTAATTTTCCGACAAGCTCCCTCGCCACTTTAACTTCAAAGTTTTTCTTTCGGTATTTTGTTATGGGCTGGATTCCTAGGATGGCATTGGTAAGGAACAACTCGTCGGCCTTCTGCAAATCGAAAGGAGAGATGGAGGCTTCCTCTACCACATAATCTGGAAGTTGTGCCAAAATGGCCAGTAGCTGCTTTCGAAGGACTCCCTTCAGGCAACCGTCGCTTAATGGAGGCGTTTTGATTTTGTATCCTTGCACCCAAAAGAGGTTTCCGTTCAAGGCCTCAGCCACCATTTTGTGCTCGTTAAGCAGTAGGCAGTTTTGATAGCCGTTTTCTTCAGCAAAAATACTTCCCAAAACATGAAGCGCCTTGTTGTTGGTCTTTAAGGTGGAAAGCAGTCCTGAGTTAACAAAATGGTCTTTGAACAGTTCCACTTCATAGGGCGAATCGTTCATTACATAAAAAGGGTGTTCCAGTGCAGCTACCGTAATGGTGTATTCCACCCCCTTTTCCGTGGGGCCATAACCCCCTCCCCAAGAACGCCATACCAAAAATTTTACGCGGTACGCAGGAGCTTCCTGTTGGGCCTTAACGGTTTTAAGAATTTCCTCCTCCAAATGTTCAAGGGTAAAATCCATTGGGATTTCCATACGGAGGATGCGCATGGAAGCCATGAGGCGGAAGTAATGGTCTTCCCAAAAAAGCACTTTGCCCGCAGACACGCGCATGGTTTCAAATACGGCATCGCCAAAATGAAATCCCCTATTTAATGGGCTAATTTGCGCATTATCCGAAGTGTAAAGGGTCCCGTTGAGATTGATCATAAAAAAACCGCTTAACAAAGCGGTGCAAAGATACAGGTTTGAAGCCGTTTATACCGAACCCAAAACGTGTTTTAGGTTCGAAACCATATTCTCCCAAAGCATTTTGCCTTCCTCAATTTCATCCTCTTCGGCAAAATCGGTTACAATAAGGGAAACATCCTTGGTAATTTCATCCACTACGATGCGCATCTCGAAATAATAATCCGTTTCTTCGTCTTCCACCCAACGGAATTTGATTCGTTCCCCGGTTTTCTTCCCAAGAAGTCGCGCCTTTTCTTCGCTTCCTTCCCAAATAAAGGTAAAAAATTCACCCCTGGAATTTACATTATCGGCATACCACTCGCTCATCCCAGAAGGTGTAGAAATGTACTGATACAGTAAGGATGGAGATACATGTATGGGAAACTCCATTTCGAACTTGATCTTATCGTCCATAGGTGTTTGTTAGCTTTTGCCCAATATAGATATTAATTTAAAACTGCAAAAGCCGAAGGTATTTTTTTTTGGATTTTCTTGAAGACGCCCGTATTTAATACCACTTTTGTGTTTGCGGTACTATTTTTTGTTTCTATATTTGCATCCGCAAAATGGCGTGGTAGCTCAGCTGGTTAGAGCGTCGGATTCATAACCCGGAGGTCGGGAGTTCAAGTCTCCCCCACGCTACCAAGGGCAAGCCCATACCAAAGGTATCGGGCTTTTTTTTTGACTGAGCCGAAAACATGTTTTCAAGCGAGGGATTTATAAAAAAAGCCTTAAGCCCAAAGGGCTTGGGCTTGCCCACTCTAGCAGTATTATCAAAATGAAATAAACAATTAAGCAAATACAACATGAAAACAGCGTTATCAACCTTAGTACTTTTGATTACTTTTTCTTTCTCCCATGCCCAGGACGGGGGGGATGTGGAATTTGGCTTCTCTGGTGGTCTCAACCTTACCAATGTCTCCACCATCTCCGATCAAACCGCGGCAAAATCGCACCTAGGGTTTAACGGAGGTTTTTATGCCGACTATTTCTTTTCTGAGCGCTGGAGTCTTAGAGGACGAGCCTATTACAACCAAAATGGTTGGGACGACGGTTTTTATGTTGACAAAGGGGGTACGCTTTATGTGGTGAATTACTCCTTACATTATGTTACCATTTCGGCAACTCCCAACTGGCACTTTGGCGGGAAGCGGAAAAACTTTTATCTAAATCTTGGCCCCTATTTGGGCGTTCTTGTAGGAGCCAATGCAGGCTCTACTCAAGTGAAGGATAATTTCAATGCAACGGATATTGGCTTGGAGAGTAGTTTGGGGGTTCAATTTCCGTTGACCCAAAAAGGAAGTTCCAAGCTTTTTGTAGAGCTTGCGGGACAAGCTGGGTTCACCGATATTTTCAAGGACAATGAGGGCGATGCCGTTCGAAACCGCAAAAACAGTCTGAACATAGGAATTACCTTCTAAAAACTACCATTTCAGTTGTTTTATGGTGGGCTTACCGATGGAGTTGGCTTATTCTTGGTAAGAATTCCCAACCCTAGGACTGCTTTTACCGATACCTAAAAAACCAAAGAAGAAAGCCTCCTAACAATCCCAAAGCCAAAAGCCCCAAAATCCAATAATGATTTTCTTGTATTGGTAGGGGCTCATCATTTCCGGTAAGGATGATGGAAGCCCAGTAAAAAGGAGAGCCCTCTGTGGAATTAAGATGGGTTCGCAGGTACTCCAATTTGGCACTACGAAGGGCTTTCGATTTGGATGCTCCTTGCTGGAGTTCCACATAAAAATGGGAGAGCACTTCAAAACTGGATTTATCGTTTAAGTTCCAAAGTGAAGACACCACACTTTTGGAACCCGAGTTAATAAACCCCCTAGTGATGCTGAACACCCCTTCCCCATTGGCATAAAGCCCCTCCGAAGTCTTGCAGGCACTAAGCACCACCATTTCCTTCTGACTTTCCAGAAAATACAATTCATTCAAAAACAAGGGAGCATCATAAAAAGCCAGCCAAGGTCCTTCCGAGTCTACCCCACCATGCGTAGATACATGGACAATGGGAAAGCGTTGATAAGCACTCAAGAATGACGCTTTCGAAGCTTTTTCATTTTTGAAATTCTTATCACCTTCAAAAAAGGGACTCAAATAGGCTTGCTCTTTTGTTCCAAACACCAGTGGAGTTTGGTAATCCTCCTGAAATTGAGTCAAGAAAAACCCAGCCCATGCCGTTTCTGGATTGGTTGGCAATTTTTTGATTTGGGCATTTACCGTAAGCGAATACTGGTACCATACATCACTCTGGGCAATAAGATACGCTTCCGGAAAAGGCAAGTCTTCGGCAACAACGAGGGCTTCAAAAGGAAGTCGGTGCAATGGGCCATCGGGGATAATCATGAGTCGCTTGCCTTTAATGGACTCCCGAAGACTTTCAAATGGAAACAGGGTTTCGTAAAGCTTAAAGGCTTTGGATCGGTAGGATTTTACATCTTCTTTATTTTGCCAAGGGCGATCCAACAATTCCCGGAACGCTTTCAACTGGATTTCCAATTGTGAACGCGACGAGGGCATACGCTTCAAATAACTGTCGGTCCCGCTAATGAGCAACACGTAGCCTTTTTCATCGCCCAAAAGGTACTCCAGTACCATTTCATCGGGCCCCAAATCCTGCTGTACTTCATCCAGCGAAACGATGGAGAATTGTCTTTTATGGGTGAAATAAACCGGAAATTTCAACTCTAAATCGTCCATAAATTGCCGAAAGGTAGTTTTCAATTGAAAAATTTGGGCACCCAAAGCCGTTTTTTCCTCCGGATCGACTGAAGCCGCCCATTCCAATTGCAACTGTTTGATTTGCCCTAAAAAGGCGTACTCCTTGTCTACAAACTGCATGGGAATCTTGGCTTTTTCCCGCGCCAATACCTTGTGTATGTTTTCCAAAAGAAGCAGTCCTTTGTTCTTCTCCATCAAGTAAAAAGCTTTTTGTGGTTGCTGCAACGCTTCATAGATCACCACACCCTGTAGGTACAGTTTTGATGCCTTCTCCCTCCAGGCAAGCTTGGATACCTCTTCCCTGCTTTCCAAAAAAAGGTCGTCTACAACCTGGTCTCCTATTTGAAACAAATTTTCGGCCTCATTCAAAAAAGTTACATTCTTCTCTTGTTCCCAGTTATTCACAAAAGCTTCAGTAATATCGGCCAAATAGCCAAAGATGATTTTTTTGAAAGGCGCATACTGAATCTCCTCATAGGTCAAGCTTTGGGCAGCTGTTTCATGGTAGGTTTTTCCGAGTACCGTATACAAAGCCCGGTAATAGAATTGAATGGCCTTTTTCCAATTCTGCTGTCTTTGATAACAATCGGCTAGGTTATTGAAAACCGCACTTTGCAGCAGGGGGTCTTTTCCTGCGTAGGATTGGGTGTCCCAAAAAATACGTTCAGCTTCAAGGTAGTGTCCTTGTTTCTGGAAAATAATTCCCAACAAACTAAGCGCCTTGTAGGTGTTGAGGGAATCCTTCGTTTTTTTGAAGAGGGAGAGGGAACGCTCCAGTTCGGGCAGGGCAATGTCGTTTTTTCCGGCAAGGTGGTACATGGCTGCCGTATTGAACGTGACCATGGCTTGTTGGTTTTCGGAAATAATTTCATTTCCCAAGGCTTCAATTTGCGCGTTATTTTGATTGAAATCTTCCAAATAGTTCCCATCCCCAATAGACACATAGGTACCCGAAATATTGATACGCGTTTTAAGTTGAAGGTCGGGCCGATTGAGTTCCTGAAAAACAGATTCGGAATAGGCGTAGTTTTCCAGAGCCCGTTGAAAGTCGCCAAGTGCATCAAAAATATCGCCGCGTTCCCGGTACACATTCCCCAAGCGAACATCCTTGGAAGGGGTTAATCCCACAAGGGTATCAAAAAAAGCGAGGGAATTGGGATAATCCGGTACCATGCCGTGATGGTACATATACCCGAGATTGTATAGATTTCGCAACACCTTGGGGTCTAGACTATCGGTAATTAGTTGCTTTCGGAGTTCCCGTTCTTTCCGTGCATACGTTTTGGCCTTGGATTGGTCCCGTTTTGTTCCCCACATCCATTTGGAACTTTCGTAATAGGCATCGGCCAGATTCATCGGAGCTATTCCTTGTTGTGTTTCCAAAAAAGCCTCCAACTGAAGTCCCTTTTCGGTAAGGGGTATTTGGGCTTCTAAAAGCCTCTCAAGCGACTCCATGGTACTTTCTTGGGCAAAGCTGGCCCCCGTGAAAGTGATAGCGGCATAAACCAAAAAAACTTTTAATGGATGACGTTGCATGGGACCGTGGAATATGAAATTTAAAGATAATATTTAGGGGAAGAAATAAAAAATCCCTTCCCCTTTGTTTAAATAATCATAGGTGTACCTAAACCTAATTATCCAAACTAAATTCAATAGGGAACATACGACTCGTATTGAATAAGATACAAATTGCTATTGGGTACGGTATGCGACAGCACTTCCCCTAAGTGTTGCTGTGGGGTCATTCCTGAAACATAGACAGTGCCTCCCAAAACGGTTGCGAAAGCATTGGCATAGGAGGTTCCGGATACATAGATGGGTTCGTTTGGTGCGAGATAGAAAGGAATGTTTTCGCCTTGGGCCGCTATATCGACAGAATTTTCACCATAATTCGAAAAATAGGCCAATTGCACAGTACTAGGACCACCACCCAAAGCCGCCACCGAAATGATATTGCTGGTAGTGTAAGAAGATGGGTAATGAGGTACTTGGTCGTTGTCTTGTGCATTGTTCCCCGCCGAAGCGGTAATCAATACCTGCGATTCCGACTCCATTACAAACCGATGCAACAATTCGTAATCGGTCAGGTACCAACCAAAGCTTAAATTAATCATATCGACATCCGAATTGTTAATGGCGTATTTAAATCCGCACAGGATATCAAAATAACTGCCTTTTCCGTTGGCATCAAACACCTTTACGGGAAGGATTTGAAACGGAACACTCTTTTCAATTAATGATTCGTAAATAAAACTGCTAATCACGGTTCCATGCCCATAATCGTCATAAGGATCGTTATCCCCATTTACAAAGTCCCATCCATAATAATCCTCGTAACCGTTGCTGTTGCAATGATTGGAATTGGCCTGGGAATTATACAAAAAGGGCGTTGCAAAACCGTAGTAATTATAATCCACGCCGGTGTCTAGCACTGCAATAGTGAGCGGTTCGTTGTTGTGAACTGTTTGTTGAAGGCCTACAGCCGTGTCCGGTACACCAAACGAGTAGTTAAGTTTCTGTCCCACATGTTGGATATCCGGATTCAAATCGGCTCCTTCCAATCCAGAATCGTCCTTGGCTCCCAATATCACTTCCTCAATTCCCCCACCACCAGGCAGATTGCCATTGGGATCGACTTCAAAAATCCACAATTCGAGGGTAGGATCGGCACAGCTACAGGTTTTGTAATCGGACACTCCATATTGGTCGCGCATCAACTGTTTTTGGGCTTCGGTTAGTCCGGGATCGTATTGTACCACCATTTGGTTGGATGGGTAGGTAGCAGCACTGCCCCCACGGAATTGTGCCCCTGTTATCTCCACAGCTTCAGGCAAAGTTGTTGTTGGGTCGGTAAAGGAAGGTTCTTGGCTACAGCCCCAGCACACCAGCAGGGCCATTAAACTTATGCTATACAATGTTTTCATGATGTTGGTTTTATTAGGTTTAGGATTTTTATTAAAAAGGGCCTGGGAAATTCCCAGGCCCTGGGTTGGTTCATTATTCAATAATGACTTTTTTGATCACTTGATCTTTTTCTGTTTTAAAGAATACAAAATATACGCCTTTTCTGTGATCTGGGGAGGCGTTCCAAGTTACTTCCTGCCCTTCGAGCGAGCGGACATTGAACGTAAACTGTTGCACCAGTTGTCCATAGAAATCGTATACTTCAATCGATACTGGGGTATCGTATCTGGTTTCGACCCTAAAATTCATCTGTCCCTTGTTGGGGTTTGGAGAAATTTGGGCTGCTACAAAACCAAGACCATTTTCCACACCCCTAATAGGATAGAAACAAATGGCTTCCGAGGGTTCGGACTGTGTTCCATCCGCGCAAACGGCCGTCACCATCCATGCAAAGCAACGGGCCTGCAAGCTCTCAGAAAGCACCAAGCTATTGGTACTCGTGGTTTGTGGAACAATAGAGACTTGTGCCGAACAGTCGCAGAAAACCGGTGGATGCCCTCCATCTGGAGAACTTACGATGTACGAAACCGCCCCTGGAACGGGATCCCAAGTAAGGGTAGCGCCCGAAGATTGCAGGTTGGTAGGTGCCGGTAACGTTTCACAATTTACATGGCATTCGTAGATAAACTCATCTTCATAGACACACAGATACTCCCCATTCAGTTGGGTAACGGTTACAGAAATAAGCGTATCCACAGGAATAAGTCGCATGACTCCGGTACCACCGTCTGACCATGTAATGGTGTAATCGGCCGGATCAATTTCGTTGCCATCACCATCTACCAAGTGGATCAATACATATCCAATATCGCAAGGATCGCAATCCCCACGTCCATATAAGGTTTCAAATTGATCGATGGCCGTCATTAGAGCCTCGTATTCCGAAGCGGCATAACGGTCTTTCTGCAGTTCCATGGATTCCTTCAGTTGATTGACAGTACGCGCTTCCGGACAAATAATGGCCTCAATATGCACATCGTCATTACAACAATCCTCAAAATAATCGGCCGTATAGGTACATCCATTAGGGAAGGTAACCACCACTTGCCAATGCTCCAAGGCCATGGCATAAACCCAGTCTGCATACACAACAGTTCCCGTATCCAAATTGGTCCATTCTATCACCACACCCCCTGCTGAGGTTACTGGGGTACCACTGGAATCCAAGACCTGGATAGGCCATTTTTCAGCCTCACAGATAATTTCCGGACAACTTGGATGGTTCCAGTAAGGTTCGATGGTAATGGAATCCTCACAACAAATCGAAATGATGATGTCGTCGATGGACATTTCCGACTGACTTCCCCCTGTGGAAGGATCTTGCATGAACGGGAACACCCACAATTGTGAGAAATTGGCCGTTGGAGTGAAGATTACAGACACATCGGTCCAGGTATTAAGGTATGGGCCCATTACATCGTTGAAGATCATCTCGCCTGATGGAGATGCCGTAACCACACCGGCACTGTTGGTCGCAACCAAGTTAATGGTGGCGTGATTGGCCACATTGGGATCGCCGGTATCCTTATCGTCTGTCCGAACTCTGAAGCACACTCCGTAGGTAACTCCGGCAACAAAATCAAAATTGGCTGCTATTGCTTCCCCATTGCCGTTATAAGACCACATCCAAGCATAGGGATCTGTTCCAAAACCTCCAATAGAAGGGCTACCGTCTGTTGCCGTCCAATTGGGTACGCATCCGCTATTGAAAGCGCCATTGCCCCCACAGGTTGCTTGGTTGAAATCGCCATCATCCAACAGGTTATGCTCTGCATCGCAGCAAGGTTCGGGATCGCCACCGCAATCCTGTTCTATGGAAATGGCAATGGTTTGTAGGTAAGGATCCCCACAACTGTCCTTACCGGTAATCGTAGCCGTAAAACCCGTTAGGGTACTGTCTGGAGGCAAACAGAAAGTTCCTTCCAAATCGTTCAAAACGGGATCGTTAGTATTGTATACCGCATTGAACACATTGGTAGCTTCCAAGGTTACACAGTTTTCCCCACACGGAATGGTATAGGCCAAGGTATTGGTAATGTCCTGTCCGTTGGCTGTAATGGTAACCGGATCTGGAGTACAACAATCCTGGCATTCAATAACCACATGGTCTATAAGTGCCCTTTGGGTTGGTGCCAAGATAACGCCGCCGCCACCACCGTGTATCTGTTCTTCGGCAGAACCGTAAATGACCAGATTCTCATAGGTGTCGTTCAAAACAAACGTACCACTGTAGCTGGCCCAGTTCACGGGATCGTCTTCCAAAACCAATTCCGAAACCACATTTTCAATCGGGATACTGGCATTGGATTGATCGTTCCATTCTGCATTCACCATTCCGTTGGCAAAACCTACATTTACAAAAATGGGATAGTTGGTGTAAATTGCTTCACCCCTCGTATACACAAAAGAAATGGTGTAGGTTCCCGGACCATAATCGCCCCGTTGGAAAATCCCGCTGTTGGGGCCTACCATGGCATGTTTATCGCCATCGGGCGCATAATAGTACACCCCATTGTAAAAGGTACAATTGGGGATGGAACTGTCGAAAGCCGCTGGCGCGTAGAGGTAATTCAGCCAATCGTCTTCACAACCTTCGTAAAACTCGTACAAAGTACTGCAAATGTCGCAAGAGGTGTTCTCAAACGAACTGTTAGCCACCAAGTTCTGTCCCCTGATGGATCCCAGTGACAGCAAGATGGTTGCCCATAAAATCATTTTTCTCATAATGTTGATGTTAATGGTTGCCCTACTCTATTCAAGGCTTTTCGGGTTCGGCCTGCTCGAAAACATTCGATTGTACCCTTAAGAGCCTATCCTCCTATTTTGTTACCCATTTTTTTCTCTTTTCTGAAAAAAGATGGAGCCGAAGCGCGTTCCAGCCATGTCGCGATGTGCTATTTTTTGACTAATTTAGGAGCAGCACTAATTGCATTTTGGGGATTCATCTATGGCGCAACACCAACCTTTCATACAGGATTTCCTTGAAGGAAAACCAAAGGTTTTTACAGCATTGTATGGTACCATCTTCCCCAATGTGCTGCGCTACATTCAACAGCATGGAGGCGACAAAGCTGCCGCCGAAGACGTGTTTCACAATGCCTTGGTACATTTGTATGTGAAATTGAAAAAAGACGCCCTGCACATCCAATCCTTTGAAAATTACCTCTTTATCGTATGCCGAAATCTGTGGCGAAGGGAAATGTCGAAAAAGCGGGTAACAAAATTGGCCGATGCGACTCTTGTAGCTGAAACCATGGAACAAAGTCAATTTTATATCGAACAGGGACAATGGGACCTTTACCGGGAAAAACTCCTCGAGCTTTCCCAAAACTGCCGGGAGGTACTACACAAACTATTGAAGGGCGTTTCCTATGCGCAACTCGTTAAGCAACTGGGCTATGCCTCTGAAACCGTAGCAAGGCAACGTGTTTTTAAATGCAAATCAAAATTAATCGCACTCATAAAAGCCGATAAGCGGTACATCCGCCTTCGCAACTGAACCATGGAATTAGACCCTACCTGGATGGAACAACTGGAGCGCTACTTGAATGGAACCATGACGGTACCGGAACGGACTGCTTTTGAAGCAACCCTTCAAGAACAACCAGCGCTTCAGGAACTACTGGAACTGCAGCAACAACTCGATACATGGGGCGACGAAACCGACTGGGTGCCCTTTCAAGGGGAAGCACAGCACCTTCGGGAACAGCAAGCCAAATTTGAAGCTGAAGATACCCAAGCGTTTTCGGAAAAACTGAAGAACTACCGCCGATCCATCACACCCAAAAAACGAAATTCCTTCCGAACGTACTATTGGGCCGCCGCCGCTGCAATGGCCGCCCTGCTATTGTGGTGGGCCTACCCCAATGCCTCCTTGTCGAACCAGCAGTACTACCAACAATTCAGGAACTGGGACGAACTCCCATCCCTGGTAACTAAGGATGGCGCACAAGACCGCTTGGTGGTTGCCATGGAAGCTGCTTTTCGAAACAGTGAATACCAAAAAGCCATCGATTTAAGTGCTGCCATAGAGCCTGCTTCCACAGGGAATATCGCTACCCTCGAACTCTATAAAGGCATTTCTTACATGGAGCTGGGCCGATATGAAGAAGCAAGGATGCGCTTCCAAACCCTTACGGAGGGCGAAAGCTTGGACTTCCACAAGGGCTATTGGTATTTGGCCCTATTGGCGTTGAAAATGGATGATACGGATGGGTGCCGGTCCTATTTGAAAACCATTGTGCAACACCCTAACTACTACCATTACCAGGAGGCTAAACAATTACTTGAAGATTTGAAATGAATTAGCTTTTGGCTTTACGCTATACGCACTATACAATAACTGGGCATCCCACTTCTCGCTCCTTTCCCTACCAACTTCCGCCGCCGCCGCCGCCAAAGCCGCCGCCACTGGAACCACCGCCACCGCTACCCGACGAGCTGGGCGAACTCACCATGGTACGCTGGGCCGAAGCCATGGCACTGGAAAACGAATTGGAGAAACTGTGCATGCCATACACCCTTCCGGTACTGGAACCGTACCAACTGGGCGGCGGAACTTTCAAGTCTTCAAACTTCTTGGCCCATTTGTCGAACAGTCCAAAAGCCAAGGCATAGCTCATGGTATCTTCAAAGTAACGGGGGTCTTCCTTGATGAGGGTCGCCAAACGTTTCTGTTCCGCCAATTTTACAAACTTCTTGAAACCTTTCAACTGCGATAGTGCGGCATTGCCCTTGGCGTTTTTCTTTTCCATGAAAATGTTAAAAAACAATAGCACAAAACAAGTTCCGGAAGTGGCCATGGCGCCCCAAAAGTTCCATAGGTGCAATACGATGGGGAACGACACCACCATCAACCCTAACAACACCAAGGTTGTTTTGTGCATCACCTTACGGGATTGGGCTTCATAATAGGGCTGGGCAGCATTTTTCAATTCGGTGCGGGCACTTTGCATGGTTTTGTAGAACGAATCCTTTAGGCTACTTACGAGGACTTCGTCACCGTGAAACAATCCGTTGAACACCTTGCGTTCGTAGCTACTAGCTTCAGAAGGCAAGCCTTTCAATTTGGTGAGTTTGATGTCGTCCTTCGCAAACCACCCGGGTTTATCGATCTCTTCCACCTTAATGCATCCTTTAGCCCCCCAATAGGGAATCAGGGCGATGAGGTCTACGTTGTTGGCCGTGTCGTCAATAAGGTAACCCGCCATGGCAGGGTCCATCCCTTCGGGGGGGTAGTAACTGGTGGCGGCCACCACCTTATCGTCTTTCCCGTACTTGCGCCAGGTGGCATAAAAGCCTCCTATAATGGCCAAAATCACGAAAAGCCAGCCTTTTCGCTTCCACCAAGGTGGTGGTGGAATTACCTTCACCGAATCGACCGGTAACGGCAGTAGTACCGTAATGCTTTCCCCAAAATTGGAGGAATATCCCGGCTTGCTGGTAAGTACCAACACCCCATTTTCCTGAGTAACGGTAAAATCGGTGCTTTCTGTAGAAGTACCCATAGGACCGGTGTATACCTTAAGGGCCGCAGGATTCACCGAAACCCCTTCGGGGGGTTGGATGCAAAATGCCATGTTGCTGAAGGGGGCGTACCAGTTGGGGGGTTTTAGGTTCCAATAAAATTGAGTAGCCGTGGTTTCGTAAAGAAAAGCGTTGTCCACCCGGTAGGAAATGTCGTAATGCTGGGGGCCTGAAATGGTTTTGTGCTTATCCCCTATTTTAATTTCCACCTCCCCATCCAAATCGCGACTTATTTTTCCGGACTTAGTGAATTTCCATCCCGGCACTTGGACGTCGCTTATTTTGATGATCCGCTTTTCGTACGCTCCCTGTTCGTTTTTGAGGTCATATTTCAACTGAATGTTTCGAAAGATCCCGTGTTTCAGCATCTGAAAGGTAAGGTCGTAGTGTTCGCTTACCGTGAAATAGCCTTCTTTGTTAATGACCACATCAGCCGTGTAACGGTCTACCGTAAAGCCCTGTCCATACAGCCAAGGCCCTAACAGCAGGGCCATGCCTATTCCTAACCAGTGTTTCCTGTTCATGATTAGGAAAAATCCACTTTGACGTTTTCCCGTTCGGCGGCATCCACTTCAAAATAGCTAAACGCTTGGTACGGCATCATGCCCGCAAATACCACTCCGGGAAAGCTTTCGCCATAGGTATTGTTTTCGCGCACCGTACTGTTGTAAAACCTACGGCTGCGTTCCAAGCCCTCCTCGATGACGTTCAACTTTTGTTGCAGGTCGATGAAGTTGGCATTGGCCTTTAGGTCGGGGTAATCTTCCCGAAGGGCAAAAAGTCCACGCAAAGCCTGTTGGAATTGGTTCTCGGCCTTAATCTGCCCGTTGATATCCCCTTGAGGAACGGATACGGCTGCATTTCGGGCCTGGATGACCCGCTCGAAAGTATCCTTTTCATGTGCGGCATAGCCCTTAACGGTTTCCACCAAATTGGGAATGAGGTCGTAGCGGCGTTTCAAGGCCACGTCGATGTTGCTCCAGGCGTCCTTTACCTGGTTTTTGTTTTTGACGAAACGGTTGAACACCGAAATGGCGAAGAGGGCAAGGATGAGTAAAATACCCAGCACAACGAGAAAAGGTATCATGGAATCAGAGTTAGCGGTTATACCCCTCTAAGTTACAAAAAAATGAAGTTCCACGGCGGGCATTTTAATCAAAAGCGTTGGCTTATGGTGTGAGGACAATACATCGAATCCCCGACCAGGTTCCCTTGAATGGAATCACCGTTTTAATGTAGGTAGCATATACTTTTTGGTCCTTCAGCGTAAGGCCCCAAGTGCCCAAGCCATTGTTCCGTGATCCATAGGAGCCCACATAGCGGCACTCCAGGGGGTTGCTTACATCCATTAAGCTAAGTTCACTGCCTCCCGTAGACAGCACCACCATTTGATGTTGGGCATCGTACGCCAATTGGTTGGCGTGCCCCCCACTGTTCAGCCAAATATTGGAAGGGCTATCGCACGCCCAAGGATTGCACCAGGAAACCAATGTTAACTGTTCGGGGTGGGTAAGATCCCAAACTTCCATGCCACAATAATCGGTTGCCACATAGGCATAATGACCCTGGATGAGGATGTTGTTGTACGCCCTTTGCTTTTGGACCGCCGTATTGATGAATTTTCCCTTTTCCAACGGATGGGCTTTGTCGGAAATGTCGATTACCCGAATCCCACCCGCATCGTTGCACAAATAGAGGTAGTTGCCCTTTAGGGCCATGCCCCGGGCATTGGGTTCCTGTACGGCATTGGGGTTGGGTGTAGGAAAGTTTCGGTCCGGGACCAAATGCCCTTTTTCCGTAATGGCATTGGGGTTGGAAACATCCAGAATGTAGAGTCCATCGCTCATGGCCCCGAGGTACGCATAGTTTCCTTCTACCAGTACAACAGCGCTGCCTTTAACACCGTTTGGGACTTCCCACCGCGTGGCCACAACAGGCTGGTTGGGATTGGCCACGTTTACCACGGCAAGGCCCGCTTGGTTTCCTGCCTTAAAAAAACTACCGAGGGCCAAATACACAAAATGCCCCTGTTGGTAAAGGTGCATGGCCTCCTGGCCTCCAAGTTCAGGGACCGTGACCTGTGCCACTTGCTGGGCACCGTTTGGAAACTCCTTATAAACCAACAACCCCCCTTCCTTGGCAGCCACATAAAAATAACCGTTGTCTCGCACGTCAAAGGCAATGCTCTGCGGAAGGTAGTTGGGGAGCGCTACCTGCCATTGTTCCTTAAAATGAGAAGCAGCAGGGTGTGGCGCATTGGGGGCATTACAGGATTTTTGCTGTAGCAACAGCAAGGCACATCCTAAAAGTAAGAGGAATTTCATCTGAAAAAAGTTGATAGGGTGAAGGTACGTATTTTTTTCAGCGGTTCCCTAATTTAATGATTCCTAGTTCTTTAGTGTACATGCCTTTTTAAGGAAACGACCCTAGGAAAAAGTGCACAAAATACCTACAAAAGAAGCGTCTTTCGCCCAAAAAAAACTATCTTACCCATTCAAACACAACGGCATCCCCGATGCCTTAAAAATGGAAGCATTCGTTACCATCGCCCATTTTACCTATCCCTCCGAGCTGGCGGTGGCCCGCTCATTTTTGGAATCGCAGGGCATCCATACCTATGTACGCGACGAACTCACCATCCAGGTACACAACTTCCTCTCCAATGCCTTGGGCAACATCCGTTTGGAGGTGCCCGACAGCCAAAAAATGCAGGCCATCCAACTACTGGCGGAACATGGCTATGAAAATTACCTGTTGCAGGAAGATCCGGCCCTGGTGGATGAGGAACCGTTTCGATGGTCCGACCTCTATGGCAACATGCCCAGTATGATAAAACTATGGGTGTGGATTGTGGTCGCCCTAACACTTATTTCACTGCTCATTGTCTCTGGGCTGCTATGAAGCAACCCATTTGTCCATATTGCCAAAGCCAAGAAGTGCGCAAGCTCCGCTATTCGGCACGCAACTTTGTGATTTCCATTTTATTTTTGGGCTTTCCCCTTTTTCTGGGGACACGGAACTACCATTGTTTTGATTGTTATCAGGATTTTAAACCTCAATGAAATGAAGCACTTTAAAAAACCAGCATTACTACTCACTGTCATCGCCTTCATCGCTTTTTTGGGATGTTCCAAGGGTGATGACCCCAACAACGATAACAACAACGGCAACGTGACCATTACCGTGGCCAACTTTACCATCAGCATTCCCGAAAACCCACAGGTGGGTGTGGTTTTGGGCACCCTACAGGTAACCTCCAATGCCAGCAACCTGCAGTATGCCATTTTACAACAAAGTCCTGCAGGGGCCGTGGCCCTCAATGCCAGTACGGGACAACTTACGGTAGCCGATGCCAGTGCCTTCGACTTTGAAACCAACGCCACCATTTCCGGTACCGTTAAAGTGTCCCAAGGGAATGTGTCCAAGCAGGCCTCCTTTTCCATTACTTTGGAGGATGTGGACGAGACCTTGGTTTGCGAAGGGGATATTTATTTACTTACACAAGAAGATGTGATCGCTCTTGGAAACTCTGGATGTAGTACCATAGACGGCACATTGTGGATTGCCTCCTATCCCGTAGGTGCTATAACCGACTTATCCCCTCTATCTGCCATAACCACAATTACCGAATCACTTTTTATCAAGGATACGGGCCTTGTAAATCTTTCCGGTTTGGACCAGCTTACCTACGTTGGGGGAAATGTTGAGCTGTATTCCAATTTACAGTTACAATCGCTATCAGGCCTTGGGCTTACCGAATTTGGCCCCGGTATTTTTAGGATCTATGATTGTGATGCCCTCACCAGTTTGGAAGGTTTGGAGAACCTCACGGAAGCCTCCGGCACCTTCGACATTGGCAACAATGAAAATTTGGCAAGTTTGGATGGGTTCAATATTTCTAGTGTAACAGAATTTTACCAACTGGGAATCACCATTCAGGTCAATCCCAATTTAACGAATATCGAGGCCATGCAAAGCCTTGGTTCAGAGCTCACAGGCCATTTGTTTTTTCATGCCAATCAATCACTGCAAAGTTTAGAGGGGTTGCACCTATTAACCAGTGTTAGCCAAGGTATCACTCTAGAGGCCAACAATGCCCTCACCAATTTGCACGGACTAAGGAGCCTAACAAACACCCCTAATTTGATTATTTACGATAATCAATCCTTGAACAGTATTTCGGATTTGTCCAATTTTACCCAAGGGGGTGTTAACCTACTAAGTAATGACAGCCTTTTGAGTCTGGATGGATTGCAAAACCTAAGCTCACCTACTTATTTTATAATGATTGAATGTGATGCTATCACCAGTTTGGATGGGTTGCAAATTATCCAAATTAATGGACATTACCCTTCGGGATTTGACAGTTTGTTTATAAGTTATAATGCATCGTTGAGCAATTTGGATGCCCTGGCCTCCATAGAATATATATCGAACGACCTCCAAATTTTCCATAACCCACAAATTACCAACTTGGATGGTTTTGCAAATATGACATTAGACCCCGACAATAACGATTTGCAGTTTAAAATATACGACAATATCTTACTTACTGATTTTTGCGGATTAATGACCGTTGAAAACCTCCCCACAAACATCCACTTTACCGGAAATGGTTACAATCCAAGCTACGACGACATCCAAGACGGTAATTGCAGCTTATAATCCACTACTACACCGTTCAAAACCCAAAATGTAAAGAAAGTAGGTGGGAAGAAACCTGGAACAAGCAACATGTACCGCGCTATACCAACAACTCCTTCTCAAAACGCTGCAACGGATTGAATTGCAGCAATTCCGTCATTTTTTCATGGTACTTGTTGGCTACTTTCCGATAGCCCGCGTTGTGCAAATGAATTTCGTTGTGCCATTCCCTTTCGTCCTTAAACATCCCCCGGAAATTGAGGTAATGGAAATACGGGTAGGTAAACGATAACTGTTCCAGCATGGCATTGAATTCATCCACCAAATACTTGATGATGGCATTTTGGTCCTTTTTCAGGGAAATGGCCTTTTGCCCCATGGCGGGGAGGATCCAGGGACCCTTCAGGTTTTTGATGATGAAATTATAGCCCTTGCCGTTCACCTTGGCGTAGTCGTAGCCATCCATCAGGATGTCACAATGCTTGTAGGTAGTGTGCACGCTCTCGATGAAGTAGACCAAAGCCGATTTCATCTGCAACAACTTTTCCTGAAACACCTGTTTGTTCACCAAGCTGTTGGGGTTGGAATATTTGTGGTGCAGGTAGCCCATGATTTCCGTACCCACCACATCGTTGCCCCCGGCACTAAAAAGCACAAAACGCGGTTGGTGCTTTCGGATGGCATTCAGGGTTTCCTGAAGGGAAATGGGCCCTTTGGGGTACACCTCGTTCCCTTTGATCTCGTAGTCGGACCCATAGATCATGTTTTCCAGGGTATCCCCGGCCTTGGAAAACTTTTTGATGGCATAGCCCATTTTCCGCAAGTGGTCCAAGATATCCTTTTTAAGGGGGTAGTCGAACCACGAGTCCCCTTCGGCAACCAGGGTGAGTTCCTTGGGGTAGTCCTTTTTTTGCAATCGCTGGTCCGACATCCGGTCCATGTCCTTTTTGAAGGTAGTGAGTGTTGCTGCCATGTGGGTAGTAGTTGATGGTTATGTAATTGAATTTGATGAAGTTAGTGAATTTTTACGGGCCTTCCATGGTTGCTTTTCAAAAATAATCCCTACCTTTAATCCATTCCCCCACAAAATACATTTTAATAGAAGGACATAGCCTATTCTAGGTTTGAAGCCTTTTTTCGCTTGCTCGAAATTGTTGTTGCATTAATTACTGAAATTATGGAAACTAAGTTTGGGTTTACCCTCATGACCGTCAACGAATTTGAAGCCTGGATCAACGCACAAAACTTGGCCAGGACCGTCCTCTACGTACAGGAGCACCACACCTTTTCGCCCGATTATGGCAATTTTAGGGGCGATAACCATTTCGACCTTCAAAAAGCCATGAAAAATTACCATGTCCATAATAACGGCTGGCGCGACATTGGGCAACACTTTACCATCTTTCCGGATGGAAAAATTTGCACCGGGCGCAGCTTGGAAAGCTCCCCCGCCTGTATCTTGGGCAACAACAGCCATGCCATTTGCATCGAGAACCTGGGCAATTTTGATGCAGGGAAAGACGCCATGAACACCGAGCAGCAAGACGCCATTGTTTCGGTAACGGCCTCGCTTTGCAAGCGGTTCAACATCCCCATCAACACCGACAGGATTGTTTACCACCATTGGTTCGACCTTAATACGGGCGCAAGGACCAACGGCACGGGCGTCACCAAAACCTGTCCCGGTACCGCGTTCTTTGGAGGCAATACCGTGGCCGATTGCCAACAAAATTTCCTTCCGTTGGTACAGGCGGCCTTTCAGGGCACCCCGCCGGACGGTACCACCACCCCTCCCCACCTAAAGATGTACGGCAGCGTCACGGCCAACCAACTCAACATCCGCGACCAGCCCAGTGGTTCCGGAAACAAGATTGGCCTCACCACCTTGGGTGCCATTGTACGGGTCTATGAAGTACAGAACGGCTGGTATAAAATTTCGCAGTCCAAACAGGAATGGGTGTACGGCCACTACGTGCAGCAGGTGCAACGGGCCACGGTAACCGCCGACCACTTAAATGTGCGCAACGGCCCCTCTGCCCAGTTTTCGGTAGTGGGGGTTTTGGAACAGGATAAGGAAGTGTTTATTTACGAAACGCAGCAAAACTGGGCCCGCATTGGCATCGATGCCCAGTGGGTGTCTCATAAGTTCCTAAAAATTGTGGCGTAGCCTAGAGGGCACTCGACAGCTAAACTACTAAATGTAAAAGTGGGTAAGGATCACCACTAACCCATCACTTTCAATCTTCAATCTTCAATCTTCAACCCACACCCCTGCTGCACCGTGGCATGCCGCCATTGGATCCAGTATTCCTGAAGGCCCTCGGGGGTGGTCCTCAGTTCGCTCAGGTACAGCTGTTCCCCTTCCATTAGGGCGGGTTGCAATTGGGCCATCCGCTGGGTGAGGGCCGGGGCATGGTTCCAGCCTCCCACATGGTCGAAGGCCGTAAAGGCCAAGCACGAATCGGCTACCCGTTTAAAAGGGATGGATACATAGTACCGTACCGTCCCAGTGCCCATGCCCTGGGTAGTCATTTGGATGCGGGGGAAATCTACTTGGACGAACTGCCCCTGACGGTAGAGGGCCTTGAGTTGGTCGCCCACCTCCCGGCACATGGTGTTGGAAAATTGGTGGGCCACATCGCTGCCGTTCACAAACTCGGGGCCTTCGTAGGCTCCGCTACAGCCCTTGGTTGTACAGGTAATCCCTTGGGGAGCGGGACTGGCCTCCAAGGGGGATTGGGGCTGCGGTTGTTTGCAAGAAACAAATATAATTATAGGTAAAATAGTAAGAGAAAAATAATATTGCATTTCGGTTTTAACATTTTGATGGAATATAAATAAAAACCAAGCATTAATAATTTTAATCCATTTCCTTTTCCTGTAAGTAAATCAATCTCTCATTTCGATCTCTTCCATCTCCAATTATAATCAAATCCTCCTGTACAATAATAGATCGAGCATCCTTAATTCTTCTCCAATTTGGTTCTTTATCTATTAATGATAAATCATAGGACTGTATAGGTTTATTAAATTGATTCCAACCATATTTATAAAGCATATTCTTATTTGTTAGTACCCAAAATGCATTTTCAAAATAATACATTTCATAGATTACTTCATTCAGGGATAAAATAATCTCATTATCAACTACATTCGAATCGAAATCATATTTTTTAACTTCCGACCCATTTGCAATTAAAATTCCAAAAGGTGAATAAGCAATTGCCGTTAACTGATTTTCACCTGTAATTAATGGAATCCTATAATCCTCAATTTTATATCCATAAAAATTTCGCTTCAATAAGAAAATCGCAGGGCTTTCTTTACTATATAAGGGAGAATTGGCCAAATAAATATTTTGAGTATTGTAATCGTAACAGAGACCTTCAAATTCCTTAGTGTGCTTAGATTTTATTTTACTGAAGCGACTGATAAAATCATTAGCATGGAAAGCTTGTAATACCTTTTTATTTTTAATATCAATAAAAAATATACCATCAGAATCATCATCCGCAACAACAAAAATATCTTCAGCATCTATTTTAACCACTGATTCTAAATCTTTGGTTCCAGCAAATTCATGTATTTTTACAGTTCTTCCCGTATAAACCAATTCAGTTTTTATTTCTGATTGAAATAGCGGGAATAGGAATGCAATGAGAAATAGCTTTTTCATATTAAATAGGTTTTAGATTGATAATTATTTTAAAAACTTCAAATGAAAAAATTTCTATTGTATAGACAGTCACAGAAATCGATTCC
>DJVA01000010.1:0-37500 GCA_002440705.1 Flavobacteriaceae bacterium UBA6268 | reverse complement strand
CAGTGGAAATTTTATAGAGAATGTGGTAGCTGCTGGCGTAGTGAGCTTTATCCAGCAAATTGAAGTCAATACGGATAACAATACCCTGTATGCTGCGGTATTTAGTACTGCGGGTGCCAACGATCCAGGGCTGTATGAATTTGATATTGACTCTGGAAACATCTTAAATTATTGGGATGTTGGTAGCTTACGGGGAGTTGCGCGTTTGGATAACGGGAATGTACTGTTTTCTAGTGGAGCAGGCGTTAATATTTTGGATCCTACCAGTGGCGTTGTAACACCTGTCAATGGAACAGCTTCTCAATATTTTGGCCGTTTGGACCTTTCCCCCTGTACCACGCCTCCTACTCCAACTGGGGATGCTAACCAGTCTCTTCCGGAAGGATCAACAATAGAAGATATTGTTGTAGACCCTACCACCGTAACTTGGTTTGCTACCTTAACCGATGCCATGAACAATACCAATCCCTTAGCACCTGGAACTGTTTTGGTTGACGGTGCTACATATTATGCCGTGAATATTGTTGATGACTGTTTGAGTGAGCCTCTAGCGGTAACTATTACACTTGTTTTAGGGATTTCTGATTTTGCCGAGAATGGAATTGCAGTCTATCCCAATCCTGTAACGGGTAGGTTAACTATTGTTGCCGAGGAGTCCATTATTTCGGTTAGGGTATACGACATTCTCGGAAACTTGGTACTCGAAAGCAAAGCCGCTGCAAGTACTTATCAATTGGACGTGTCTGGTTTAAGCAATGGAGTGTACCTGTTGCAGCTTCAGAAAGGGGAGCAAATCTTGACGGGTAAATTGATTAAAGAATAGGAAAAATCTTTTTAATGTAAAGGGAGCCAAAGGCTCCCTTTACTATTTAAGCCAAAAACCTTAAGAATTTTGTTTGGCAGCAATAACGCCACTAATCTTTTGGGAATAAGGTGCTACTTCGCCACACTAATACGATTACTTTTTACAGGGCAATTCTTTTAAACGATTGCTTATTTCTATGGCTTTTGCCGTTTGCCACATGGGGTTTATATCATCAATAATGGTTCTAATATTTTGTAAAAGTTTGTTTTTTTCAGTTAGGTCCAAGGTTCCGTTATAGGAGCCACAGTCACAGGCTCCTTCCAAAGAGAGGTCTTCAGAGCAATAGGGATTCGCAATGGGCCTTATGTTTCTGTAGGGATAAAGCATGGGCAAACTTTCTTTACCGTACATACTGTCGTCTCCAGCTATTGCATCATAAAAATAGTTCATGGCCAACATTACATTCACTAGTTCTGTATCGCTTAATGTGTTGCCGTCTGGATGAAGGTGCTCTACGCAGTACAAATCCAAATTGAGGGATAACAGATATAAGGCATAATCTTGGAGTAAAGCTTTTTCTTGGCTACAGGAAAGTTTTCCATCTTTAAGAAGGTACTCGTATTCTGCGATTTTAAAGACCTTAATCAAGGTATTGTACATACACACATAGGTTTTTTCGCAACCTTCATTGACCATTTCAATACTATTTAGTGCACTTAATGGAAAAGCTCCTGTTGCGCCAATCCCTCCTAATGCTTCTTTAATGTCATTTAAGTTAAGTGGATTTGTTTCTGTTTCGTCGTTGCCATTATTGTCGTCGCCATCATCTTCTTCATAAAGATCAAAATAATCTTCTGGAACTGGCACTTGCGCTTTAACTTGATATATAATGCCACTAATTAGAATAGCAAGCATAAAATAGAATTTACTTTTCATATGAATGTTTTTAAAAGCCCGATTTATAATCTTTTTTATGAATTTCCAGAGGGGCTTTACCCAGTGAGGTGCATACCATGTGCATGTTGTCCTTCTCCTTTTTGTTTGACGTATAGGTCATCTCCATCACCAGAGAATTTTCGGTCAAGGGTAAGTTTTGATCCTTTGCACTCTTTGGGAGGGATTTAAAATTGCCAAATACGGCGTTTGGTGATACGGGGGCATCATTGGTAACCCAAAACTTACCTACGCCTTCTTTTGAAGTAACCTGATATCCTAAACAGGTATACCCCAATATTTCCTTTCCTTCTATAGGGGTAATCTGTATCTCTTCGTCTTCATCGGGAAAGATTTGTGTTCCAAATTTCTTTTCCAATTTCTTTACATTGGGCATCTTCATTTTCATGGCCATTTTTTGTTCCCCATTATCCATGAAGGTAACGATTGCACTTTTTTTGAAATCGTACACCATCGTTTGGTGGTTGTTGGAATTGTCCATTTTATTGGCAAAATATGTGGCATCGGGTTCCAGCAAGTAGGTTAGGGACATGGTTTCTTTTTTGCTGGTTAGTTGGTAGGTTAGGGAATACGAAAAAGTATAGGTGTCTGGAATGTCTTCGAGCCCACCCCCAAAAAAGTTTCCCATTTTAAGCTCATTGGCCTTTTTTTCTTCTTCGGTAGGTTGATTGGGTTCTGTGTTCTCTTCATCGTTGGTATTGGTTGTTTCTTCTTCATTTTCTTTGGAACCAACCGTTTTGTTGATTTTGTCCTTTATCTTTTTCAACAATTGCGCTTCCACAGTGGGCATGCTTAGGATGCCGAGCAGTAAAATAGCAGATAGAATGGTTTTTGTTTTCATAGAGGTATGCTTTTTATATTCCTTTTAGTTTTTGAAAATGAAATTGGTCGAAAGCGCTCCAAAGCTCACTTTCTGTTAGGCCCTTGGTTTCCAATTTTATGGCATACCTATTTTTAACAGCAAATTCCAAATCAAATTTGTCACCTTGTTTTCGGTACTTTTGGACAATGGTCATGGCATTCCTTGTCATTAATTTTTGAAAGCCCTGATCGTCTGCTTTGTCCTTGTATAGATTCTCTAGATTTAAATAGGGGCCAATGGCCTTGCTTCCTTTTTCTCCTGCACCATCCATAAAAGTGATGACGAGTTGTTGTTGGTTGCTGGGGTCTTTAAAGGTTGCCTTGGTCATAAAAATGTCCATCTGTGGCATCATGTCAACTAAATAAGAGGTTCGCTCCAAGGAGCCTATTTCGGTAGGCATCCAAGCATCCATCTCTGCGTTGGTGATGGGCGCAATTTCCTTAAGTTTGTCTGTTGTGGAACTATTTTCCTTGGCCTTTTTAATGATCTGGCTTACGGATGGGTTCTTTTTTTCCGTAATGGGTTTATCTTCTGAAGATTCTTTTTTGTTGCTGTTGGCACAGCTTGTAGCCAAAAGCGTTAAGAACAATAATATTGAAATGTATTTTTTCATCTGTTTTAAATTAAGGTCTAATATAGACACGGTCCCAAACGATTAACTCGTAGCCCTTGGAGCTGTAATTTTCGTGAAGGTTCATCATGGTGCAAAAATCCACCCATGTGGAGTTTGCTGTTATGGTGGTTTTTTGCTCCTTATCGGTAGGTTCCCAAATGCTGGCAATTTTCCAATTGTTTTCAGTGGAATCGATATAGAGTTCCATATCCTTGATGCTCCCATTGTAAGCACCATTGGAAAGGTTGTCCTGAAATTCTGATGGCGATTTTATAAAGAAGTTGTTTGGGCTTCCTTTTACAAACAGGCACAAGAACGCATCATAGTTTCCGGCTGGGGATATCTCTATTTCCATAAGTTTTAGGTTTTGGCTCTGTGTTTCATTAATAAAGTTTGTAATATTTGTTAGATTACTTTTTTTGAAAAGAAAAGATTTTGGAGCATCCTTTTGGAACAGTGCATTGTAGGTAACGTTGAACTCGGTGGAAGCACCCCCACTGCCCTTGCCGTATGCAATGGCTACTATTTCCATTCCCTGTGCACGATAGGTATCGATTAGTTGCGTTAACTGACTTAAACTTTTTCCTGTAACGAGTACCTGAACCTTTTTTTCCTTTTTGAAGATTCCATCGTAAATTGACTCTTCGTCGTCGGTAAAATGGATGTCAAATGTATCTAGGTGGTAGCCATAACGGTTTAGGTTATTCATTTCTATTTTAAACTCTTCCAGACTTAGTCCTGTGCGGATAAGTTGTTCCTTGCCCGTTTTTCTCCAAACTCCTAAAAATCGATCGTTGCTACTTCCCATACCGTTATGGCAAATATCCAAAGGGGTAGCTTCTTTTTTGAATAAACTATCCCGGAGTCCCATTCTAACGATTAACTGGCGGGTAAGACGTTCCACATTTGCATTTCTATGGGGTGCCAAAACTACCACACCTGTTGTATCACTGGGAAAAACCATCATGAAGGCCCTTGAGTAGTTGTTTGTTCCTCCGTGGGAAACCCGCAAATTGTTTCCGGTACCCGCTCTGTTAATGCCAAATCCATAGCCCCTGGACTCACTTTCATCGAACATGTGCATGTTCTCTTTTCTCCAAAGTGCTTCCCCATCGTTTAAAAGCTCGCCGTCGCTTATGGCCCTAGCATAAGTAGCCAAATCGCAAATGGTGGATTTCCACCCTCCAGCTGGTAAAACACAGTTGTGATTTTCTACACGATGACTTTTTAGAATTCCATCCTCGAACATTTCATACCCAAAAACATCAGATCCACTTGTTGTTTTACTAAAAGTTTTAAGGCCAAGCTTTGATTTAATGTGCTTTAAGACCCATTGCTCATAGCCCATACTAACTTGTTTGTCCACCATGGCTCCTGCCAATACAAAGCCATAGGAAGAATATAGGTAGCTTGAGTCAGGTTCAAAATCCAAAACCGATTGGTTGAACTGTTCCACAGCTTTTTTTGCATTGAAGAGCCCATTAAAAAGAGGGGTGTAATCGTTGTAATTGTGAACAAATGGTACCTTTCGATCATTTAAATAAGTAAAAGTGGAGTCCTTATTGCCCCTGCCATAATGTTGAATGCCACTGGTGTTGTTCAGCAAATGCCGAAGAGTGATACCTCCCAAGCGGTTGTCTGTTATTTTTTTGTTGTCCACATCCTTTACTTCCACACTGGAAGGCCAGTAGGAGAGTAGGTCTAAAGCTTTATCGCTTAGTTTAAGTTTTCCTGCTTCCACCGCTTGCATGGCAGCCACAGCGGTTACGGATTTTGAAATAGAGGCCCATTGTATTTGCGTATCTAAGGTTAATGGTTTTCCAGGCCCCATTTTTCCGTAAGCTTTCATGTGGATGATGGAGTCTCCCTTGAAGATACAAACGATGACGCCGGGCAAATTTTGAAGCACCATTTCCTTCTTGATGGTTTTATCTGCAACGGTATTTACTACTTCTTCACAGGGAAATGCATTAGTGTCTTGCGCTCCATTGGGTACCCCACCTCCAGAGCCACCACTACCACCTTGGCCACCCTCTTGATCACCACCACCCTGATCGCCACCCTCTTGATTACCACCACCCTGATCGCCACCACCCTGATCGCCACCGCCCTGATCGCCACCACCCTGATCGCCACCGCCCTGATCGCCACCACCCTGGTCGCCACCACCCTGGTCGCCACCACCCTGATCACCACCTCCCTGATCGCCACCTCCCTGATCGCCACCGCCTTGGCCACCACCACTGCCTTGGCTTCCGCTACCGCCGCTAGGGCCACCTCCGTTTACCTCAATATCGGTTTGTATGATGCGCTGTGCGTTTGGGTTTGGGGGAGTTGCAATTGAGTTTCTAGATTTATAGTATTTTCCCGTAACTAAAGTAAAATTGCCACTAGTAAATGGTCCTTTTCCCTTTATGGGTTGGTATGCTTCAATATTATCTTCTGGCACATAGATTTGTGTAATGGTCTCACGATAGCTTTTTAATTTATAACGAATAAAGAAGCCATTGGGGTGTTTTGTCCATCGGCCCATGTTGTATTCATTGGTAACGGGTTCGATGCCTGCACGCATTGCAATTTTTTCGTATTCTTCATAACTAGATATCCCTTGATAGTACAATTGCCGCAAATTGTTTTCTGCCTCAAGGACATAGCGGACTGTTTTGTTTTTCTTGACAAGTTTGTAAATTTCGCCGGAAGCGTACTTTTCGAGGGATCCTTTGCTTAACCTGGCAATTTGTTTTGGGGTAAGCAGTCTTAGGGCGGTTGCCTTAATTTCGCCCTTCATTTTTTGAAAGTCGGTTTTGGAGATGATTGCCCAGAGCAACAATTGCACTTCTTTTTGTGAGATGCTGGAATTTTTTTGAAACCCTTCAATAATAGCTGCTACAATATCGGCTTGCGGGCCTTTCAATGCTGCATAAAATCGCCCATTACCTTCAGTTGGGGTATAGGTTCCTGCCTTAATGCAAAAAGATTTAAAGTGCCCCTCATAAAAGCCGGGAACGAGGTAGAAACCATTTTCCCAATCATAGGGCTGGGTGTTTAAATTTTTATAGGTTGCATCATCTCCAAAATCGTTCGGTAAGTATTTGGTGGTATCAACATCCTTGAAGCTAGTGGTTACAGGGTCGCTGCTTAGTTTATCCAAGGAAATGGATTCGCCAATACTTTCCTTGACTTTCTTCATCTTTTTCAAGATTTGCGCATTTGAAAAGTGACAAATAAACAGTGCCAAAATGATGAAGAGTAATGGTTTTGATTTCATGACCTGATTTTTCATTTAAATCAAAATTAAAACCTGTTGATATTCAATAAAATAAGTTTGTATCGATGGAAGTCAAAAATGGATGAATGGTCGTTATTTTTATGTCTATGGATTGAGGGAGTGCAATTTGGTTATGGATGCATCGCCCCCCTTTTTTTAACCATATAGACACAAAAAAGAACCATTTATCCAAGAATGCAATAACTTTAATGGCAAGTTGTTATATTTAACATTTAAGCGATATGCTTATGCTGAAAGCAATTATAGTTGACGATGAAGCAAATGCCATTAAAAACCTGAAATGGGAGATAGAACGTTTTTGCCCAGAAGTCTCGATTGTGGATGATTTTACCGATCCGACCGAAGCCATTTCAGGGATCAATTATTTAAAGCCGGACTGCGTTTTTTTGGATATCGAAATGCCCGAAATGGATGGCTTTCAATTGTTGAAAGAGCTTCGGTTTAGGGGTTTTAACCTTATCATTACTACCGCCTACGATAATTATGCCATCACGGCTTTTAAGGAAAATGCCGTGGATTATTTGTTGAAACCTATAGATTCTGATGACCTTAAGCGCGCTGTGTCCAAAATGGTAAAACAAAAGGAAAAACAAGGGCTGGGTTTTGAGCTGGATAAGGTAATTGAAAGCATCCGTCCTCCTGCTAATCGTCGCATTCCCATTCCTTTGTCCGGGAAGACCCTTTTTGTTGATAGAGAGGAAATCATTTACTGCAAATCGGACGGAAATTATACCGAAATACACCTTAAAGAAGGGAGGTATGAAGTAATTACAAAAAGCTTGAAGGAGGTAGATAAAGAGCTGTTGACCGATGCCTTTTACCGAGTTCACAACTCTTATGTTGTAAACGTATATCACATAAAGGAATACATTAAGGGTGATGGTCATTATTTGATCATGTCCAACAATACCAAAATCCCAATTTCAAGGACAAAAAGAGATGATCTTGTACAACGCCTTACCATTTAATAGCGCTTTTCAAAATACAGACAACTTTTTTTATTATCCTTACCAAAGTGGTTTTTTGGATTTTGTAATAGGTGGATTTGCCCTGTTGTCTATTTATCATTTATTTCTTTTCTTTCAAAATAGGAATAAGCTATACCTGCTTTATTCCCTGTACCTTTTTTTTATCATCCTTTCCCAATTGCATTATGTCCATTCAGGATTTTTGAATTCGATACTCAAATCATTGGGAACATGGGCCCAGTTTCCAGAGTTCTATACCGAGGCCTATTACTTTATTTATTTCCTTTTTGCTTTTAAGTTTCTCGAAATCAAAGAAGATTTTCCCAAATGGCACAAGTACATAAAAAGAGCATTGTATGTTATTGCGGTTTTTTGTGTAATTAAACTGTTACATGGCATATTTACAGGTCATTATTCATTTTATAGAAACGGATATTATGTATTCGACCTCTACGTGGTACTATTGAGCGTCTTCATGTACATGCTGTTTTTTAGGTCGAAAAGGCCATTGAAATACTACTTAATAATAGGGTCTTTTATCTTATTGGTTTTCTCGGTTCTTTCATTGCTGCTGTACTTTGACTATATAATAAAAGGCGAATCTCCCGAGCCGGCCTATTTTTATCTATATATAGGATACGTTCTGGAGAATATTGTCTTTTCACTGGGTTTGGGTCGAAGACAAAAATCTATTTTGGACGAGAGAAACCAGGTGCAGTTAAAACTTATTGAGCAATTAAAGGAAAACGAAAAACTTGAAGTAGAGGTCCGAAAAAAATTGCAACAGGACGTCGAATTGTTGCAAGCTAAGGTAGAGCGAGATAAACTGGAACGGCTTACCATGCAATATGAAAGGGATTTGGTTGAACTTAAATTGGCATCTCTGCGCAGTCAAATGAATCCACATTTTATCTTCAACTCCCTCAATTCCATCAAACGCTTCATTATCGACAACGAACAGGAAAACGCGGTTTTTTACCTCAACAAGTTCAGCAAATTGGTTCGGTTGATTCTTTCTTCCTCCGTGGAAAAGGACATCTCCCTGGCCGATGAGATTGAAATCGCCAAACTCTATGTCAATATCGAAAACATACGGTTCAACAACCACCTTCATTTTAATGTAGCAGTTGACGAGTCCCTGGCGTTGAATGCCATTAAGGTTCCTGCGTTGATTTTTCAACCTTTTCTGGAAAATGCGATTTGGCACGGACTAACTATGAAAGAAGGCGGCAAGGAACTTTATTTCAGAATCCATAAAAAAGGGGAGCACCTTGTTTCCGAAATTGAGGACAATGGCATAGGGCGTGAGCGTGCGAAGGCAATTCGGGAAAAAAAATTGATGAAGCGGGAATCCTATGGAATGCAGTTGACCCAAGACCGTTTGAAAAACTTCGTGGGTGCCTACGGAAAAGAGTATTCCCTCGATATCGTCGATCTGAAAAATAAAAAAGGCGAGCCCCAAGGCACTTTGGTAAGAATTACCATCCCAATCATTATTCCTAAAAAATAGCTTTTAAAATCAATTTTAACCCCTTAAATATTAAATAAATAGTAGCTGCCATCGCGATAATACCTAATGGAAGAAAAACATACAGTGGAATGGTTTCCTTATTTAAAAAGGCAAACGTTAGAATGTAGGTGGTAAGAATGAGCAAGGGAACTGATAAGGCAATTCTTTTCAACCCTTTTAGCAGAAGTTTCTTATCGGTATGTTTTTGAGAAGGAGCTGTCATTGTTTTGCTTGAAGTGCTTTGCGAACACTGCCATATTGCTGCAATAATATTTCGGCTTCTTTTTGGCTGATCATCAATTCATCCATCAACATTTGGGTTCCTCGGTCAACGAGCTTGTTGTTACTAAGCTGCATGTCGACCATCTTATTACCCTTCACCTGTCCCAATTGGATCATAGCAGCGGTCGAAATCATATTCAACACCAATTTTTGTGCAGTACCCGCTTTCATTCGGGTACTCCCCGTAACAAACTCTGGGCCAACAACGACCACTATGGGATATTGAGCGGTGATTGCAAGGGGGCTATTTTCGTTGCAGGTAATGCACCCTGTAACAACTTGGGATTCATTACACTTTTCCAAAGCACCTATTACATAAGGTGTGGTTCCAGATGCAGCAATCCCAATTACTACATCATTTTTAGAAACTTCGTACTTTTTCAAATCTTCCCAGCCTTGTGTGGTGGAGTCTTCCGCAAATTCAACTGCTTTTCGAATAGCAGTGTCCCCTCCGGCAATCATCCCAATGACCAGATCTTGCGGGACTCCAAAAGTAGGGGGGCATTCACTGGCATCGACTATGCCCAAGCGCCCACTGGTTCCGGCGCCTAAATAAAAAAGGCGGCCTCCTTCCTTTAATTTAGCTACCACTTTCTTAGTAAGTACTTCAATTTGAGGTATGGCCTTTGCCACCGCTAACGGAACCGTTTGATCTTCTCTGTTGATATTTCGTAACAAGTCTTCAAGGGGCATTTTTTCCAACGCCTGGTAATGGGAATCCGTTTCGGTAGTTTTGCGAAAGTTCACGGGTCGCTTGTGTTTTCCCAAAAGTAAGTATAAAACCCTATATTTATAAAGAAAACCAACCAAAATGACCGATCTCGTTAAACGCGCCCAAAAGGTGTTGCTTCAAAACTGGAAGGAAGGTTTTACCATACCTTGCGAGGGTTTGTATCCATTCCAATGGAATTGGGATTCGGGTTTCATCGCCATAGGTTGGGCCCATTTTGACCTGGAAAAGGCCATGCAGGAAATACATTCATTGCTTAAGGGCCAATGGAAAAATGGCTTTTTACCACACATTGTTTTTCATAATGAATCGGAGAGTTATTTTCCTGGCCCCGAAGTTCATGCAGCTTTTTTAAGCCCCAACGCTCCTAAAATCAGGACTTCTGGAATCACGCAACCCCCTGTTTTGGGGTTTGTATTGGAATTGCTTTATCAAGTCTGCAAAAAAAAACAATACGACAGCTTTCCATTTTTAAAAGAAGTTTATGCCAAGGTTTTCCAAAATCACCATTATTTTTATACGCATCGTGACCCTTTCAACGAAGGACTGGTTTACATATGCCATAATTGGGAAGCGGGGACAGACAATACCCCGGTTTGGGATTTGATTTGGGAAACTTTTGAAGTTCCTGAGTATCAGTTTCAACGGAAAGACACCCAATTGATCGATGCGTCACATAGGCCTTCAAATAAGGAATACCAATACTATATCCACCTCATTGAACTCTTCAAACAATGGCGCTATGACGATGCGATGATTAGCAAAAACTCACCTTTTCTCATACAAGACCCCTTATTTAACAGCATGCTTATTGCTTCCAATAACAGCTTGATTCGATTGGGTAAAATGCTGAATGAAAATGAAATGGTCTCCCAATTGGAAAATTGGAACCAAAGTGCCAAAAATGCGATGAATCAAAAATTGTATGATCATGAACAAAAGGGGTATGTATATTATGATCTTCGCAACCAACGGATCATTCCCTATCTTTCTTCTTCAAGTTTTACCCCGCTTTTTGCTGAAATTCCATCCATGCCACGTGCCAACGAACTGTTGATGCATTTCAATAAGGGGCGTTTTTCGGGCTATAAAAACGAAAACTACCTGTGTGCTTCTTTCGATCCCCAAAGCCCTTTTTTCAATTCCAAAAAATATTGGAGGGGTCCCATTTGGATCAATCTGAATTGGCTTATTTATATGGGTATGAAAAAATATGGCTTCGACAAAGAGGCTGAACAAATAAGGCAGGATACGCTGTTTTTTATTGAAAAATATGGCTTTTACGAATATTTTGAACCTAACAAAGAGACCAATAAAACCCTTTCAAAAGGATACGGAGGGAATAATTTTTCATGGAGTGCTGCGCTAGCCATCGATTTGTTAACAAATAACCAATAATGCATGAACTGGATTGATTTTATTATTGTCGCTGTCTACATTCTCTTTTTTTTGGGGATGGGTTTCTTTTTCAAGGAAAATAAGGATTCCAAGGATTATTTTTTGGGCGGTCGAAGTATGGGGTGGTTTCCTTTAAGCCTTTCTACCATGGCCACACAGCTTTCAGCAATCAGTTTTATTTCGGCACCAGCATTTGTGGGCCTTAAATTGAATGGTGGAATGAAATGGCTTACCTTCGAGTTTGCGGTACCCTTGGCTATGATTGGGATTATGCTTTTAGTGATTCCTCCATTGTTTCGGTCGGGAGTAGTAAGCATCTATGAATTTGTCGAGCGACGTTTTTCTGCCTCTACACGCCTTATCTTAAGTATCGTTTTTCAAATAAGTAGGGCATTGGGTACCGGTGTCATGGTCTTTGCCATTGCGCTCATTTTACAGGCGGTCCTGGATATTGAATACGTTTGGACGGTTTTGATTATTGGGGTCATTACGGTAATTTATAGTTTTTTTGGTGGAATGAAAGCCGTTGTCTGGGGCGATGCCATACAAATGATCCTGTTATTTGGCGGATTGTTGATTTGCCTATTTTATGGATGGTACTTACTTGATTCCCAAGGAGGTTTGGATACAGGATTTCCGGTGGAACGATTACAGGTAATCGATTTCAACCTTGGCGTTGGAAAAGGGGAGGAATATGGTTTCTGGCCTATGTTGATTGGAGGGTTCTTCCTTTATATGTCCTACTACGGCTGTGACCAAACACAGGCACAACGAATGCTTTCTGCCAAAAATGAAAAAACCATTCGACAGTTACTGTTGGCCAATGGGTTGTTAAGGTTTCCTGTGGTATTGGTGTATTGTACCATGGGGTTGATCATTGGGGGTTTGGTGGTGAAAGCCCCCGATTTTATGGCCGAAATTGCCAGTGTTACCCAAAAGCATTTCCCTCAAGAGGCCATTAATGGCGGTGTAAAAGCCGATTTGATGATTCCTGTTTTCATTGTAAAATACTTGCCCCATGGTTTTATTGGCCTTTTGATGGTCGCCATCCTTTCAGCGGCCATGTCATCTTTAAGCTCAACGGTCAATTCACTTTCGGCGGTGAGCGTGGAGGACTTTTTCAATAGAGGGAAGAAAAAATTAGAACACAAAAAGTACATGTTCACTTCCAAAATGGCTGTAATTTTTTGGGGGATAGTCGTTATAGGCTGCTCCTTCCTGTTTGGGGGAAGCAAAAGTACCGTTATCGAAATCATCAATGCTATTGGGTCGGTCTTTTACGGACCAGTTTTGGTGACATTCCTGTTGGCTTTCTTTTCCAAAAAAGTAAACCACATTGGGATGAATACGGGGATTATTACCGCGGTTCTGATCAATTTGCTCTTTTCAAAAACTATCCAGGGTATTTTTAATATCCATCTCGGATTTGATGTTTTTTGGATATGGCTCAATTTTACGGGTGTTGTCATTGCACTGGTAGTGGCCTATGTAGTTTCGGCTTTGACGAAAGTAAAACCAAAATCTGCTGAAAGCTTGAAATTCCGAGTAAAGAAAAGCGATATTTTTTCAAAAGAAGTATACATCCTCGTAACATTTTTTGTGGCCATCATCATTTTCAGTTTTATGGTTCCACAACTATTTGGCAAATGACGGTATTATTGGCACCGGATTCCTTTAAGGATTGTTTATCAACCGATGGTGTGCTCCAGGCTATGAAGCAAGGTGTGAAATTTTTCAATCCCAAGGCCAAATGCATCACGCTTCCCGCATCCGATGGTGGCGAGGGGTTTCTTAAAGCCGTAGCAGTTCATTTGAAGGGTTTGGAAGAAATTGCTACAAATACCCTAAACCCTTTGGGAGAGCCAATTTCAGGAAAATTCCTTTGGCACAAGGCTACGAACACCGCTTACATCGAATTGGCACAGGCATCCGGTATTGAGTTGCTTTCCGTAAAAGAGCGAAATCCAGCCATTACCTCTACCTTTGGGACTGGCATACAAATTCAGAAAGCTATTGAAAAAGGCGCTCAAAAAATTTATTTAGGAATTGGGGGTAGTGCTACCAATGATGCTGGAATGGGTATTGCCAAGGCGTTGGGTTTCAATTTTTTTGATGCCCAAGGTAATGAGTTAGCGCCAATTGGGGAGAATTTAGCAAAAGTAGTACGAATTTCGAGGCCTGAAAGTTTCCAGAACATTCAATTTTTTGCTATTAATGATGTCTTGAATCCCCTTTTTGGAATGGAGGGAGCGGCGTATACCTATGCGCGGCAAAAGGGTGCCAATGAACAGATGATTGCTGAATTGGATCGCGGGCTGGCCTATTTTTCTGAAGTGGTAAAAAATGAATTGGGCTGTGATTATGCCACACTCAATGGCTCGGGAGCTGCTGGGGGAACGGCCTATGGATTAAAATCTTTCCTGAATGCGAAGTACATCAGCGGCACTTCATTTTTATTGCAGTTGGCCCAATTTGATAATTTGATCAAGAAACACGCCGTTGAAGTAATCATAACTGGTGAAGGAAAGATTGATGGACAAACCCGATACGGAAAATTTATCCACGGGTTAATTGTTGAAGCCACCAAATACCAGATTCCAGTATTGGCAGTATGTGGAAAGTTGGATCTGGATGCCGAAGGATTGAAATCGCTTGGCTTGTCACAAGCCGAGGAGCTCTATGACCCTAGCAAATCCTCTTCCTATAGCTTTGAAAATGCCCCCCGATTGGTTTCCGAAAAAACGTTCTTGGTTCTAAAAAGGCATTATGAAACATTATTGGATTACTAGAGTTTTAGTGAATTCTTGGGAAACCGAAAAATAGCCCAAGGGAAAATTATCCGGTTGCTCTACATTGTCAAACTGATTGAGGTTGTCAATACCCGTTACATCGAAAATATTTCCACGCACTGTTGCGGCTGGGGTTTCAAAGATACCAAATCCGCCTTCGGTTTGCTCCAGCAATAAATTCATGTAACGGTAAAACTTTTCATCGGCGCCAAGAATACTTACCGTAATTTCATCGCCGGGTTCAAGGGCTTCCTCATAGAAATAGGAAAAACTGAAAGCTTGATTGGTATAGTAGGTATCCTCAGAAGTCAGGAAATTCCCAAAATCAAAATCAAAAACATAATAGTTTTCTACTTCTGGCTGATCGGTAAAGGAGAGAATGGCCTCCGTGTCGTTTTCGTCAAACAGGGTTCCTGTTCCTTGGACCAAACCATCAATTTTAACAGAGGGTACGTATTTGGTTTTGGCGGCATAAATGCGGTCTTCATATTCAACAAACATCCAGAAAGTCATACCAATTTCAAGTAAATTGGTATGGATTCTCTGGTCGGTTGTAAATGTTGGATCGGGTTCATACAAACCGCTTCCGGGCTCTAATTCAGCAAGGTTGGAATAGGCACCATTGATTACTTCCCCATATTCGTTTTCAATTCCATAATAGAAAAAAATAGACTTGATGTCTGATACTGGTTGGATGGGTTCAAAAAACGGGCTTGTTTTGGATATTTTCACTTTTACCGTTGCAAATTCCTTGGTGGTGTCCACACGGATCAAGGCATCCACTACCAGCCTTGGTTCATCCACTGGAACATTTACTTCGATCACATCTTCACAGGAAGCAAAACCTATGAACAGGGTGAGCAATAATGCACTAAGAAGGGCTGATTTCATGATTAAAATTTAAAATTATAGGTAACCGAAGGGACAATGCCAAAAATTGAGGTACGCACGGCTTCATTAACACCTGTGTCCTCGTTTTGCCTAAAATTAATGGAAGCGGCATTTTTTCGGCTATAAACGTTGTAAATACTAAAGACCCATTCGCTGGTCCACTTGCGTGTTTTTTGGGGTGTTGGGGTGTAAACTGCGGAGAGGTCCATCCGATGGTAATCGGGAAGGCGTTCCTTGTTGCGCAATCCGTAATATGGTATGATGATTTCCTGGAATTCGAATTGACCAATGGGATAATTGGTAGGTCTCCCGGTTTGGTACACGATGTTGGTGTTTAAACTCCAGTTGTTGTTCAGTTCATAACTGGCAAAAACAGATACATCGTGTGGTTTGTCGTAGGGAGTATTGTACCATGCCCCAAGGTTGATCCCTATTTCATGTTCGTCCCTTGGCGGTGTGCGTTGTTCTGATTTTGAAAGGGTATAGGCCAACCATCCTTGCAGGGCACCGGTGTTTTTGCGCAGCAAGATTTCCAGCCCATAAGCCCTGGCCTCTCCATTCAGGATGACTTGTTCTATGGCATTGTTGGCAATGAGGTCGGCTCCATCAATATAATCGATCCGGTTTTGTACTTTTTTATAATAAACTTCCGTTTCCAGCGTATAATGCCCATCCCATAAATTTCGAAATACACCAAATGCATATTGATCCAAAAGTTGGGGCTTTACATAAGGCCCACTGGGGGTCCAAACATCCAAGGGTGTTGGCGAGCTGGTGTTGGAAAGTAAGTGCAAATATTGCGAAAGCCTGGTATAGCTTGCCTTGATGGAAAAATCATCATTAAAGGCATAGGCAACAGATATTCTGGGTTCTAAATTTGTAAAGGATTCCAGTTGATCGCTTCTACTGGAAGCAATGGTATCGATGGGTTCGGCCTTTTGATAAATCAATTCAAAGCGGTCGAAAATGACGGGGTTATCATCTTCATAGACATAGATTTCATCTTGACCAAAGCGAATGAAATGACTTACCCGAAGCCCATATTCTACACTGAGTTTTTCGGTGATGTCGTGCTGCACGTCTAGATACACCGCAGATTCGTTTGCATATTTTTTGGTGAGTTGGTCTTCCAGTATTCCAGAATCCGGGTTATTTGGTTTTATTTTGCCGGGATTGAAGCTGTAATATATATTGTTAACACCATAGTTTACCTGAAGTTTGTCGCTAAGGTAATGTTTGAGGTCATACTTTAGGTTGAAATTCTGAATGCCCGAATCCCATTGAAATCCAACGAAATCAAGCTCCAAACCATAGTAGTAGTCGGAATAGATCAAGGAAAGGTTAGAGAAGAGTTTGTCGGAAAAAATATGGTTCCAGCGGAAATTGCCCAGTGCATTTCCATAAATGTTCACAAAGCTGTCGTTGATGCTAAAAAGATCCCTGCCAAAATACCCAGATAAAAAAAGACTGTTTTTTTCGTTAAGCCTGAAATTTATTTTGGTGTTCAAATCATAAAAGTAAGCACTGTTTTGAATGTCAAATAGTGGCAAGAACAAGTGCGCATAAGAGGCACGGCCACCCAAAAGGAAAGCGGATTTGTCTTTTTGTATGGGGCCTTCGGCCAAAAGTCTGCTGGCTACGACCCCAATGCCACCACTGAGTTTAAATTCCTTACTGTTCCCTTCTTTCTGAAAAATTTCCAATACCGAAGACACCCTGCCTCCGTACCTAGAGGGAATGCTCCCTTTGAATAGTTTTACGTCCTTGATGGCGTCGGGGTTAAACACCGAAAAAAAGCCAAATAGGTGCGAAGAGTTGAAGATGGTGGCTTCGTCCAAAAGGATCAGGTTTTGATCGGCTGCACCACCACGCACGTTGAAGCCTGAAGCTCCTTCCCCGGCATTGGTAACCCCTGGAAGCATCATCAGCGATTTAATGACATCGGCTTCTCCCAAGACTACTGGAATGCTTTTGATGGTTCCTGCTGTAAGGGTACTAACGCTCATCTGGGGCGCCCGGATGTTGGCCCGTTCAGAGTCGGCAGTAATGACCACTTCCTCCAGTTGTTCGGTTTCGGGTTCTAAGGCAACCGATTGCGAAATATTTTGAAAGAGGGAAATAGTATTGCGCTGGGTTATAAACCCCAGGCTGCTGTAGCTTACCTCGTAGGTTCCTTTTGGAAGTGTGATGGAGTAAAACCCGTATTCATTGGTTACGGTACCTGTATTCAGGTTGGGGATAATGACGTTCACCCCAATGAGTGTTTCGCCAGTGGAAGCCTCCGTTACGGTACCACTCAATGTAAATTTTTCTTGCGCTTGAAAATACTGAATTAGCAATAAAAGCAGGAGGAAAAAAAAGTACTTTTTCAAAGGAGTTTCTTTCAAAGATAGTGTATTCTGGTAAGAAAAAAAAGCCATCTTCGAAGATGGCTTTGGAAAAATAGTATTGAAATTGCTACAGTTTAGCAAGAATGCCATTGAAGGTTTTGCTGGCACGCATTTCGTGGTTCACCTTCTGTTCGTCTGGGGCATAATACCCACCAATAGCGACAACACTTCCCTGTGCTTGGTTCAATTCCTCCACAATCACAGCTTCATTTGCTTCGAGGGATTCGGCAATGGATTGAAATTGATTTTTCAGTGAAACATCTTTATTTTGACGTGCTAGTGCTTCGGCCCAATACAAAGCCAAATAAAAATGACTTCCCCGGTTGTCTAGTTCGTGCACTTTGCGCGAAGGGGATTTTCCATTTTCGAGTAGTTTTTCGGTAGCTTGATCGAGGGTTTCCGAAAGCAAAAGTGCTTTTGGATTGTCGAATGTATGCCCCAAATGCTCCAACGAAACGGCCACGGCCAGGAATTCTCCCAACGAATCCCACCGCAGGTGACCTTCTTCCACAAACTGCTGCACATGCTTAGGGGCCGAACCTCCAGCACCTGTTTCAAATAGGCCTCCGCCATTCATCAGTGGCACTATGGATAACATTTTTGCACTGGTCCCCAATTCCAGGATAGGAAACAAATCGGTTAAATAATCACGAAGTACGTTGCCGGTAACCGAAATGGTATTTTCTCCATTTTTTACCCGTTCTAAGGTGTATTCGGTAGCTTTTTCAGGTGAAAGGATTTTAATTTCCAATCCTGTGGTATCATGTTTGGGCAAATACTGCTGTACTTTCTTGATAAGTTCTGCATCATGGGCTCGGTCTTCATCCAACCAAAATACGGCTGGCCACCCTGTAGCCCTGGCCCTGTTTACGGCCAATTTAATCCAGTCCTGAACGGGGGCATCCTTTACTTGGCACATTCTCCAGATGTCTCCTTTGGACACATGATGTTGCATAATGGTCTTGCCATCTTCATCCGCTACATTAACGATCCCATCACTGGGGATTTCAAATGTTTTGTCATGGGAACCGTACTCCTCTGCCTTTTGGGCCATAAGCCCCACATTGGGGACCGTCCCCATTGTGGCCGGATTAAAAGCGCCATTTTTCTTACAAAAATCGATGGTAGCTTGGTAAACCCCAGCGTAGCTGCTGTCGGGAATTACGGCAAGGGTATCTCGTGTCTTCCCATCTTTATCCCACATTTGGCCAGAATTGCGAATCATAGCGGGCATGGAGGCGTCGATGATCACGTCACTGGGAACATGAAGGTTGGTAATGCCTTTGTCACTGTTCACCATGGCCAAGTCAGGACCTTGTTCCATGATGCTTTGTATGTCCTTTTCGATTTCGGATTTCTTTTCGGCGGAAAGTTCGGGAAGTTTTGAAACCAAATCGCCAAAACCATTATTTACATCCACCCCGAGTTTTTCAAAAGTGGCCCCATATTTCTTAAATAGTTCGGCAAAATATACTTCAACAGCATGACCAAAAATGATGGGATCGCTCACTTTCATCATGGTAGCTTTCATGTGCAAAGAAAAGAGTATCCCCTGCTCTCGTGCATTGGCTACCTGTTGTGTCAAAAAATCAATCAATGGTTTCTTTTCCATCACGGTACCATCCACGATTTCGCCCGCAAGTACCGGAATGGATTCTTTGAGGGTAATTTCGTTGCCCGCATTGTCGTTTAAAATAATTTTGAGACTCCCTGCTTTGGAAAGCGTTACCGATTTTTCATTGTGCCTAAAATCACCTGCTTGCATTGTGGCCACTTGGGTTTTAGAGTTTGCGCTCCAGGCACCCATGCTATGTGGATTTTTTTTTGCGTAATTTTTAACCGCCAAAGGAGCCCTTCGGTCGCTATTGCCTTCTCGAAGTACGGGATTTACAGCACTTCCTTTTATTTTATCATACGTTGCCTTTACTTTTTTTTCTTCGTCGGATTTTGGCTCTTCGGGATAATCGGGAAGTTTAAAGCCTTTGGCTTGCAATTCGGCTATCGCCGCATTGAGTTGGGGAACGGAAGCGCTAATATTCGGTAGCTTGATAATATTGGCTTCTGGTTTTTGGGCTAAAGCTCCCAGTTCTGATAGCGCATCCTCCACACACTGTTCTTTGGTGAGGTATTGCGGAAAATTGGCCAGAATCCTACCTGCGAGGGAAATATCCTTGGTTTCGAAATTAATTCCGGAAGATTTTGTGAATGCCTTTATGATGGGTAGCAAGGAATGGGTAGCAAGGTATGGGGCTTCATCTGTTTTGGTATAGATAATTTTTGCTGTGTCTTTCATGAGATGTTAGTTTCAAAAAGCGATTAATCTTCCAAGATTTCGGAAGGCTTGCAAATATAAGGATTAGCGCTTTAGCTTTCAAGTAATGTAACAATAGGAAAGTCTAGGTTATGTATAAAAAACAAGAAAAGCCATATCATTGTATTGCTACTCTGACATGGCTTCTTGTGAATCAAACCGTTACCAACTAACCTTTACGGTTCTGGGCAGGTTTATTATACCCCTGCAGTTGTGATTTGTTTCAATGAGCGTTACCAATGTTCCGGCTTTATTGATTATTAACCAATCTGACCATCTACTGTCTCGCTCAGCTCCTCGCATCTCGGTACTTAGCACTAAAAGCCCCAAGGACCTACATACGATGACGAAAAGCTTATATAAAGAACGTTACTTTATGTATCTCCGCAATCTTTCGATTACTTTGATAGTGCTAATGTAATACAGGAATTTGAATGTGCAAGTTTTTTACACAACTTAATAATAACAGTTTTTTAACCTCACTTATTAACAAATGTGAATAAAAAAAGCGGCATCCCAAGAATGCCGCCTCATATAACTTTAAGGGTCTGTAATTAGAAATTACGCTCCTTTATGCGAGCCTTTTTACCGGTAAGCCCACGGAAGTAATAGATACGTTTTCTACGAACACTTCCTTTTTTATTGATTTCGATTTTTTGAAGGGCTGGCATGTTAACGGGAAAAATACGTTCCACACCAACAGTTCCAGACATTTTTCGGATGGTGAAGGTTTTGGTTAGTCCGGTACCTTTTACTTGGATGACCACTCCCTTGAAGAACTGGGTTCTTGTTTTCTCACCTTCGCGGATTTCGTAGTAAGCTGTAATGGTATCTCCTGCTGAAAAATTCGGAAATTCTTTTTTGTTTACGAATTCGTCTTGTACAAATTTAATTAACGATTCCATGATCTATGTTTCAAAAAAGTTATGTTTAGAGCAACATGCACGTCTTTCGCCAGAGGTTGAAATAAATCGAGTGCAAAAATACACAAAAATGCAGTCCCTGCAACTATAACCCAAAAATTATTTATTGAGGAATGCCGAGTACATCCATACCAGTTTTTCCTGTTCCCGAATGTAATCACTCATCATGGAGTTGGTCCCTTCGTCGTCTATTTCCCCAGACAGTTGAAGAAGTACCCGCTGTTTTTTCAGGAGTGTTTGGAAGGCAGATAAAATATTGCTAACCGCCTTGAAACCATCATTCACTTCTTGGGTTTCCTTAATAGCGGATAGCTTCAAATAATCGGAAGCCTTGTGATTGGGCGTATGGCCAAGGGTTAAGATCCTTTCTGCTACTTCATCAATTTTTAAAAACAGATTGTTGTACAGTTCTTCAAATTTTACGTGGAGTTCAAAAAACTTTTCGCCTCGTACGTTCCAATGGTATCCCCTTACATTTTGGTAAAAAACAGTATAGTTGGCCAGAAGGTCGTTTAACAAATCCGAAAGCGCTTCACTTTTTTTGGTATCTAACCCTATTTGATTCAAGGTATTCATATCGTGTGTTTTATCATTTAACTATAACACCCTAAAGTTACCGATAATGCAGCTTTTCCACTAGCATACGCCATAGGAATTTACTAAACACAGATAAGGGTTATTTATCCAGAAGGTCGGGACGCCTTTCTTGGGTGCGCTTTAAGGCCTCAGTTTCACGCCAAACTTCGATTTTTGGAGTATTTCCACTCAACAATATTTCTGGGACCTCCCAACCTTTGTAGTGGGCAGGTCGGGTATAAATGGGCGGGGCCAATAAATTGTCCTGAAAAGAATCGGTAAGGGCACTGGTTTCGTCATTGAGCACCCCGGGAAGAAGCCGGATAATGGAGTCGCATAGTACTGCGGCAGCTAATTCACCACCACTCAACACAAAATCCCCAACCGAAATTTCACGGGTAATGAAATGGTCCCGCACCCGCTGGTCGACGCCTTTGTAATGCCCGCAAAGGATGATAATGTTTTGCTTGAGGGATAATTCATTTGCAAGTTGCTGCTGAAGGGTGATGCCATCGGGTGTCATGTAAATGATTTCGTCATAGGCGCGTTCCGCCTTCAACTTTGAAATGCATTTGTCGATGGGTTCAATCATCATGACCATCCCGGCGCCTCCGCCAAATTGATAGTCGTCCACTTGTTTGTATTTGTTGGAAGCGTAGTCCCTTAAATTGTGGAGATGCACTTCCACCAAACCCTTATCTGCAGCACGTTTGAGTATGGAAGCTTCAAACGGGCTTTTAAGGAGTTCGGGAACTACCGTAATGATGTCGATGCGCATCCTTACATCAAATCTTTCTTCATCTTGCAGCGTTCGATGGAGGTCTTGGCTCGGTCCAAGACATTTTTATCCAAAGTGTCCAAAGCCGCTTTGCGGTAATATTCGATAGCCTGATCCAATTTGCCTTGCTGCTCGTACATGATGGCATATTCGTTGTAAATGGTCGATTTGGTTATGCCGGGCACATTCAATGACTGATCCAAAAGTTCCTTCAAGTCGTCCCACTTCCCTAAGGTAGAAAGTAAAATGGCATAGTTGTAATAGACACTTGGGTATAAAGGCGATTTTTCCAAGCATAGTTTGTACAAGGTTTCCCCTTTTTCATAATCCTTGAACTTTACTTCATACAGGTAGCCCAAATGGTTGTAGGCCTTCCCAAAATTGGGATCCATGTCCAGAATTTTTTCCAATTTGTTCGTAGCTTCGTCATACAAGCCATCTTTGATGTCTAAATTGGCTTGGTCCAGTAATTCTTCAAGTTTTGTCAAGTGGTCCATGATGTTCGTATTTGTGCCATAAAAATACGCAAAATTGTTTGGTTCCCATGCAATAAATCCTATTGAAATGTTCCCGTATTATTTTCCTATCTTTAGTGAAACTAATCAAACCAAATTATGAAAAGACGTTCTTTCATCAAAAAATCTGCGGCCGCCAGTGCTGCATTTACCATTGTGCCCAGTTTTGTTTTAGGTGGGAGCCATGTTCCTCCCAGCGATACGCTGTATATTGGTGCCGTAGGAGTAGGAGGAAGAGGGGAAGGAGTCCTCAATGGGCTCTTTGAAACTGGCAAGGTAAAGTTTGTAGCTTTTTGCGATGTAGACGATGTAAGGGCTGCCAATACCTATACCAAGTACCCCGATGTAAAACGATACAAAGATTTTAGGAAACTGTATGATACACATATAAAGGACATCGATGCCATTATGGTGGCTACACCCGACCACAATCACGCTACTGTGGCCATACCTTTCATGAAAGCTGGAAAGCATGCCTATGTTGAAAAACCACTTACCCACAACATTTACGAAGCCCGAATGATGGCTGCTGTTGCTGCCGAAATGGGGATTGTGACCCAGATGGGGAACCAAGGGTCTTCCGGCGACGGTATCCGTTTGGCTCAGGAATGGATCGATGCGGGTGTTATTGGCAAGGTGCACCGAGTGGACTGTTGGACCAACCGTCCGGTTTGGCCTCAAGGATTTAAACACATTACCGAAGAAGAAACCATCCCCGACACCCTGAATTGGGATATATGGTTAGGCCCAGCCGCGATGCGTCCCTACAATCATAATTATTTGCCATTTAAATGGCGGGGCTTTTGGGATTTCGGGACAGGTGCCATGGGCGATATGGGCTGTCACATCATGGAAACGCCTTTTAAAACCCTGGGGTTGGGATTTCCGTATGAAGCCGAAGCGAGCTGTACCACCATTTGGTCCAACGATTTTGTGGAAGCCGATTATGCAGAAGCCTGTCCGCCCTCTTCCGTGGTGCGCTTGATGTTCGATACGCAAAAGCACGGTAGGGTTTCCCTCAATTGGTACGATGGAGGCATCATGCCCGATCTTCCACCTGAGTTGGGCGATGGGGAATCCCCCGGAGGCAGTGGTGGCGGAAGCATTTTCCACGGGACGGATGGAATCTTGGTCACCGATACCTACTCCTTAAACCCGCGATTGTTACCAGCATCCCGCATGGCTGATTTTGTACCTCCAACCCCAACCTTAAAACGTGTGACCACATCGCACCAGGGCAATTGGGTAGAAGCCATTTTGAACGGGGGCGAAACTTCTTCCCCTTTCTCTTACGGAGGTCCTTTAACTGAGGCGGTGTTGATGGGGAATCTCGCCATCAAAGCCTATCAATACAAAGCCCTTAAGGAAGGCAAGCAAATGGGCGATTGGGATCCGTACGACTATCCAGGGCGCAGGACCATTTTATGGGACGGACAAAACATGAAAGTGACCAATTGGGAAGAGGCCAACCAGTGGGTAAAACGGGATTACCGTGCCGGGTGGGAGCTGTAGCAAATTGAAATCTTCAAATTTTACAGGCTGCAATTGCCGTCTATGATGTCCTGCTTCGTGGGATTGTAAGCGTTTTCAAATGCGTAAAAGCCAGTGTTGGTATCCGTTGTCAAAAGATTTTGTAAACTGCAAAAATCAGTCAGGTTGGTATTATTAACAATTCTCAAAGAGTAAATATGGGTAAGACCTTCCAATCCATTTAAATTATTGAGATTTAGATTACCATCAATTGTAAAAATTCCAGGTGAAGTTTCCAGGTTTTCAAGACCTACTAAATCTGTAAGGGAATTGTTCCTTTTTATTTCAATGTGAATGTTAACTTTTGTTATCGATCCAAGTCCAATCAGGTTTTGAAGGGATTCGTTTTCAGTAATAGTCAACTCCTGAAAAACATTAATGTTTGATAAGCCCTCAATGTTTTGGAGTGATGAATTATTGAAAATATCCAAATTGTAAAGTGAAGTGGTCAAATTTTGAAGGCCATCCAGATTTTCAAGTAAAAGGTTATTCGAAATTCTTATTCCTCTATTCTCAAGAGGTCCCGAAAAACTTGTTACATTGCTAAGGCCGTCCAAGCTAATTAATGAATCACAATTGCTAATGTCAAATCCACTTTCTAGTGCTGTCAGGTTTTGAAGCCAGTCAATATTGGGCAATGATTCACAGCCTATTAAAGAAAAATACCCAATTTTTGTAATCTGACTAAATTCTGAAAGATCTGACAATGCTTCATTATCAAAAATGAATATGTTGTTAAAATACGTCATAGAGGCAAACCCTTTGAGGTGTACTAGCAAAGGATTATTAACAACTGCAAGCTGCACTGAAATTGTGCTTAGATTAAGTCCTTCTGTCGTTGTCAGTAGTGTATTGTTTTTGATTGTAAGGGCAGCTACGATTCCTATGCTATGCAATGGCGATAGATCAACGATGTTGGTACTGCCGGTTTCCTCAGGATGTCCAATGGTGAGTTGACCTGTAATTTGTGTATAATTGTTTGCTCCAAAGTCATTCACTTCCTCTTGCGTTTTCAATGTGACACTACCTTCATAAATATTTTCGATTGAGGGTTCAAGATTTATCGTAATGTTGATGTTCTTAAAAGTTGATCCATTTGAAATTTTTATAGTTGCTGAAATAATTGGATTATTGGAATAGTTGAAAAGACTTGAATCCAAAACAGATACTTCTCCATTAGTACTTCCCACTTTTAATGCTCCAACTGGATTTTCCTGGGCAATCGTAAAATTTAGACTACCTTGGTTTGTTGAGGCTTCAATGGTTCCTATTACTTGTCCATCTTGGGGGTTTTCAACAACTGAAATGGTGAAATTACTGGCTGTAATAGTTGTTCCGTCAGCAGTATTTTTATCATCTTTTGAGCAAGATAGAAAAGTGATAAGGACAGCTATTAAAAGTGAGGCTCTAAACAATTTCATACAATAGTTTTTTAAATATAGAAAATCCCATCAAAATTTCTCGATATTAAGCATTTATAGTCGTTAATAATACGTATACCTCCGTACCTCCGAGATGTACTTCGCCAAGCGGATCACCTGGTGGCTGTAGCCGTATTCGTTGTCATACCACACATATAAAACTACATTTTTACCATCTTCAGTAACGATTGTGGCATTACTATCATATATGGATGGAGCGGAAGAACCAATGATGTCGCTGGAGACCAATTCATTGTTCAGGGAGTATTTGATCTGCTCTACCAAGTCGCCTTCCAAAGCATATTTTTTCATGAGGGCATTGATGCCATCTTTGAAGGTCGATTTTTCTAAAGTAAGGTTCAAAATAGCCAAGGACCCATTTGGGACCGGTACTCGGATGGCATTGGAGGTGAGTTTTCCTTCAAAGGAAGGCAAGGCCTTGCTTACGGCCCTTCCAGCTCCCGTTTCGGTAATAACCATGTTCAATGCGGCAGCACGGCCACGGCGGTATTTTTTGTGCATGTTGTCCACAAGGTTCTGGTCGTTGGTGTAGGCATGGATGGTTTCCAAATGGCCATGAACTACTCCCAAAGATTCTTCCACGGCTTTCAAAACCGGCGTAATGGCGTTGGTGGTACAGGAAGCTGCAGAAAAAATGGCTATTTTCTTGGGATCGTAGTCTAGGTGGTTTACCCCGTGCACAATGTTGGGAACCCCTTTTCCAGGAGCAGTCAATAGCACTTTTGAAACGCCTTTGGATTTTAAATGCCTGCTTAGAGCCTCCTCGTCCCGAAAGGCACCTGTATTATCAATGACCAAAGCATCCTCAATGCCATAGGGTGTGTAATCAATCTCTTCCGGGCTGTTGGCAGAAATCATGTGTACGGTTGTACCGTTGATGATCAAAGCTTGGTTTTCGGCATCCACACTTACGGTTCCCGGAAAATCCCCATGTACCGAATCGTACTGCAGCAATGACGCCCTTTTTTCAAGAACATTTTGGTCTACCGTCCCACGGGTTACGACCGCACGCAGTCGCATTTGGTTGCCCTTTCCGGTACGGGTCATAAGTTCGCGGGCCAATAAACGACCAATACGGCCAAAACCGTAAAGTACCACATCTTTTGGCACAATGGTTTTTTGTTTTTTGGCACCTTTCAATTTATCGCTTACAAAGGCTATGGCATCCTGGTAACGGTTGTCTTCCAAATGGTACTCATACGTCAATTTCCCTATGTCTAGCTTAGCGGGGGGGAAATCCAAGGTTTTGATGGCCTGTGCAATTTCTACACTGTCAAAAATGGAAATGGGCTTTTGTACAAACTCGCCTGCATATTCGTGAAGGTTCAGGATTTCACTTACATTTCGGTCGATCAATTGGTTGCGGAACAGCACCAACTCAATGGACTTGTCATACCAAAGATCGCTCACAATTTTAATGAATTCAACACTGGCTTTACGGCGGTCTGTTTGGAAGGCCAGTTCTTTTTCGTACACTTCATCAAAACTCATATTTGGGATGGATTTTAAGGTTTTTGAAATTTTTTGCAAAAGTAAACAACTAAAACGTTTTCGTAAAGGATATTACTGAAAATAAAAATGCCTGCTGAATGGTATTCAACAGGCATTTTATGGATTCTAAAATTGTTTATCTAAAAATAAAGGAATGTGTTTCCCCTTGTTGGTTCACAAAGGTCAATTTGATGGGTTCATTGTATTCCCGATGGTTCATTGCATTTTTGATGTCGTCGATAGTTTCGACAGATTCATCGTTGATTTCGGTAATGATAATCCCTTCCAGGTTGTAACGCTGCATGTCGGGGGTTAAGGCTCGGCTTACCTTCACTCCATGTTTTACTCCTCTGGATTTGAGTTCTGAAGTGTTGATATTTTTCACTTCCAATCCCAATTCATCTATTTGGTAAACTTCCAACTTTACCAAGGTTACTGGGATCACTTTTTCATCACCACCACGAAGTATGGTTACGTTCACTATGTCGTCGGGACGTTTGGAACCTAAATAGCCACTTAGATCGGAAAACTTGGCCATTTTGAATCCGTCGATTTTTTTGATGATATCCCCTTTTTGGATGCCACCTTTATCGGCACCACTGCCTTTTTCAACAGAAGAAACATAAATTCCTTCGGTTTCAGAAACCCCAACTTGGTCGGCAGTACGCGAATCGAGACTTCCGCCGGTAATACCCAACATGGCCCGTTGAACGTTTCCGTATTCCATAATATCTTCCACTACCTTACGTGCCGTATTCGAAGGCACCGCAAAGGAATAACCCACATAGGAACCTGTTTCGCTGGTAATGGCGGTATTGATGCCTACCAGCTGTCCCTGGGTATTGACCAAAGCCCCGCCGCTATTGCCACGATTAACTGCAGCATCGGTTTGAATAAACGATTGCGGATTGCTATCAAATTCGTTTAGGTCCCGAGCCTTGGCACTCACAATTCCTGCAGTTACGGTGGAGGTGAGGTTGAAGGGGTTCCCAACGGCCAAGACCCATTCGCCTACTTTTACATTATTGGAGTCGGCAAAAGGAATGAAAGGTAGATCGTCGTCGGCGTCAATTTTAATAAGTGCAATGTCTGTTTTGGAATCGGAGCCGATGATTTCGGCTTTGTAGGTTTTGTTGTTGTTTAGGGTTACTTCCAACTGAACGGCGTTTTCAATGACGTGATTGTTGGTAATGATGTACCCATCGGGACTAATGATGACACCGCTTCCTGTACCTATCATGGCCCTCGGGCTTCCGCCACCAAAGAAAAGATCCATCATGTTAGTGGGCTGGCGACTAACGGTCGTGTTTTTCACGTGCACCACGGCGTGAACGGATTTTTGGGCAGCATCGGTGAAATCGATTCCGGCTGCCATGGCCGTATTCGCTGCATAATTAGTAGGAATGTAATTTGGATTTTCTGAAGTACTTACAACAGCTACTTGGTGAGGGGCTTCTACGAGCCATTTGTATCCGCCAAGAGTGGTAGCTCCCGCTACCAGTGCTACTAAAAATAAACGAATTGTTTGTTTCATCACGAAAAGTTTTTAATTAGGACTCTAAAATTAACTATCGAAGATCATTTCTATTGTTAAGATATTTCTTAATTAACGTCTATTTAACATCCTTTTTAGGTTCCTTTTAGGTTTGGATTTTGATACCTTTGCTGGCAATGGTTTTCGAATTTTATAAATACCAAGGAACCGGTAACGATTTTATCTTAGTTGATAATCGCGAAGCTGTATTTCGCACATCCGATGTGCATTTTGTAAGGGAATTGTGTGACCGAAGATTTGGGATCGGTGCCGACGGGCTCATTCTTTTGGAACATCACCCAGAGTTGGATTTTAAAATGGTTTATTACAATAGTGACGGAAACCTAAGTAGTATGTGTGGAAATGGCGGTAGGTGTTTGGTTCATTTTGCACAATTTTTAGGAATTGTTAAGGATCGGGCAGTATTTGAGGCCGTTGATGGGTTACACCAAGCCACCATTAACCACAAAGTAGTTTCCCTCCAGATGAAAGAGGTTTCACGACTGTTGGTTCAAGAAGGGCATGTATTTCTGGATACGGGGTCGCCCCATCATGTGCAAATGGTTTCCTATCTTGATGGTTTTGATGTCTATGGTGAAGGCAAGCGCCTTCGAAATGAATTATACGGAGATGCCGGGGCAAACATCAATTTTGTGGAACAACTGTCTGAGGATACCTTTAAGGTTCGAACTTATGAAAGAGGTGTTGAAAACGAAACCTTATCCTGTGGCACCGGGGTCACTGCTGTGGCAATTGCCATGCACCAAATAGGTAAAACCAAATCCCACAACATTTACTTAAAAACCCTAGGTGGGGACCTGGAAGTTTCCTTTCAAAAGGAGGCAACTGTGTATACGAATGTTTTTCTTATTGGTCCCGCGGTTCAGGTATTTAAAGGAAACTGGTCATGCGGTTGAAGGGAAAATATATTTTTTTAAGGGCCTTGGAGCCAGAAGATTTGGAATTCCTGTACTTGCTGGAAAATGACGAATCGGTCTGGGAAATCAGCAATACGGTTACACCCTATTCCAAATTCGTTTTGAAACAGTATCTCGAGAATGCCCATCGGGATATTTATGAAGTAAAACAATTGCGCTTGGTCATTTGCAGTAATGTGAATGATAAGGTTTTAGGTTTTGTGGACCTTTTTGAATTCGATCCAAAACACCGCCGTGCCGGTTTGGGGGTGATTATTTTTTCGGAACAGGACCGCGGCAAAGGATATGCCTACGAGACGGTACAGCTAATGTGTGCCTATGGGTTTGACCATTTGAATTTGCATCAAATCTTTGCCAATATTGCATCGGACAATAAAAAAAGTTTAAAGCTGTTTGAAAAGTTGGGATTCCAGAAAGTAGGAAAGAAAAAAGATTGGATCCTTTCAGGAGGGCGTTATAAAAGTGAATGGTTGTATCAGTTAATTCATGAGTAATCTAAAGAAAGTCATTTTAGCGACACTTATTTTGGGGTTAGTCCTGATGGGAGGATTTGCCTATTACGTATACCGTACTTTGTTTCTCGACAACACTGCATTTCTAAATACCGAAGCACATCTATACATTGCTACGGGGTCCAATTTCCAACAAGTTCTGGAGGACATTGGGCCTTTGCTAAAAAATGAGGAGTCCTTTATCGCACTAGCTAAAAGGAAAGGCTACATTGGAAATGTAAAATCCGGTCATTTCTTGCTCAAAAAAGGCATGAACAATAATGACATCATCAATACCATCCGCAGTAAAAATAGTCCCATCCTCGTAAAGTTTAACAATCAGGAACGATTGGAGGATTTGGCCGGGCAATTGGCGGGTCAAATAGAACCGGATAGCCTTAGCATCTTAAATGCCTTGAAGGATAGCGCATTTTTAACGCAAAATGCTTTTACAACACAAAATGCTTTGGGGATGTACTTGCCCAATACCTATGAGGTGTATTGGAATACTTCGGCAACAAACTTTAGGGATAAAATGCTTAAAGAGTACCAGCGTTTCTGGAACGAGACTCGAAAGGCAAAGGCCAAACAAATTGGGCTCTCTGAAACCCAGGTCATTTCTTTGGCTGCTATTGTACAGAAAGAGACTGCTAAAGTTGAAGAACGCGCAAGGGTTGCAGGGGTCTATTTAAACAGAATCAAAGCTGGGATGTACTTACAGGCCGACCCCACGGTGATCTATGCCAAGAAGCTTGTGGAGGATGATTTTGAACAAACCATCAAACGCGTACTCTATAAAGACCTTGAAATCGATTCCCCTTACAACACCTACAAGTATGCAGGGGTGCCTCCTGGACCCATAGCAATGCCCGATATTTCCTCTATCGATGCAGTGTTGAATGCCGAGCAACACGATTACTACTACTTCGTGGCCGATGTTAATCGTTTCGGGTACCACAAATTTGCAAAAACCTTGGCACAGCATAATGCCAACAAAGCCGAATATGTGCGCTGGATTTCAGGGCAAGGGGTTCAGCGATAACTGTTTACAATTTTGTTATTATTTATGATTTTCGTCTGATTTTTCCATTTTTTTTGGTCGTAACTTTAGATACAGTTTTGAAAAGGGCTGCTGAAAACGTTTTCGATAAGGGATTTAACATTTATTAACAGCCTGAAAATCAATTTTGTAAAATATTTCGTACCTTTGCACGCTGAAATTTGATAAGGTAATCTTGTCAAAAATCAAAACTTGATGAAAAGAAATTTATCTCAAATTGCCATTATGGCCCTTATGGTAGCGGTAGCTTCCTCTGGCCTATCTTTTGGAACCAAGGTAGATTTTTCTGCTTATAGAGTGGATGATGAAGCAATGTGCTACAACGTCCCCAATAAAACCGACATCAAAAAAGGGGATGATGTTGAAATTGCCCGTTACCAATTGTTCCTCGACAAATCGTACATCGCTTTTAAGGAAGCCTTGGCATTTAAGGAATCACAAGGCGATTACTCGACTATCAATAGTTATGGGTATTTAGGAAAATACCAGTTCAACAAAAACACCCTTAAAATGATTGGAATCCACGATTCCAGCGATTTTATGAACGATACCCGCCTTCAGGAAGATGCATTTAACGCTTATACGGCCCGAAACAAATGGATTTTGCGCAGGGACATTAAAAGGTATGTTGGCACCTACATCAACGGGGTGCGGGTAACCGAATCCGGTATTTTAGCCGCTGCACACTTGGCGGGAGCAGGAAACGTAAAGAAATACCTTCGAAGTGGTGGTACGGAAGAATTCGAGGATGCCTTCGGAACTTCTATCAGGTATTACCTCAAGAAATTTTCGGGGTACGATACTTCATTGATCGAACCGCAAAAACAAATTGACCTGTTGTAAAGCACTCAAGCTTTATGGATGATAAACAAGGTGGGCCTTTTATGTAGGTCCACCTTTGTTTTTTTCCACAACCCTGCAGGTTGGGTCAAAATGAATTCGGAAGAAAGGGTAATGTCACTGGCTATACAGAGTTGGGTATCGGGATGTAAGGTTTGCAGCAAACTTTCCAAGAGTTGATTGTTTCTGTAAGGGGTTTCGATAAACAATTGAGATTGTCCCAGTTCTTGGGAAAGCCGCTCCAATCTTTTGATCTCCTTTTTACGTTCTTGCTTTTCAATAGGGAGGTATCCATTGAACGCAAAATTTTGTCCGTTAAAGCCGCTGGCCATCATGGCCAATAATAAAGAGGAAGGCCCTACCAATGGGATTACCCTAATGCCGTTAAGGTGCGCTTGGGATACTATTGCTGCTCCAGGATCGGCAACCCCTGGACATCCTGCATCACTAATGACACCCATGTGTATACCCTCAAAGCATGGGGCAAGCATTTGCGGAATTTCGGAAGCATCCGTAAATTTATTAATGGTCTGTAGCTTCAAATCAGGTTGCGATTTTTTAGGGACGATTTCTTTGATAAACCTTCGGGCATTTTTTTCGTGTTCCACAATGTAATGGTCAATGAGTTCAATCACTTTTTTGACAGAAAGGGGAAGTACTTCCAAAGGGGGGGTTGCTCCCAACGGACAGGGAATGAGATAAAGGTTACCAAGTTGGGGCGTCATGAGCAGTTATTCTATAAGTAGTTTGTGGATGGAACATTGCCCTTCTTCTCCGTAGGCTTTGATTAGGTAAAGTCCTTTGGAAAAACCTTGAGTAGAGATGGTTTTGCTGTGGAAAGCTGAGCCATGACTACTTTTTATCAAGGTTCCGTTCAGATTGAATATTTCAAATTTAACAATGGATTCATCAAAGCTTTGAATGGTAAACGAATGGACGGCAGGGTTGGGCACAATATGGACTGTCGTGTATTTAAACTCCTCCAATTCCAAAACTTCCCCCACAATTTTGTAGATGGTTCCAGAGTAGGTAACAAGGTATAGTTCGCCATTTACATCTTCACCAAAAGATGAAAAATTGGAATTGGTATCGTCCAGAATGGTCAAATTTTCATCACTGTCAATGCTTCCAATGACCCCTGATCCAAAATCAGCAAAAAAGTAATAGCCCAGCATGTTGTTATAGGTGCTTCCCCTGTAAACATAGCCCCCCGTAATGGAATTGCCTACGGAATGATTGTATTCCCCTACTGGAAAGGTCAATTCGCTTGGATCGGGGCAATCGGTATTGTTATAAACCAAAGAACCTTCATAACATCGCCAACCGTAATTGAGACCGGCCGCGTTTCCAGCGGCATGGTCGATTTCTTCAATGGTACCTTGACCCACATCGGCAATCCAAAGGTCGCCATTGTCTTTGTCAAAACTGAATTTCCAAGGGTTTCTAAGTCCGTAGGCCCAAATCTCCCCTGCATTTGGTGGGTCGCCCGCGAAGGGGTTATCTGGAGGAATTCCATAGTTGTTTCCCCCACCGGGGCTGTCTACATCAATCCTCAGGAGTTTCCCCAAAAGCAGCTCTGTGTTCTGAGCGCGGTTACCAGGATCTCCACCACTGCCACCATCACCGGCAGCAATATAAAGGTATCCATCCGGTCCAAAACGAACACATCCTCCATTGTGGTTGGAAAATGGCTGTGTATAATCGATGATCGGAAACTCGCTGGCCGGATCGGCCAAGTTGGGATTTCCCGAATCGACGCTAAATCGCGAAACTTGTGTATCGCCTCCGGTATCGGTATAATTCACATAGAAGTAACCATTGGTGGCATAATCTGGATGAAAGGCCAATCCCAACAATCCTTGCTCGCTACCATTAGATACCAAAGATGAAATATCCAAAAAAGGTGTGGCCTCGATGGTGCCATCAGCATTTAGGATTTTAATGCGCCCTCCTTTTTCGACCACAAATAGGCGATCGTCCCCAGCATGTGCGATATCGACCGGTGCAGAAAAGCCAGAGGCAAAGGATTCCAGAGTGATCGTTTGTGACCAACCTTGGAAGCTGAAAAAAATTACAAGACCAGTTATTAGAATATTTTTCATGGATTTTTTTTCTAAATGTAATGAATAGAGACCAATTAAAAAATTCGATCAAAAAAACCAGTTACCGTTGAATACAAGTAAATCGAGTATGTAACTATTCCAGGACTATTTTTCTTAGAGAAACATTTCCGGAGATATCTTCAATCTTCACAAAATATACTCCCCTGTCCATGAGTGGAAGCTTAATTGATAAGTCTGATGAAGAATTTCCTGAGGTACTCCAAAGTTTCCTTCCATGTAAATCGAGGATGGTCACCGACGAAATCACGTGCTCTTTTAGCTTTATGGAAAATTCCATTTTTGTTGGGTTTGGAAAAAGAAAAACTTCATGCTCTTGATATTGCGGAATGGAAAGTTGTAAATCAAGTTTATAAATTTCCCCAACCGTGAATGCCGCAAGATAAATCTCACCCGAAAAATCAACCCCTAAACTCGACCAATTTCTTCCATAGGGTTGTGTAAAATGGATTGCTTCGCTTTCATCTACCCAACCCAAGATATCCGAACCAATATCGGCAAAGAGATAGGAGCCATAAAAATCGGGAAACGAAGTTCCTCTATAAACATAACCCCCTATGATGGCAAATCCAATATCATGGGTGTATTCCGCTAAAGGAAATTCAAGTTCATTGACGGGTGGACAATCTAAGGTACTGTGGGGCATACTCCCCTCGTAACAAGGCCACCCAAAGTTATAGCCACTTTCTATAATAGAAACCCTATTGATTTCCTCGACTGTTGACTCACCAACGTCTGCTATCCAAATGGTATTTTCAGGAACATCAAAACTAAACTTCCAAGGGTTCCTCAAACCATAGGCCCAAATTTCTTCTGATTCCGTAGTACTACCAGCAAAGGGGTTATCGGGAGGAATGCCGTAATTGTTCCCTCCAGAGGGATTATCGACATCCAATCTCAAAATTTTTCCCTTAAGGTTTGTGGTATTTTGTGCGTTGTCTGAAGACAGATCATCCCCGGTGGAAATATAAAAATAACCATCTGGTCCAAAACCAATGGTTCCTCCATAATGGAAAACATTGTCATGTTCGTAATTTAAAATGGGAAGTTCACTGTTAGGGTCTGCTATATTGCCATCTCCCGGACTTACTGAAAATCGGGAAATTTGCAGATCCCTGTTTAAATCCACATAATTCACATAAAAGTAACCATTATTAGAATAATCGGGATGGAAGGCCAAACCCAAGAGGCCACCTTCACCAGAAGGATCGATCTTGGTTGAAATGTCAACAAAGGGTGAAGGGGGAACTGTACCATCACCATTCACAATTTTTATCAACCCGTTTTTTTCAACAATAAAGAGACGATCGTCTCCAGCATTTTGAATATCCAATGGTTGGTTAAACCCTGATGAAAACAATTCAATGGAAAAATTTTGCGCTCTTGCTAAAGTGCCGATTGTACTAAGAAGCAATAAAAAATAGCAGGTTCTCAAGGCATTTTTTTTATAATATTATTCAATTTACTCATGCAGTGTTAGAGTTTATGCGCTATTTTCTCACACGCATCATCCAACAGCTTAAAAACATTTTCAAAACCCAATGTGCCCCCATAATATGGATCGGGGACATCTACATTCTCATCGGGGAAAACTTCATCCAAAATTAATTTCACTTTTGCGATTTCGGAACTGGAGTTGGCCAATTTGATGACATCCTGGTAATTGGAGTTGTCCATTACATAGATGTAATCGTATTGCTCAAAATCGTAAGCAGAAAATTTTCTGCCCCGTTGGTCCGTAATATCGATTCCATATTTTTGGGCCACTTCAATGCTCCTGGAATCGGGTAATTCTCCAACATGCCAACCTCCGGTTCCTGCAGAATCTACTTGAACTTTGGCTGGATCTACTTTGGATTTTAAAATACCTTCTGCCAAGGGGGAACGGCAAATATTGCCGAGGCAGACCATCAATATTTTAGTCTTCATTGTTTAAAAATAAAAAATCCCGCTCTCACGGGATTGATTACAGGGTTAATTTTTTATTGAGGTCCTCTACATACTTTCTAAACTGCTTATCGGTACTGGAGAGGTTGTCTACCGTTTTGCAGGCATGCAAAACCGTGGCGTGGTCCCGTTGTCCAATTTGCGATCCAATAGAGGCTAAGGAAGCTTTCGTAAATTTTTTGGCAAAGAACATGGCCAACTGCCTAGCTTGAACGATATGTCGTTTGCGGGTCTTTGACTGTAAGGTGTCCACATCCATCTGGAAGTATTCGCTTACCACTTTTTGAATGTAATCGATGGAAACTTCCCGTTTGGTATGCTTCACGTAATTATCGACAATCTTTTTGGCAAGATCGATGGTAATTTCCCTTTTATTGAAGGAAGAATGGGCAATCAATGAGATGATGGCTCCTTCCAATTCCCGGATATTGGTTTTTATATTATTGGCTAAAAATTCAATGATTTCCTCGGGCATTTCCACACCATCCCGATACAGTTTATTTTCAATGATAGCTACGCGGGTATCGTAGTCGGGGTGGTTTAGCTCTGCGGAAAGGCCCCATTTAAAACGCGATAACAGCCGTTGCTCGATATCGATCATGTCTACAGGCGCCTTATCACTAGTCAAAATAACCTGTTTGCCATTTTGATGCAAGTGATTGAAAATATGGAAGAACACATCTTGGGTTCCGGCTTTTCCAGACAATAACTGGATGTCATCCACAATTAGGACATCGATGATTTGGTAAAAATGGATGAAGTCGTTTCGGTTGTTCTTTTTGACCGATTCGATGTACTGTTGGGTAAATTTTTCCGCAGAAATGTACAGAACGGTCTTTTCAGGGTATTTTTCCTTGATTTCCACCCCAATGGCATGGGCCAAATGCGTTTTTCCCAGTCCAACCCCGCCAAAAACCAATAGCGGGTTGAAAGAAGTGCCCCCTGGTTTGTTGGCCACTGCGTAACCTGCGGAACGCGCCAGACGGTTGGATTCGCCTTCCAAGAAATTTTCGAAATTGTAATTGGGATTAAGTTGCGATTCAATTTTTACATTTCGAATCCCGGGTATGACAAAGGGGTTTTTAAGCTCGGGACTCTTGTTCTTCACAGGAACGTCGACCTCTTGGTCTTTCATCTGACTGCGGTTGGAGCTTGGAATTTTCTCGGTGAAAGGCTGCCTGTTGCCATAGGTGTTTTCCATCTTGATGATGTAAACCAATTTGGCTTTGGTCCCTAATTCCTTGGTAAGTGCTACCTTTAGGAGTTTCACGTAGTGTTCCTCCAACCATTCATAAAAAAACTTACTGGGAACTTGAATGCTAAGGGCATTATCGTTGAGCTTCACTGCCTTGATAGGTTCGAACCATGTTTTGTAGGCTTGAGAGGAAATGTTATCTTGAATAAAGGACAAACAATTGCTCCAAACCGATTCGGCAGTTTTACTCATAGTTACATTTTGAAGTTTAGTTAGTTAAAATGCACTGTTAAGCTCCAAGGGAAAAAGATACTTCCCTAACATTATC